>JANNRF010000030.1:0-48759 GCA_031401135.1 Deltaproteobacteria bacterium | reverse complement strand
TGAAATCGAGACCCGCTTCTGCGAGCACCGCGCGCACGCCCTCGAAGGCTGCCGCGAACTGCGCCGCCGGGTCGGCGATGGCGCGGCCGTCGGGGCCCACGCCGAGTTGTCCCGAGCAAATCAGCAGATCACTCGAACGCGCTGCCGCCGCGAAGTGAAAATTGTCGTAGAGCCCTTTCATCGAGGCCGGGTTCACCACTGCGGATTGCTTCACGACGCGCTCCCTTCGAGTTCCCGCGCACTCTACACCGCAGTCGCGGCCAAAACGTTCCTCGACAAACGCGTCGAAACACCCCGGGACGTTCCACGACGAAATCTCGCAGGCGGGGGGCACGTCCCTTTTTGCGAACGAGTCGGCACGCCCTACGCGGCGCTGGGCGCCTCGAGCACACCCGGGCCGGGCTGGAAGATCTCGATCGTCTCGTTCGCCGGGCCGTGGACGAACGCGAAGCCGCGCACCGCAGGCAGCACGAAGCCACCGAGGCCGCTGGCGCCGAGCCGCGCCACGATGCCGTCGACATCCCGGCCGACGAGGCGGTAGTGGTTCGCCGCGGGGTAGTGCTTGCCATAATCACCGAACGGCATGCGCGGCGTCTCGGCGCTCACTTCGATGTCCATGCGCCCGTGGATGCCATCGAGCCCGAAGCGCCGGGCGCCCGCCGTGCGCGGCTCGCGCGGCGAGACGCCGACGCGCAGCACTTCTTCGTAGAAGCGCAGCGCTGCGGGCCAATCTTGTGCGCTGTAGTGCAGCACCGCGAACGGGCGCTCGCGCGTCAGCACGAACTGCTGGCTGTCGCGGCCCGCGAAGCGCAGGCCCTTCTCGTGCGCGTCCTCGCTGGGCGCACTGAAGCGCGCGGACGGGTCGGCAGCCTGCATCGCGTCGTACGCGGCGCGCGGCTCCGCGGCCTGCAGGCCGATCACGAGATCTCCCTGAAGCGTGCGCGCGCTCGGCCGCGGCGTCGTGAACGCGGGGTCGAGTTCGATCAGGTCGATCTGCTGCCCGGTCGTGAGGTTCTCGACGTAGTGCGTCTCGTAGTGGTCGCCGAGCACCGCGGCTGTGAGTTGCCCGATCAGGTCGCCCGGCTGGTTTCGATAGACGAGCGGCTCCGGCGCACCCGGCTGCGTCGCCGTGAATCCCACCGCGCGCAGGGATGCCTTCAGCGCCGCGAGGTTTGTGGTCGAGATGCCGTGGTGCTCCTGAATCAAGCGAAACATGCGCGTGCCTCCTGGCCAGGGCTCGACTCGGTCCCAGCGGAACGTTGGTTGACGAGAGTTTTCCATGGAGTCCAAACCATCGGAAGGGGCAACGCATAGCGGCTCCGCGCACGTTGCCTGCGGAGGCGCGCGCGGCGGGGCGTTTCGTCGTGGAACGTCCCGGGGTGTTTCGAAGCGGTCGTCTTGGAACGTCCCTAGTCGAGGTAGGCTGCGCGTCATGCGCACGCCTGCGATTCCGCACTACGGGACGACGCTTTGGGAGGAGCCGCCGGCGCCGGGCGCGTCGCAGGCGGACGTGCCGCTCACGGGCATGCTCGGCGACACGGATCGCTTTCTGCGGCTCGCCGGCTTCGAGCCGCTCGTTCGCAACCTCTACCCCGGCGTGGGGCGCCAGTTCATCTACCGCCGCGGGCAGATCGGTGACGCCGACTATCTCGAGAAGGACTGCTTCACGTCCTACGCCTCGGTGTTCCCGCCGGCAGTGCCGACCCCGCGCGTCGGCGAGACAATCTTCCGCTTCCCGCATCCAGAGCCGCGCGCTCTTTATCAGGCGTGGCGCGCGGGGGCGCTTGTTACGCCGCTGCTCGGCGCGGGTGCGGAAGCTGCGTTCCTCGCGGGCGACACTGCCGCGCTGCTGCTGCGCGGCCCCGACACGCAGCGCTACGAGCTCACCGAGTCCGCGCCGAGCCGCCACGAGAACCACGCGGTGTTCGTGTGGACCGATCCCGCCGAACTCGCCGCCACGCTCGATGCCTACGCGAAGCAGTTCGCGATCGAGCCCGCCGCGCCGCCCACGAGTTATCACGGCATCGCGACTCTTCACCGGCTGGTGCGCCGCGAACCTGGCGTGACGATCGGCCTGCTGACGCCGCTGTCCGGCGAGACGATCGCCCCGCGTTGGCGCGACGACATCTTCCAAGAGGTCGGCTACTCGCACTTCCGTCTCGGCTCGCCTGATAAATCGCGCGTGATCGAGCGCAACAAGCAGGCCTACCCGGCGACTGGCGACGTCTCCTACGTGATGTTCCGCGAGTCGTACTTGGAGCTGGTGCAGATCTGAAACCCCGCGCTGCCTTGTGGCGTGAGTCGCGCGCAGGCAGCCGCAGCCGAACGGAGTTCAGACGCGATGGATCTCTTGGAAGCCATGCGCACCACTTTCTCGGCGCGCGAGTTCACGGGCGCGCCCGTGCCCGACGACGCCCTGCGGCGCATGCTCGACGACGCGCGCTTCGCACCGAGCGGCGGCAACCGCCAGGGCTGGCGCGTAATCGTGGTGCGCGAGGAGCGCACCAAGCGCGCGTTGGCGGAGCTCGCGGTGCCGACGATGCGGCGTTACGCGGCGCAAGTGGGTGCGGGCGAGAGCCCGTGGAACACGATTCACCCGACTCGCCTCACGCAGGCGCAGATCGACGCGGCGCCGGTTTCGCCGCGGCTGGTCGATGTGCTCGCGAAGGCTCCGGTGCTGCTGGTGGTGTGCGTCGATCTGGCGGTGCTCGCCTCGTTCGACAGCCAACTCGCGCGCGTCGGCGTAATCAGTGGCGCGTCGGTCTACCCGTTCGTCTGGAACCTGTTGCTCGCGGCGAACGCCGAGGGGCTCGCGGGCACGCTCACCACGTTCTGCACCGGCGCCGAGCCGGCTGCGCAGGAGCTGCTCGGCATCCCCAAGCAGTTCGCGCTCGCGGCGGTGCTGCCGATCGGCGTGCCGCTGAAGCGGCTCACGCAACTGAAGCGCAAGAGCGTGCGCGAGTTCGCGATGCGCGAGCGCTTCGACGGCCCCGCGTTCGCGCCAACCCTCGATGCCGATGTGCTCGCCGCACTCGCCCACGACCGCGTCGTCGACATCAGCACGCGCGGGCGCAGCAGCGGGGAGCCGCGCCGCACCGAGATCTGGTTCTGGCGCAGCGGCGGACGTTTCTACCTAACAGGCGCGCCCGGCCCGGCGGGCAGCGCTCGGCAGTGGTACCGCAACCTGCTCGCCGAGCCGCGGTTTACCGTGCACATGAAGCAGACGTTGCAGCGCGATCTCCCGGCCTACGCGCGCGCGGTCACGGGGCCGGCGGAACGCCGACGCCTGCTCACGCGCATCCTTGGGCAGATCGACGGCAACGTGCCGGACGCGTGGATCCCGAACGTTCCCGCGGCCGGCCGCGCAGGCATGCGGGCGAACCTCGCCCGGATCGCGGCCGACCGCGCTGGCCAGCTGCCGCTCTGGGAGGCCCAGAGCCCGCTAATCGAGATCCGCTTCTCGTGAAGCCGTAATACGAAAGCCCGCTCGAGGGCACTCACCTCGGACGCGCGGGGGGCCAGACATGCTGAACGTCGATGATGTCTCCCATCTCTGTAAGCGCGCGGGCTTCGGGGCGACCGGCGCCGAGGTGCAGTTCCTAGCCGCCCAGCACAGCTCGCTCGCGAGCCTCGTGGATTCGCTGCTCGCCGATGCGCGGCTCGCTGCCGCCCCGATCTATGCGACGCCAGTGCCGAGCATGTCGCCGCCCACCTGCATCGGAGTCGAGCCCTACTTCGAGACGCAGGAACTCGGGCGCTGGGTGCTCGACCGCATGACGCAATCGCGCTTCGTGCTCTCGTTCGTGACGACGGCCGGCGTGAAGAAGAAGAAGAAGCGCAAGAAGCTGGAGAAACAGCGCGCGGCCGAGATCGCCGCAAATCTCCCTCTGCCGCATCCGCTGCGCGAGAAGATGACGCTGTTCTGGCACGGCCTCTTGGTGTCGTCGCTCGACAAGGATCTGGTCTACTGCCACCACTCCACGCTGCGCAAACAGAACTTGTTATTCCGCGAACAGGCGCTCGGCGATTTCGGAAATCTACTCGCCGCCACCAGCGTCGACCCCGCGATGCTCTATTACCTCGACAACTGGATCAGCACCGCGACGAACCCGAACGAGAACTACGCGCGCGAGCTGATGGAGTTGTTCAGCCTCGGCGTCGGCAACTACACGCACGACGACGTAATCGCCGCCGCGCGCGCCGGCACCGGCTACACGATCCTGCCCTCGACGGGCGTCGACCACATCTTCTACGGGCCCGCGCACGATTACGCCGCCAAGACCTTCTTCGCGCGCAGCGGCAACTGGGATCTGGTGGGCAACGCGGGCGGGCAGGGCACGCTCGACCTCGTCGAGCACCTGGTCACTGCGAGCGGCGCCGGCGCGATCGCAGCGCGCACACTCGCGAAGTTGCTCTGGCAGTTCTTCGCGCACTTCACGCCGAGCGCGGCGCTGGTGGACGAGATCGCGACCGCGGCGCTCGCGAGCGGGCGCGTGAACGTGCGGGATGCACTGCGCGCGGTCTTCAGCCACGCCGAGTTCTACGGCAGCGCGGCGCGTACCGGGAAAGTGCGAAACCCCGTCGAGTTCGTGGTCGGCTTGTTACGGGCGCTCGCGCTGCGCGCGCCCTACGACGCGGCGCAGCGCCTCGACGTCGTGCAGTACTTGATGAAGGACATGGGCATCCAGCTGTTCCACCAGCCCAACGTGTTCGGCTGGTGGCGGCGGCCCGAGACGCGCTGGGTCTCGGTGCCCGGCTTTCAGGCGAGGCAGCTCACGGCGGGTTATCTCGCGGTGGTCGCCACGCAGAACGTCGCGCATGCGCTGCGCACGTGGGTGCGCGGCACGCCGGAGAGCGCGCTCGACGCGATCTTCGGGGCGCTCGGCGCGCCGCAGGCCGCCACTTCTCAGGTGCGCGCGCGCGGCGTGCAGCTGATGACCGATCTGCGCGCCGCGGGCGCCGATGAGACCACGCTCGCGATTCGCATGTTCCAGTTCGCCGCGGCCTCGCCGCCGGCGCAGATGGCCTGAGGTGCCCCCGATGTTCAATCGCGAACTCACGCGCAGGCGCTTCCTCCAGGCTCTCGGCGCGAGCGGCGCGGCCGGGGCGTTCGCGGGTCTGCTGCCTGAGCAGTTGCTCGCGCTCGCGCGCCCGCTGCCTTTCGGCGAGCCCATCTTGGTTTCGCTCTACCTCGGCGGCGGCCTCGACTTCGCGCACCTGCTCGTGCCCACCGGCGCAAACGATTATGGCCACTACCTCGATCAGCGCGGCGCGCTGGCCGTGAGCCTCGCGAGCGTGCTGCCGCTGACGGCGGACGCGAGCCTGAACGCGGTGATGCCGCGCCTCCACGCGCGCGCCCAGGCAGGCGAGGTGGCGTTCGTGCGCGGCGTCGACTTGTTGGGCTCGACCGGCTTCGACCCGCTCAGCCATTTCGACAAGACCGATTACGTGATGTCCGGCCGCAGCAGCCCGGGTGGCCCCTCCGGCGTCTGGGCGCGCTGGGCGGACACGCAACCTGATAACCCGCTCTTGCTCTCGACCGTGGCGTTCGGCCTGCCGCGCATGTTCGGCGGCGGCGCGAAGCCGCAGGCGACCAGCTTGCCCGCGAGCCTCGAGTACGCGCTCGGCGCAGGCAGCGCGCGCGACGAGCAGCTGCTCGCCGGAGCGCTCGGCGACGTCGCGAACTTCTACCCCGCGAGTTCCGCCGCGCTCGAGGCGCGCGTCGCGCAAACCGGGAAGTTCGCGATCGAGGTCGCGACGGATCTCTCGACCGTCTACCCGGCGATGCAACCGGGCGAGAGCGAACTCGCGCGCAACCTGAACGTGATCGCTTCGCTCGTGAACGCGAACCTCACCGGCACGCGCATCTACGCGACGGTGCAGGGCGGCTACGACACGCACGAAAACCAGCGTTACGACCTCGAGCAGAAGTTGCTGCCCGATCTCGACGCGTCACTAGAGGCGTTCTTCGGCGCGCTCGCGAACCCGCAGCAAGTCGTCGTGATGGTGTGGACCGAGTTCGGGCGACGGCCGCAAGCCAACGTCTCCGGCACCGACCACGGCGCCGCGAACGACGTGATCGTCGTCGGACCGCGCGTCCGAGGCGACGTGTATGGCGCGCAGCCTTCGTTCGATCCGCTGCAGCTCGATGCGAATCGCAACCTGCGGGGCTCGACCGCCTTCGAGTCGATCTACGCCGAGTTGATCGATGGCTTCCTTGGAGGCGACTCGCGCACGGTGCTCGGCAACACATTCACGCCTGTCGGCATTCTGCGCTGACGCAGCGCGTCGCCAGCGTCCCGTCTCGCGCCGTCGCAAGCACGCTTGCGTGCGCCGAAAATGCGAGCGTACGAGACTCGTAGTCACCGCAACGAGTTCTTGTTTTCCGAAAGTCGCGAGCGTAGGGTGGGCGCCCCAATCGGCGGCCTGCGGAGCGGTCGGCTCGCCACTCAAGGAGACGCGCATGTTGTTGGGTTCGAAGCGTTTGATCGCGGGCGCATTTGTGGCAGTGATGCTCGCCGTCGCCGCGCAGGCAGAGGTCTACATCGTTCGGCTCGCCGATCCGCCGGCCGCTGATTATGAAGGCGGCATCGCAGGCCTCGCCGCAACGAAGCCGGCTGCCGGTCAGAAGCTCGATCCGAGCCACACCAACGTCAGCCAGTACGCCGCGTATCTGCGCGGCAAGCAGGACGCCGCTCTGGCAAGCGTCGGCGCTGGCACGCGGCTCTACAACTACACATACGCTTTCAATGGCGCGGCCGTGGATCTGAGCCCCGCCGCGGTGCAAAAGCTGCGCGGCATGCCCGGCGTGCTCTCGGTCTCGAAGGACGAGAAGCGCCAACTCGACACGACCACGACCCCGGATTTCCTCGGCCTGCGCGGCGGCCTCTGGGACCAATTGGGTGGACCGGAGAACGCGGGCGAAGGCATCGTCGTCGGCATCGTCGACTCCGGCGTCTGGCCCGAGAACCGCAGCTTCTCCGATCGCAATCGCGTCGGGAAGCGCGACTACGTGCAGCTCCCGGATTCCAGCTTCCACGGTCGCTGCCAACCCGGCGAGCAGTTCGCTGCCAATCTGTGCAATCGCAAGCTCGTCGGCGCTCGTTACTACAACGCGGGCTTCGGTGGCCCCGAAGGCATTCGACAGCAACTCCCGTACGAGATCCTGTCGGCGCGCGACGTCGACGGTCACGGCAGCCACACCGCGAGCACCGCGGCGGGCAATCGCAGCGTGATCGCGACGGCGCCGAACGGCGACGTGCTCGGCATGATCAGCGGCATGGCGCCGCGCGCGCGCATCGCGGTCTACAAGGTGTGCTGGGGCATTGCGCCGGACGGCGGCTGCTTCGGCTCCGACAGCGTGGCGGCAATCGATCAAGCCGTCGCCGATGGCGTCGACGTGATCAACTTCTCGATCAGCGGAACGAGCACGAACTTCCTCGACCCGGTCGAGGTGGCGTTCCTGTTCGCCGCCGATGCGGGTGTGTTCGTAGCGACCTCGGCCGGCAACAACGGCCCGGGCGCCACCACCGTTGCGCACCCGAGCCCCTGGGTGACCACGGTTGCCGCAGGCACGCACGATCGCGCGGACGTGGCGAACGTGTCGCTCGGCAACGCCAGCACCTATCAGGGTGCATCGCTCGGCGCAGGCGCTGGCCCCGCAGCCTTCATCTTTGCGGGCGACGTGCCGGCAGCGGGCGTCCCGGCAGCCGACGCAGCGCGCTGCTTCGTCGGCTCGCTCGACGCGGCGCTCGCGACCGGCAAGATCGTGCTCTGCAACCGCGGCGTGAACGCGCGGGTCGAGAAGAGCGCAGTCGTGGCTGCCGCGGGCGGCATCGGCATGGTGCTCGCGAACGTCACCCCGAACACCCTCAACGCCGAGTTCCACTCGGTCTCGACCGTGCACGTCGATCACATCGACGGCCCCGCGATCCGCGCCTATGCGCAGACCGCGGGCGCGACGGCGACGCTCTCGGCGACGCAGGCGCTCACCGGCGTCGAGGCGCCGGTCGTGGCCGGCTTCTCGTCGCGCGGCCCGCTGCTCGCGTCGAGCGATCTGATCAAGCCCGACATCATGGGCCCTGGCGTAGACGTGCTCGCGGCGTATTCGCCATTCAATAACAACGGCGGCAAGTACAACTTCTTGTCTGGCACTTCGATGGCGAGCCCGCACCTGGCCGGCATCGGCGCGCTGATGAAGCAGCGTCACCCGACCTGGTCGCCGATGATGATCAAGTCGGCCCTAATGACCACGGCTTCGCAGTCGACGAATCTCGGGAACCCGATTCCCGGCGGCGCGTTCGACTACGGCGCAGGTCAGGTGGTGCCGACCTCGGCGGCGGATCCCGGGCTCGTCTACGACTCCGGCTTCTTCGACTGGCTCGGCTTCCTGTGCGGCACCGGCCAGTTCGTGAGCGGCGCCTGTGTCTCGCTGGGGATCGACCCGAGTGATCTGAACTACCCGTCGATCGCGGTCGGCGATCTCGCGGGGCTTCAAACCGTGACACGCACCGTGACCAACGTTGGCCCCGCCGGCACCTACACCGCAGGCGTGCAAGCGCCCGCCGGCGTGAACGTGACGGTGAACCCACCGTCACTCGCGCTCGGGGCGGGCGACAGCGCCACCTACGAAGTGACCTTCGAGAGCACTGCGGCGGCTGTGATCGGGCAGTTGGCGCAGGGTTCGCTCACTTGGAGCGACGGCGTCCGAAACGTGCGCAGCCCGATTGTGGTGCGTCCGCTCGCACTGGCGGTTCCGCCGCAGGTCTCCTCGACCGGCGGCCCCGTCAGTTTCCCGGTGACGTTCGGCTACACCGGCGCCTACGGGGTGACCGCGCGCGGCCTCGCTCAAGCGGCAGAGGAAGCCGCCAACGTGCTCGACGACCCGGCGAACGACATCAACACCGCGCTCACCACCGGTGTTGGCATCACGGTGCATTTGGTGACGGTGCCGGCGGGCACGACCCACGCGCGGTTCTCGCTCTTCGATGCGTTCACGGACGGCAACGACGACATGGACTTGTATGTGTTCGACTCGGGTGGCGCCCAGGTCGGAGGGAGCGGCTCCGGCACTTCGGAAGAGGAAGTGAACCTCGTGAACCCGGCGGCGGGCGACTACTTCGTGGTCGTCCACGGCTGGCAGACGGACGGCCCCGACGCCAACTACACGTTGTTCTCGTACCTCGTCGATACTGCCGACGCCGGAAACATGACGCTCGTGGCGCCCGCCAGCGCGACGATCGGCGTCACCGGCAGCGTCGATGCATCGTTCAGTGGTCTGACGCCGGGCAAGAAGTACCTCGGCGCGGTCGCTCACGACGACGGCACCAACGTGGTTGCCACGACGCTCGTCCGCGTCGACCCGTGACCTGGCGCCGGGCGGGCACCGCGCCCGCCCGGCGCAACTCTCTTCGCGAGCGGTGCCTTCTCGCGAAGCGGCGGCGCGCGTTCCTTCACTGGAGCGCGCGCCGTTTCGTCTTTTTGCACGCGGGGGCGCGGCGCCGTCGCGTTAGCATGCGCGCCTTTCGGACGTAGGGGCTCAACGAGTGTCCATCACCCGACGAGCGCTGCTCGCGGCGGCTGCGAGCGCAGCGGCCGCCGCCGCGATCTCGCAGAGGAGCCGCGCGATGACCGCAGCGAAGCGCTGGGACAGCATCGTCGTCGGCGCCGGCGTGTTTGGCGCCTGGACCGCATGGCATCTCCAACAAGCCGGTCAGCGCGTGCTGCTGCTCGACGCGCACGGCCCCGCGCACGCGCGCGCATCGAGCGGCGGCGAATCGCGCATGACGCGCGGCAGTTATGGGCCCGACGAGGTCTACACGCGCATGGCGCACGAGTCGTTAGGGCCATGGCGCTGGCTCTCGGAGCGCGCGGGGCTGCCGGTCTTTCACAACCTCGGCGTGCTGTTCTTCTTCGGAAAGCGCGAGCCCTACGTCGATCAGACGCTCGCCGTGCACGCGAAGCTCGGCCTGCCGACGCGCGTGATCGAGCGCCCAGAACTGAAGCGGCGCTACCCGCAAACGAACTGGGAGGACGTTGCGCTCGGCATCTTCGAGCCCGAGTTCGGCGCGCTGATGGCGCGGCGCGCGGTGCAAACCCTCGTGCAGGAGTTCACGCGAGCCGGCGGCGAACTGCGCGTAGCAGCCGTGAAGCCGCCGGCCGCGAGTGGCGCAGGGCTCGAAGCGCTCGAGACCAGCGAGGGCGAGCCGCTCAGCGCCAAGCGTTACGTCTTCGCTTGCGGCGCCTGGCTCCCGAAGTTGTTCCCTGCCGAACTCGGTGGCCGCATCTTCCCCACGCGCCAAGAGATCTTCTTCTTCACGCCGCCGCGGGGCGACGATCGATTCTCACCCGCCAAGCTGCCCGGCTGGGCCGACTTCAACGCCGGCGACATCTATTACGGTTTCCCCGATCTCGAGAGCCGCGGTTTCAAGGTGGCCCACGACCAGCACGGGCCCGCGATCGACCCCGATGCGGGCGACCGCATCGCGAGCGCGGCGGGGCTCGCCGACGCGCGCGCCTACCTCGCGCGCCGCTTCCCCGCGCTCGCGGACTGCCCGCTCGCCGAAGCGCGCGTGTGCCAGTACGAGAACAGCGCGAGCGGCGACTTGTTGATCGATCGGCACCCGAGCGCGCAGAACGTGTGGCTCGTGGGCGCTGGCTCGGGCCACGGCTTCAAGCACGGCCCCGAAGTCGGGCGCATGGCCGCGGAACTTGCGCTCTCGCAAAGCGCAGCGAAGGAGCCGCGCTTCAGCCTCGCGAGCAAAACGCTGCAACAGAAACGGAGCGTCCATTAATGCCCGCACTCAGTGAAACCGAACGCGACGCCTTCCTGCGCGAGCACGGCTTGCTCATGCGCTTCGCCACCGTGAAGCCCGACGGCGCGCCCTACGCCACCGCGATCTGGTACGCGTTTGAAGAGGGCGCGCTCTGGTTCACGCCGCGCAAGGAATCCGTCTGGCGCGGGCACTTGTTACGAGATCCGCGCATCGCGATCGTGATCGACGAGCAAGCGCTGCCGTACCGCAAGGTCGTGGTCGAAGGCAGCGCGCGGCTCGCCTTCGATCTCGGCCGCGACGCCGAATGGCGCGAGCGCTACCGCCGCATCGCGATGCGATACATCCCGGCCGACGGCGCCGACCACTACATCCGCGAAACGCTCGACCAGACGCGCGCGCTGTTCACGCTGCCGCTCGCGAGCGCGCGCGTGCGTAGCTGGCGCATGCCCGTGGGCGAGGAGTCGTACGAGGGCATCTGGCACCGCCGCTACTACGCGGACGGGAGCAAACTCGCGGGGGAATGAGCGCGGGCTCAGAAGCGCCGCTCGCTCAGCGCGCCTTCGAGCCGCCGTGAATCCCGGCGCCCACGACCAGCGCGGTGTCCACCCACTCGCGCGCGGCGGTGCGCAACACACCCGTGCGGGCGATCTCGCGGATGATGCAGGCGGCGCGATCGTCGGCCGCGACGAAGCGGATGCGCAGCGCGTCGATCTCGATGGCGCACTCCGATAGCCCCTCGGCGCCGAGCACGCTCTCGAAGGCCGCGCCGAGTTGCGCAACATCTGCCAGTTCGAGCGTGTGAACCATCATGTCGGGAGGCTCCGTCGTTCGCGTGCGCGCCCACTATCGGCGAGCGCGGCATTTCTGTCGGTGCGCTTCGTCACGCGCGCCCGCGGGCCGCGGTAGCATGCGCGCACTTCAGGAGAACCGGCCATGCCGATGAACGTGCAATCGATCCCGAGCGTGAATGACCGCATCAACCAGATCCGCCTCAGCACGGCGAAGATCGTGAACGAGGACATCCTCCCGAACGAGAGCGCGCTCTGGCGAGGCTATGGCGCGCACGCGACCGACGAGCAGCGCAAGCACTCGAAGGATCTGCGCGAGCACGTGAAGGCGAACGTGAAGCAAGCCGGTCTGTGGGCGCCGCACCTGCCCGAGGAGTACGGCGGCTGCGGGCTCGGCTTCCTCGAACACGCCTACATGAACGAAGTGCTCGCCTACTGCGTGGGCGCGTCGTCACTGTTCGGTGTCGTGGCGCCGAACTCGGGCAACCAGAAGATCCTCGCGCAGTACGGCACCAAGGAGCAGATCGAGAAGTGGCTGATCCCGCTCACCGAAGGAAAGATGGAATCCGGCTTCTCGATGACCGAGCCCGATTCCGCCGGCTCCGACCCGCGCTCGATCAAGACCACCGCGACCCGTGAAGGCAACGATTGGGTGATCAACGGCCATAAGTGGTTCACCTCGAACGGCAAGCGCGCGGATTTCTTCATCGTGATGTGCCGGACTGACGACCCGAATGGGCCGGCGGACCGCAACGGCAAAATGACGCAGATCATCGTGCCCACGAACACGCCCGGGCTCGAGATCGTGCGCGGCGTGCCGGTCTGGGGCCGCGACAGCGACCACTGCGAAGTGCTCTACAAGAACGTGCGCGTGCCGGTCACGAACCAACTCGGCAAGACGGGCTCGGGCCACCGCGCCGCGCAGGATCGCCTCGGCGCTGGGCGCGTTTATCACTGCATGAACTCGGTCGGCCAGATGTGGCGCGCCTTCGATCTGACGGTCCAGCGCGCCGCCACCCGCGAAGTGCACGGCGGCAAGCTCGCGACCAAGCAGTTCATCCAGGGCTTCATCGCGGATTCGTACATCGACCTGCAGGCCGCGCGCCTAATGACCATCCACTGCGCCGAGCGCATGGACAGCGGCCTCGACTCGCGCACCGACATCTCGGCGATCAAGATCTTCGTGCCCGAGGCCTACCACCGCGTGGTCGATCGCGCGATCCAGGTCTGGGGCGCTGCTGGCGTCTCCGGCGATCTGCCGCTCGCGGGCATGTATCAGGGCGCGCGCACGCTGCGCATCGCCGACGGTCCGGACGAAGTGCACAAGATCCTGATCGCGAAGAACGTGCTGTCGCGGTATGCGGAAGGCGAAGGCTGGGACTTCGGGAACTGACGCGCGAAGGAAGAGGCTGCGTAGGAAATTGCGTAGGGGACTAATTGCGTAGGGGACGTACTTGCGTAGCGCGGTGATCGGCTCCGCGTGAATTCGAGGTAGCGCGCGTTCGCTTCGGCGCGCGCTCCTCGGGTGCCGCTCTCGCTGCGGGGCTCGCTTGGGGTTGCTGGGTGTCGCGCGGGGTTTCCTGCTCGCTTTTACCTTCGCTGCGAGCGGCACCCCACCGTCGCGCGCGCCGAAGCGAACGGGCGGTGGCGTGCACGCGGTGGCGGGCGGCTGCGTGGCCTGCGGGCCCGCGGTGCATCGGCTTCGCACGTCGAGGCTTCCCGTGATTGGAGGGGGGGTGACGCTCGCGCGTTCCGCCGGTTGCTCTACACGGCGGTGTACGCTTGCTGACCCACCGAAGGAGCCCCTCATGAAGGCCGCTGTTTATTACGAGAACGGACCGCCCAGCGTCTTTCGCTACGAGGAGGTGCCGGATCCGAAGTGTCATCCGAAGGGCGTCGTGATTCGCGTCGCCGCGGTGAGCATCGAGGGCGGCGATCTGCTGCACCGCGTCGGCGCGCCGCTCGCGAGCCGGCCGCACGTGGTCGGTTATCAGGCCGCGGGCGAGATCGTCGAGGTGGGCGCGGAGGTGACGCAGCTGCGCGTCGGCCAGCACGTCGTGACGGTGGACGCTGCCGGTTCGCACGCCGAGTTGCGCTCCGTGCCGGCGCGGAGTTGTTGGGTAGTTCCCGAAGGCGCGGACCTGCGCGAGATCGCGTGCGTGCCGATTCCGTTCGGCACCGCGGATGATTGCTTGTTCGAGTTCGGCCGATTGCGCGCCGGTGAAACCGTGCTCGTGCAGGGCGGCGGCGGGGGCGTCGGGCTCGCAGCGATTCAGCTGGCGAAGCGAGCCGGCGCCACCGTCATCGCGACGGCCTCGAACAACGAGAAGCTCGAGCGCCTGCGCCAGTACGGCATGGATCACGGCATCAACTACCGCGATCAGGATCTCGTGCGCGAGACCAAGCTGCTGACGAAGGGCCGCGGCGCGGACGTGATCGTCGATCCGGTGGGCGGCACCACGCTGCAGCAGAGCATCCTCGCGCTCGCGTATCGCGGGCGTGTGGCGATGGTCGGCCGTGCGGGGCGCGAACTCGTGAAGCACGACGTCTCGACCCTAATGCAAGGCAACCAAAGCCTCGTCGGCGTCTTTCTCGGCGCCGAGATGGCGACCGATCGCGTGCACGACATGATCCAGCGCCACGTCGACGACGTGGCGGCCGGCAAGCTCGCGGTGGTGATCGACCGCGCCTTCCCGCTGCGCGACGCCGCCGCAGCGCACGCACACATCGAGAGCCGCCAAGCCTTCGGTCGCGTGTTGCTCCTGCCCTGAGCAAGCGGCGCGCAGCGAGGCGAAGCTTCGCTGCGTCAACGCGCTAGCCAGCGGGTGCCCAGCACCCGCGACGCCCTAAGCGGCGGGCTTCGGCGGAATGGGCTTGCGGCGCAGGTGCTCGGGCGCCTCGCGCTTCGCGCGCATCACGACTTGCAGCTGCGCTCGCAGGATGTCCGGCGTCCAGCCGTACATGCTGTCGTCGAGCCGTGCGCTCGCGGGCTTCTTGCACATGATCTCGCGGCGGCCCCATAACAAGACGTGCGGCTTCTGCTGCTCGCGCGCCATGCGCAACTCTGCGCTCACGCCCGCGCACGCATCCGTGTGCTCGCCGCAAATCACGATCACCGCGTCGGCGGCGGCGATGCGCTCGCGAACTTTCTCGTCGCTCTCCGGGTCGGCGCCCGGATCCTCGGAACACGCCGTGATCGAGAACAGCGATCCGGCCTTGGATTCTGCGCGCAGCCGCGTTTGAAGGTCGCGATCGTGCGCGAGATCAAAGCTGAGGAAGACTCGCGCCTCTGTGCTTTTCACGGGTTCAGTCCTGCCGCGAATCGAACGGGGCCGGGCCGGCGCCGTAAGCCTCGAGATCGCTTGCGCTGGCCACTTCGGTCGAAGCCGCATCGGGTTTGTCGCGCTTCTGCTCGCGCTTTTGCGCCGCCTTCTCCGCCTTCTTCTGCTCGCGCATGCGCTTCTGCACCGACATTCGAGTCGAGCCAGCCATCGGGCGCCCTCCCTTGGAGAAAGGTTGTTGGAGACTGGGAAAGAGGAGCGGGCCCACACGCGCGGGCCCGCTCACTCAGGATCGAACTAGCGATCGCGGCGGAAACCACCGCCGCCACCACCACCGCCGCCGCCGCCGCCGCCGCCACCGAAGCCGCGGCCACCACCACCACCGCCGGCGCCGCCGCCGCCGCCTTCGCGGCGGTCCTGCGCTTCGCTGACGCGCAGCGCACGGCCACCCAGCTGCGTGCCATCGAGGGCCTTGATCGCGTCGGCCGCTGCTGTCGCATCCGCCATCTCGACGAACGCGAAGCCGCGCGGGCGGCCCGTCTCACGGTCCTTGATAACCGCCACCGATTCAACGGCGCCATGGCGCGCGAACAGCGTGCGCAGTTCGTCCTCGCTGGAGGTGAACGGAAGATTGCCAATGTAAAGTTTTCGACTCACGAATGTCCTTGCAGCGCGCGCCGAGCGGCGCACGCACTCGCTCCGGTCGCGCGACCGGACAGTCCGGACGCGAGCTTTCCGTCGCTTTTAAACCCGCGGCGCGAGCCGAAGCTCGGCGCTCGTCGGGCGAGAGGATTACGACGGGAAACGGGTCGGGCGGTTGCCAAGGCCAGCAGGCCGGCGGACGCCTCTCGCTGGCGGCAACCTAGCAGGGATCCGTGAGATGGCTCCCCGACGAGAGCCCCGGACCGTCTGCAGTCGCGCTCCCTGCCTGCGGAGAACCGCTTGGCGGCGCTTTCGCAACGCTCGCTCGCGCCCCCGAGCCGAGCCGAACTACTGTGCTCCCGATGCGCGACGTGCCCTTATCGATTGCGAGCGACGAGCCGGCCGCGCGAGTGCTGTGCGCAGCGCTCGGCGCGGTGTTGCTGGCGGCGCCGCGCGAGGAGGGCTCGCTCGAGGCGTGGCGCGAGCGCACGGGCAGCGGCGAGGCGCGAGCGCAGGTGGTGGTTGCTGCGTGGAGCGCGGACCTCGCGGGCTGCGCCATCACCGAGACGAGTTTTGAGCAGTGACTCGCGCGCGCGGAGACGCCACTCGTCGACTGGGCGTTTGCGCTGGGCGTCGCCGCGGCGCGCTGTGCAGACGGCGGCGCGATCGTCGCAGTGATCGAACGCCCCGCGCCCCTCGACTGCGCGGGCTTTGCACCCGAGGCGAGCGTCGCCGACGCCGCCTGCGCGCTGGTGCGTTCGCTGGCGCGCTCCGAGGGCGTGCGTGGCGTGCGCGTGAACGCAGTGCTCACGTCGGCGCGGCTCGCGCCCGCGCGAGTCGTCGCGCCGGCGCCGCCACTCGCGCGCTTTCCAGGCGCCCTCGAGCGCGAAGTGGCGGGCGCGGTGCGCCTGTTGCTCGCAAACGACGCGAGCGGTGTCACAGGGCAAACGCTCGCCGCTGATTGCGGGCGTACCTGGTGAGCGCGGCGCGCGTCGTGGTTGTTACGGGCGCGAGCGGCGGCGTCGGCCGCGGCATCGCGCTCGCGTGCGCGAGCGCGGGCTGGCGCGTGTGGATCGCGGCGCGCCGCGCGCTCGAAGGCGAGGCAGTGGCGCGCGAATGCGACGCCGCGGGCGGGCGCGGGCGCTTCGTCGCGTGCGACGTCGCGGACGGCGGTTCGGTGGCGCGTGCGATCGCCGAGGTCGTCGCGAGCGACGGGCGCCTCGATGCCATCGCGCACAACGCCACGAGCGGCTTCTCCCCAAAGCCCGCCAGCTTGCGCGAGATCGCACTTGCGGAGCTGCGCGATCACGTCGCGGTCTCGCTGCGCGGCGCGTACTTGCTCGCGCGCGCCGCCCATCCACATCTGCGGGCGGCGCGCGGCGCGCTGCTGTTATTGACCTCCGAAGCCGGCTTCGAGGGCAAGGCACGCTTGCCGGTTTACGCCGCGGTGAAGGCGGCGCAGCGCGGCTTTGCGCGGGCACTCGCGCGCGAGTGGGGCGCCGACGGCATCCGCGTGAACTGACTCGCGCCGCTGGCCGCGAGCCCTGCGATGGAACGCGCCTTCGCGCTCGATCCGTCGATGTCGGAGCGCGTGCTGGGGCGGCTTCCGCTCGGCGAGCTCGGCGACGTCGTCAACGATCTCGGCGCGGCGGCGCGCTTTCTGCTCTCGGATGAAGCCCGTTACGTCACCGGCCACACCCTAATGGCCGACGGCGGCAGCTGCCCGGTCACTTGATGCGCAGCCAGGCCCGCCGCCGATGAGCACGCTCGACTTCGACCCGTTCGCCGCGAAGTGGTTCGACGACCCGTATCCCGCTTATCAGGTGCTGCGGCGCGACGCGCCTGCGTACAAGCGCGCGATTCCGAAGCATCGCCTCTGGCCGCACTACTGGATGCTCTCGCGCGCGGCCGACGTGAACGCCGCACTGCTCGATTGGCGCACGTTCTCGTCGGCTCGCGGCACGCTGATCGACACCGACAGCTCCCTAATCCCACCGAACATCTTCAACATGGACCCGCCGCGTCACGACGAGTTGCGCGCACTGCTGGCGCGGGTGCTCACGCCCGCGCGCGTCGCCGCGCTCGAACCTGGCTTGCGCGCGTACGCGAGCACGCTCGCGCGCGAACTGCGCGATCGCGGCCGCTTCGACGTCGCCAGCGAGTTCGCGCAGCTGATCCCGACCGTGACGATGTGCGAGTTGATGGACCTGCCGCGCGGCGAGCGTACGCGCTTTCTCGCCTGGAACCTCGCCACGCTGGCTGGCGCCGATTTCACGAGCGCGGCGGCGCTCGCGGCTTACACCGAGATGGAGTCGTATTGGCGCGGCCTCGTGGCCGAACGCCGCAAGCGCCCCGGCAGCGATCTGATCTCGCAGATCCTGCACACCGAAGTGCGCGGCGCAGCGCTCAGCGACGCCGAGATCGCAGGCTTCTGCTCGCTGCTCCACGACGCCGCCCAGAACACGACGATGAACATGATCGCGAACTCGGCCATCGAGCTTGCGCGCGCGCCCGAGCAGCGCCGGATGCTGGCGACGACCCCCGCCCTGTGGGCGAGCGCGGTAGACGAGTTGTTGCGGTTCGTCTCCCCCGTGCAAGGGCTCGCGCGCACCACGACGCGCGAGGTCGAGATCGCTGGCGCCACGATCCCGGCGGGCGATCAGGTGCTGCTGCTGTACGGCTCGGCGAATCACGACGAGGCGGTGTTCGAGCGGCCCGATCAACTCGACGTTGCGCGCCCCGGAAAGTTTCACTGGGCGCTCGGGCACGGCATTCACACTTGCCTCGGCGCGGCAGCAGCGCGGCTCGAAGTGCGCGTCGCGCTGCAAGCGCTCGTCGAGACACTCGGCGACTGGGATGTGGACGAAGCGGGCATCGTGCGGAACCAACTCGTGCCGACGCGGGGCGTCGCGCGCGCGCCGCTGGTTGCGGGCGCGAGTCGTTAGGGAAAACGCGAGAGGCGGGAGAGCGATGGGCAAGCTCGAGGGACGTGTGGCGATCGTGACGGGCGGCGGCTCGGGAATCGGCCGCGCCACGGCACTCGCGCTCGCGCGCGAAGGCGCCGCGGTGGTCGTCGCGGACATCTCGGCGGAACGCGCCGCGTCGGTCGCGGCGGAGGTCGTTGCTGGGGGCGGACGCGCGCACGCGCAGCTCGCAGATGTCGCGGAGGAAGCCTCCGTTGCGGCGATGATCGCATCCGCGCTCACGCACTTCGGCGGCCTCGACATTCTGCATAACAACGCCGCCGCCACGGACTTTCGCGTGCTCGGCGGCGACGGCGAGCTCGCGCAGCTCGACCTCGCGATCTGGGAGCACACGCTCGCAGTCAATCTGCGCGGGCCGCTGCTCGGCTCGAAACACGCGATCCCGCATATGCTCGCGCGCGGGCGCGGCGCGATCGTGAACACGTCCTCCGCCTCTGGCCTCACGGGCGATCTCGTGCGCACCGCTTATGGCGTCTCGAAGGCGGGCCTCTCGGCGCTCACGCAGTACATCGCGACGCAATACGGGAAGCGCGGCATTCGCAGCAACGCGATCGCACCCGGCGTGATCGAGACGCCCGCGCTGCGGCAGAACGTGCCGGCGGAGCAGGTCGCGCTGTTCGAGCGCTACCACCTGACGCCACGGCTCGGCACGCCCGAAGACATCGCCGCGGCGGTGGTGTTTCTGGTTTCGGACGACGCGGCATTTATTACGGGGCAGATCATCTCCGTGGACGGCGGCCTGCTCGCGCATCACCCGACCGTCGCCGAGATCCGCGCGCTCGGGGAACGCACATGACGAACGAACACGCCTTCGATCCGTTCGATCCGCAGCAAACCCAACACTTGTGGGAGCGGCTCGTGCGCATGCGGCGCGAGGCGCCCGTCACGCGCCCCGTTCCGGGTTTCGTCTTCGTGGCGCGTTATCAGGACGTGAAGGCCGTCTTCCGCGACAACGTCACGTACTCCTCGCGCGAGGGCTTCCGCGGCGCGGGTGTGGTGTTGCCGTTCGAGGAAAGCTTTCTCGGCGAGATCGATGCGCCCGAGCATCCGAAACTACGCATGCTGATGATGCAGGCGTTCCGGCCTGGCATGGAGCGCACTGCCGAGCCCTTCACGCGCGCGTGGGCGGCGCGCAAGCTCGATGGGCTCGCCGCGAGCGGCGGCGGAGATCTCGTCTCGGAACTCGGCATCCACCTGCCGCCAGCTATTACGGCGTACATGCTCGGTATCCCGACCGACGAAATCGAGCGCGTCGGGCAGTGGGGCGTCGAGCTGCTGCACAGCTCGTGGCCGCAGTGGAACCGCACCGAGCGCGGCGAGGGCCTGGGCGGCGCGTTTCCCGAGTTCGCAGCGTTCCTCGACACGCAAATCGAAGCGCGCCGCAGCGCAGCCGACCCGCCCGACGACCTAATCACACGCATGACGCGCGCCGAAGTGGCGGGCCGCAAGCTGTCGAGCCTGCAGATCCGCACGCTGTGCGCGAACTGCCTGCTCGCGAGCCAATCGACCGCGAACCTGGTCGGCAACTTGCTCTACCGCTTCGCGAGCGATGCGGAGTTCGAGCGCCGGCTGCGCGCCGAGCCGGGCCTAATTGCAGCGGCCGTCGAGGAATCGCTGCGCTTCGACGCGCCCGTGCTGTTCCTGTTTCGCACTGCGCGAGTCGATTGCGAGATCGCCGGCGAGAAAGTCCGCGCCGGCGAGCGCATCATTCTGGGCATCGCGTCGGGCAATCGCGACGAGGCGGTCTGGGAGCGCGCCGGCGAGTTCTGGCTCGATCGGAACTGGAAGGCGGCGCCAGAAATCTTGACGTTCGGGCCAGGCCCGCACCTGTGCCTCGGCAACATGATCGCGCGCATGGAGGCGCGGGTTGTCCTCGAACTCGTGATCGAGAAGTTCGCGCCAGGCGCGCTGCGCCTCGCGCCGGGCTACCAGCCCACGCTCGTGCCAATGTTCCTCGAGTACGGCCCCGAGCGGCTGGATGTGGTGACCCGATGAGCGACGAGATTCTCTACGACGTGACGGACCCCGTAGCGACGATTCGCCTGAATCGCCCCGACAAGCTGAACGCGATGACCTACCCAATGCTGCGCGCACTGCGCAGCGCGGTGGATGCCGCGAGCGAAGACCCGCGCGTGGTGGGCATCGTGATTACGGGCGAAGGCCGCGGCTTCTGCGCGGGCCTGGATGCGAGCGTGCTGGCAGCGACTTCCAACGCCGGCAGCTCAGCGCGGGCACCGGAACAGCCCGGCGAGTTATTGGGGCTCGCGAGCTACCTGCTGCGCGTGCCGAAGCCGGTGATCGCGGCGGTGAACGGCCCCGCCGCGGGCGGCGGCTTCGTGCTCGCGATGATGTCCGACGTGCGCTTCGCTTCGAGCGACGCGTCGTTCACCACCGTGTTCTCGAAGCGTGGCCTAATCGCCGAGCACGGCACGAGCTGGATCCTCCCGCGGCTGGTGGGCGCTGGCCGCGCGCTCGAGCTGCTCTGGAGTTCGCGCAGAGTCGGCGCGGAAGAGGCGCTGCGCATCGGGCTCGTCGAGTTCGTCACCGAGCCCGCCGAGCTTGTTGCGCGCGCCCAGCAGTTCGTGCGCGATCTCGCCGCGAACGTCTCGCCGGGTTCGCTGCGCGACACCAAGCGCCTCGTCTACGACCACCTCGGCATCGGCTTCGAGCCCGCGCTGCGCGACGCCGACGCCGCACAATGGCGCGCCCTCGATCGCCCGGACGCGCTCGAAGGCGCGAACTCCTACCTCGAAAAACGCCCGCCCCATTTCACCCGCCTTGGCAAATCCGGGGACGTTCCTTAACGAACGCGACGAAACACCCCGGGACGTTCCTCGACGAAACTGCTGCACGCGCGCGCGCCACAATTTTCGTCGAGGAACGTCCCCGACGAAGGGAGCTGAGGTGAAGAGCTTCGAGACGATTCTGTTCGAGGCGAAGGACGGCATCGGCACGCTGACGCTGAATCGCCCCGAGCGCCTGAACGCGATGACGAACCGCATGGTGCGCGAGACGACCGAGGCGCTGCGCGAGATCGCGCGCGACGCGAGTGTGCGCGTGCTGGTGCTCACCGGCGCGGGCCGCGGCTTCTGCCCCGGCGCCGACCTCAAGCACTTCACCTCGGGCGACTCTCAGGCCGACGACGCAATCGGCGAGAGCGACTTCGAGGCGGCGCTGTTGCTGCACGAGATGCCGCAGCTGACGCTCGCCGCGGTCAACGGCGCCTGCGCGGGTGCGGGTTTCGGTTGGGCGTGCGCCTGCGATCTGCGCTTCGCGGCCGAGTCGGCGACGCTCAACAGCGCGTTCCTGCGCGTGGCCTCCGCCGGCGACATGGCGGGGCCGTGGACGCTGCCGCGAATTGTTGGGGCCGCGAAGGCGCGCGAGCTGTACTTCCTGCCTGAGAAGTTCCCGGCGGCGGAGGCGCTGCGCATCGGCCTCGTTTCGCGCGTCCTCCCCGACGCGACGTTCCGCGGCGAAGTCGCGGCGATCGCGCAGGAGCTGGCGAACGCGTCGCCGGCGGCACTGCTCGGCATGAAAGCGAACTTCGTCGACGCGGAGAAGCTCGGCCTCGCGGACTACCTGCGCCTCGAATCGCGCCGCCACCAAGTCATCATGGCGGGGCCCGATTCGAAGGAAGCCTTCCGCGCGTTCTTGGAGAAGCGCCCGGCGCGCTTCGGAGGGGGAAGTCGATGACGCTTTGGCTACGCCAGATTGCGCTGGTTGCGCAGGATCGCGACCGCATCGCCGCGGATTTCCGCGCCGTGCTCGGGCTCGAGATCGGTCACGTCGATCCCGGCGTCGGCCAGTTCGGGCTTCACAACGCGATCTTCCCGGTGGGCGGGCAGTTCATCGAAGTCGTCGCACCTGTCAAGGACGGCACCACCGCGGGCCGCTACCTCGAGCGCCGCGGCGGCGACGGCGGCTACATGGTGATCCTGCAGTGCAGCGACCACGAGCCGGTGAAGCGGCGCGCCGCGCAGCTCGGCCTGCGCAAAGTGCTCGAGTTCGACGAGAAGGAGTACGCGTGCATGCAGCTGCATCCACGCGATACCGGCGGCTCGTTTCTCGAGGTCGATCATCAAGCTGACAGCGTTCCGCCAGAAGGCGCGTGGTGGCCGGCGGGGCGCCACTGGCAAGACGCGGTGCGCACCGAGCGCGTGAACTCGATCGCTGCGGCGGAGTTGCAGGCGCCGGACCCTGATAAGTTGGCTGCGCGCTGGGGAGAGATCCTCGAAGTGCCCGTGACCCGCGGCGAACGCGGCGCGCCCACGCTCGCGCTTGCCAATGCAAGCTTGCGTTTCGTTCCCCACGCCGACGGCCGCGGCGAGGGTCTCGGCGGCATCGACCTCGTCGCGACGAATCGCGAGCAAGCGCTGGCTGCGGCGCGCGAGAGCGGCTGTCTCGCGGGCGCTGACACCGTCTCGATCTGCGGCATGCGCATCCGGCTCGTTTAGCTCACGGAGACCCGCATGGAACCGCTCGCGCTCCCCGTAACAGCCGAGACGCTCGCGACCGCCGCGATGATGGCGCTCGGCTTCATCGCTGCGCTGTTCGTCGGCGCGCGCTTCCTGCCCGGTATCGAGCGCACCGGCTACCCGCAGCCCGACGGCACGCGAAAGCGTTACTCGCTCACGGGCATGACGCTGTTTTTCATCACGCACATCGCCGTGGGCGCAGCCGTGCTCGGCTTCGGCGTCTCGCTCACGCCAATCGCGCAGCACTTCTGGCCGCTGCTCGTGGTCGCGCTCGCAAGCTCTGCCGCAATAACACTCGCGCTCTACGCCTCCGGCCGACGCGCCGGCCCGGTCTGCCGCAGCGCCGAGGGCGATGATCTGCCCGTGCCGGCGCTCGTGCGCGATCTCTGGTTCGGTAACGAGTGCAACCCCGAATTCCTCGGCGTCGATCTCAAGATGTTCTTCTACCAGCCGTCGTTGATCGGCGCGTACCTGATGAACCTGTCCTTCGCGTTCGCGCAGTGGGAGCGCCACGGCGCCGTCACGCCGCAGATGCTGTGCCTTTGCGGCTTCTGGTTCACGTATTTGTTCAGCCATTACGTGAAAGAGGAGTTCATGCTCTCCACCTGGGACGTGCTCGCCGAGAACTTCGGTTTCATGCTCGTGTGGGGCGATCTCGCTTACGTCCCATTCCTCTACTCGCTGCCCGGCTGGTGGCTGGTAGACGCCACGACGCCCTTTACCGTGAGCGCTTGGCTTCCGCTGGTCGCCTTCCACTTCGGGGCGCTCGCCGTCTTCCGTCAATCGAACTGGCAGAAGGAGCGCTTCAAGCAAGACCGCAGCGCGCTGATCTGGGGAGCGCCGCCACGCGTGCTGGGCGGCAAGCTACTCGCCTCGGGTTATTGGGGGATCGGCCGCAAGATCAACTACAGCGGCGAGATCCTCGTGTACGTCTCGTTCGCGCTTTGCGCCGGCTTCGCCTCGGCTTGGCCGTATGCGCTGCCGCTCGCGCTGCTCGGCCTGCTGCTGCACCGCGCCCACCGCGACGACAAGCGCTGCCGCGCCAAGTACGGCGCGCTCTGGCAGGAGTACGGGAAGATCGCGCGCTGGCGCGTGATCCCCGGGATTTACTAACAGTTCGCGTGAAGCTCGGGGGATCGAGAACTTTGCGGGCATGGCAGTCGATGAGACCCTCGGCGCATCCGCGTAGGTGAACTTCTTGCCGGGGATCCTCGGAGCCTCAGCCTTGCGAGCGGTACCTCCGGCTCGCTCGCGAGTGCAGTGGTCGTGCACGACGCGGCGGTCATCGCGGTGGAAGCCTTCGACGCTTCGGCACGGGTTGGCGCTCCGCGGGAGCGCCGCGAAGACGAGCGCGGCGCGGCGCTCTGCGACGAGCGCCAGTCGCATGGCCGCCCCTCGTCCGCAAACGCCGGCGCCAATCGACCGCAAACTCGGTATGTAGTTCGCGAGGAGTTCGGCGCATTCGCCCGGTGGGATGCCAGCGAGGTGTGGAGTGCAAGGGATCTCCCTGCCGAGCTGGGCACGGGACATGGCAACAGGCGCAGGCGTGGGGCTCAGCTTCGGCTTGGTCGAGTGCCTGTTCGTTGCAGTGCTGCCTCAGATCTTCGCGACACCGTTCGAGCGCGTGGCGCTGCTGACACATCTCGGATTGATCTCGCTGTACGCATCGCTGGGAGCGCTGATGGGCCTCGCGAGCGGGCGCGTCGGCCCTGTTCACGCCAAGCATCGGGCCGGGCTCGGTGCGACGCTGGGATTCCTAGCAATCCACGCGCTCCACTTGGGCTGGCGCAGCGATCTCAGCTTGCGGTCGATTTACTCGATCTCGCTCCCGCTCGCGCTCGCATTGGGAGCGATCGTCTCGCCCAGACGCGCGACCTCAGCGCCCGGCCCGTTGTTCGTGTTCTCGCTCGCGGCGCCCTGGGTGCTCTTCTGTTGGGTCCCCGATGCGGCCCGCGCGCTGCGAGTCGTTGCCGGCGTCTTGCTGCCCGCTGCGATGTGGCTCGCGGCTGCCGCAATCGGAACTCGCCTGGCGCGCTCGCCGCGTGCGCGCGCTGCCGCTGGCCTCGCCGCCGGGATCGCGATCCTCGTCTCCGCAGAGCGGATGCAACGACACCCGCCCTTGCGAACTCCGCCCCCCGCTTCTCAGGCAGACGCACGCCTCCCCTCGGTCGTCGTGATCTCGCTCGACACGGTGCGCGCCGATCGTCTCTCGGTCTACGGCTATCCGCGGGAGACATCGCCGCTCCTCGCACGCTTCGCTGCAAATGCGACTCGGTATTCGCGTTCGGCATCGACGTCGGACATGACTTTGCCGAGCCACGCCTCGATGTTCACCGGCCTCTATCCGCTCGCGCACGGGGCTCATTTCGCGCCGCCACATCACCCGTATGGCACCCGACTCTCGGACGAGTACACGACGCTCGCTGAGATTCTCAGCGCCGCCGGCTATCGAACCGGGGGCGTTACGGCGAACCCTGGCTACTTGGGCCGCGGCTACAACCTGAGTCAGGGATTTCAGTTCTGGGACGATCAGCGAGCGACGCCCTGGGTGCATACCGTTCCGCCGTATTTCGTGCGCGCCGCGATCGTGGAGTGGCTGAGGGGCGCCTTCCCCCAACAACTGCGCGAGGCAGCCTTCCGACACGCCGACGCGATCAACCGCTCCGTGTTCACCTACCTCGACGAAATCGCGCAGCCTGCCAGGCGAACTCCGTTCCTGCTGTTCGTCAATTACATGGATGCGCACTGGCCGTATCAGCCCCCAGCGCGCTTCCACGGAATCTTCGAACCGCACGGGAGCTGGCTGGTGACACCTGCGGCCTACAAAATCCTCGAGCGGGAGGTCTCTTCGCTCGAGAGATCCATCACAGAGCCGGAACGCCGCGATCTCAGCCTGAGATACGACGAATCGATTGCCTATCTCGATTCCGAGGTCGGGCGGCTGCTAGATCGGTTGGACCAGCTCGGCGTGTTCGACGACGCGCTCGTGATCGTGACCTCGGATCACGGCGAAGCGTTCGGCGAGCGGAATCTCATCGAACACGCAGTTTCCGTTCACAGCGACCAAGTCAGCGTACCGCTACTGATCAAGTATCCACGCCAAACGCAGGCGCGAGTGGACGATCGGCTCGCGAGTGGCGTCGACATCTTGCCCACTATTCTCGACACCATCGGACTACCGATCCCGAGCGGGCTCCATGGCCAATCCTTGGCCGAGCCCGCGACAGCGCGACCGGTGATCAGCGAGTCATATCCGAGCGGCGTGCAGACGCGTTGGCATCAGCGCTTCGACCGGATCGAGCGCTCGCTCATCCTGGGCTCCCACAAGCTCATTCACTCGACGCGCGCCTCCTCCCAACTGTACGACGTGGTGGCGGATCCATTCGAGCGAGACGACCTGGCGGGCAGCCTCCCTCTGCTGGTGCAGGAACGCGAAGCCGCGCTGGCAAGCTGGGTCTCGTCGATCTCGAGTCGGGCTGCAGCGCCGGCGAACGATGTAGAGATCGATCCAGAACTCAAAGCGAATCTGAGGGCGCTCGGCTACGCGGAATAGCGATTCCGAGGGTACTCGCAGGGGACTTCGCGTTCCCCGGAAGGTAAAGCTACGTGGCAGCCGCCAATCGTCTTGCTTCTGTCTGGATTACGCGTTCGCTCGGAATCCTGGGCATCGCGTTCGCGCTTGCGCTCGATCTCGTGCCTGGGGCGAACCCGGGCATCGGGAAGGGCCAGGGCCTGCTGCTCGGGATCATGCTGCTGCTCTTCGTCGTCGCCCCGCGGATTCCTGCTGCGGCGCGCGAACGCCTCGCTCTGCTCGCGGTTGCCGCGGCTGTCTGCGTCGGGGTCGCCGAGGGCGTTCTGCGCACCTCGCTCGTGGGCCAATTAGGGGAGCCCTATCGGCCCCATCCGAGGTGGCTGTGGGAGCACATTCCCCTCTACTCGAGCCAAGTTGTTAATCCCGAAGGGGTGAGCGTGCTCCTGCGCGTGAATCGGGACGGCCATATCGGGCCAGCGCCCACTGAGCAGAGGCCGCGCGTCGTCGTGTACGGCGACTCCTTCGTGGCCGGCCGGGAGGTCGCGGAGCCGGATCGGTTCGTCGCGCGGCTCGCGCAGGCCCTCGAGAACGGGACGCGCGGTCGCGTTCAGGCGGTCAACGCCGGGGTTCGCGCTTACGGACCCGATCAGGCGTTGATGCGCCTTGAAGCCGACCTGCGTTCGGGGGCCCCGGACCTGGTGATCGTGGTGCTGTACGCCGGAAACGATTTCAGTGATCCGATCCGAAATGGCCTCTTTCGCCTCGACCGAGCCGGGCGACTCGCGTTCGCGCCAGCGCGGCTCGATCCCGAGCTCGAGCGCGGGCTCGTCGGGAACTCGAGTGGCCTGGCCTTGCAACGCCTATGGCGGGTGGTTCAGGAGCGCTGGCGAGCCCGCACGCCGCGAGCGGCCGATCCGCCGACAGCCGAGGGGATCGATGTCTTCTTGCGCGCGGCGCACGAGCGCTTCGAGGCGTACCAGGCCGGAGGCGCTTTTGTCCGCTTCGACTCGGACCGCTTCAACGCCGACGTCGCCCTCGAGCCCGAGTCCGAATCCGCACGAGCTTCGGTCGCACTTTTCAAGGCACTGCTGAAGAAGATGGGCGAACTGACCCGGAAATCCCGCACGCGCCTGCTGACCGTCGGGGTCCCCTTCGTGCTCGACGTATGCCCCGATCATGCATTCGGTCGAATCGAGCCGAGCCGCTACCCCGACTATCGACGCGCCAGGACGACGGAGATCTTCGCGGAAACTGCCCGGGAGCTTCAGATCCCTCACGTCGACTTACTTCCGGCCTTCTCGCCCGGCAATGGGTGCCGCTGGTACTTCCGCTCCGACGACCATTGGAACGCGAGCGCTCAGGCCGCCGCCGCGTCCCTCGTTGCCAAGCGGATTCAGGCTTTAGGTTTGTTAGAGGCCGCGCGCGTCGAGCTGCCCGGCGTCGAGTGAGCTAACGCCCGCGGCGGTGAGCGCGGCGCCCAATTGCTCGGCCTCGCTCGCCGCGAGCCACGGACCGACCTCCGCAACCGCGACGTGAACCTCGCCGCGCAGCCTCGGCGCCAGCGAGTTCGGGTTATCGGGTGCAGCGTCGCCAGCCGCGCGCCGTGAATCGAAGCGCTGCGGCGATGCGCCCGACGCAGCCGCCGCGCACGCGCGGCTCGAAGACCGGGGGGTCGGCGGATGCTCCTCCGGAACGGATGGTCAGGCGCGAACGGTCTGGTCGAGGAGGGCTCTCGCCGCACGCTGCGGCCGGAACTCTTCCCCGCCGACTCTGCTCACGATCTCGACGAGGCGCGCGCGAGCCGCCGCTTCGTCCTCGCGGCCGAGCGCCAATCGCAACAGCTCCGTAGCGACGGCCGGCAAAGGTCGCCTCGCCAGTCGCTTCGTAAGTCTTTTGCGCGAGATCGAGGAGCTGATGAGCTCGCTCGTAGCGGCCGGCCAGTTGGTTCGCTTCCGCCGCAGCCTCGATGTAGTGACAGAGCCCGCCCCGAAATCCCACCTCGATCGCCTGGGCGAGCCCGGTCTCAGCCTCAGCTAAACCCGCGGGTTCGCCGAGGGCGACGCGCGCCCGTCCGAGCATGGCGTGCGCCTGCGCCTCCGAGGTGTGGAAGCCGCGGCCTTCGGCCAACGCGAGTGCTTCCCGCCCCCATTCGAGCGTCGTCTCGTAGGCAGTCATTAGGCTCAACGCGATCGTCGAGAGTGCGAGCACCAGAATGCGGGTGGGCTCGGGGCCGGCTGCGAACGCGCGGGCGCGCGCGGCGACCAGCTGAGTTGCCGCCTCGTCGAAGCGGCCCCCAGCCGCGAGCGCGAGGCCCAGCGTCGCATGCACGAACGCGAGCAAGTCTGGCTCGAGAGCGCTGGTGGACGGCGGCAGCTCGATCGCCCCGGCGATCTCGAGCGCGCGCTCGAGGTGTTCGATTGCGACAGCGGCGGGCGACCGGGTGATCTCGCACGTCCCAAGAATTAGGCGCCCAACAGCTTCCATCAGCGGGATGCCGGCTTCACGAGCGATGCGCAGAATCGATTCGCCGAGACGAGCCGCCTGATCGACGGCGCCGCAGCGCTGGTAGTAACGCGAGAGGTAAAGCAGCGCGGGCAGCTGCTCGACGCCGGCGCCGGCGGCGTCGGACAGAGCAGCGATCCGCTCGTGAAGCGCGCCGACCTCCGGGTGGTCGAGGTTGAGGCTCACGATCAGCGGGGGCGCGAGGGCGAGGCAAATCGAGAGTTCCCGCTCGCGGCGCGCGCGCGTCTCGGGCAGTTCGGCGAGCGCTGCGAGCGCGAGGCGCAGGCTCGCGGTTGCCTCGTGGTTCGCGTAGCGCGCGGAGGCAAGCGCACCCGCAGCCGCGTAGTGCGCCGCGGCTTGGTCGTAGAGCCGCGCCTCCGCGCAATGCCGGGCCAAGGCACCGGGCTCGGCCGCGACCAGCGCGGGGAAGTGCTGCTCGAGCGCCGCCGCGATGCGCGCGTGGACTGCGCGCCGATCCGAGTGGAGCAGCGACTGGTACGCCGTCTCCTGCAGCAAGGTGTGCTTGAAGCGGTAGGTCACGTTCGCGGAAGTGCCCACGGAAGAAATCAGGTCCGCCTCGATCAACCGTGAAAAACCTGAGCGCAACGCCTGCACGGGCAGCTCGCCCAGTTTCTCGAGCAACTCATACGTGAACTCGCGACCCAACGTTGCCGCCAACTGCGCCACTCGCCTCGCGGAGCCGAGGCGATCGAGGCGCGCCGTCAACAGCCCGACCAACGTCGCGGGAATGGCGCGCGACGGCGCGGGCTCGCCGGGGCTCGGCGTTAGTTCGGATTCGAGAACCGCGAGGGTCAGTTGCTCGATGAACAGCGGTACTCCATCGGAGCGGTCGGAGATCCGCCGCAACAACCCCGTCGAGAGGCTGCGCCCGCCTGCTACCGCCTCGATCAGTTCGAGGGTCGGCCAAGCTGGCAGTCGCGCCAGCGCGACGTGCGCGACGTGCTCGCCCTGCCAGGGCCGGCCGAAGTCTTCGCGCGCCGTGCAGAGCAGTAGTAAGCGCGTGCTGGGGGCGAGCTCGCGTGCGCCTGTACGACGAACGCAAGCTGATGGAGGACACGCTCAGGTCCGACGCGGAGCTGAAATCCATAATCACCCGCGAGTTCTCGGAGATCTTCTGGTTTCCCTACAACCGCGAATGCTTCGTGCGAACCTGGAGCAAGATCACGAACCAGCCTGTCGAGGGCTTCCCGCTCTGGTTCTGGTGGAAGCAATGGGCCGTCGCGAAGTTCTTCGGCCCGGTCGCATTCTTGCTGCTCGGGCTCTTTCCGTTCCTGACCCCCGCGGCAACCCGCCTCTTTCACCGCCTGTTCGGAAACCTCGATTTCCGCGTGCGGGCGCCGGATGCGATGCAGTACGAACGCTACTTCCTGCGCGTCTTCGACATGGGCTACGCGATCCCGATCGACCCGTACGCCCCCGGCGGTTTCGGTTGCTTCCGCGAAGCCTGGTTCGACGTGGTGGATCGACTCGAGGCGGCTCACCACCAGGCCGTGTATCCGCAGAATCTCGTGATGCACGTTCGCTTCGGCCAGAACAGCTCGGCGCATCTGGCGCCTAACAGCAGCGGCACACACAGCGCATACATCGAGATCATCGCGCACGCGAACACCGCGGGGCACGAGCAGCACTTCGCGGACGTGGAGCGCACTTGGCTTCGGCTCGGCGACAAAGCCCATTGGGCGAAGCTGACTTACGACCGCGCGCGAGTGCTCGAGAACTATCCGCCGGCCGCAGTGCAGGCCTTTCTCGCGGTCCGGCGCGCCATGGATCCCGACCAGGTCTTCCTCAACGACTACGTGCGCGAAGTGCTGCACGTGGAGGAGCCGTGATGCTGCTGAACTTCATCTTTCTGGCGCACGCCGCGCTCGCGATCGCGCTGGCGCTGCTGTTGCTCTCGTACCCGGACTGGTTCAGCGCGATCGCGACAAGCGCTCCCTGGCTGCCGGGACCCATGGCAGATGTCGCCGCGGCCTACGCTCGCTTGGCCGCCGTCGGCTTGATCCTGCTCGCTCTCGTAACAAGCTTCGCCCGCCAATCCGCCAGCCCGCGCGTGCGCTGGGTGGCGGTGATCTCGATGCTGGCGATCTCGGGAGTGAAGCTCGGGGTCGCGCTGTTGATCCCGTTCCAACCGATGAAGTGGGCGCTCATCGGCGTCGCGCTTGGCTTCGGCGTCGCATACCTGTGGATCGTGCTGTTCAGGCGCAGCGAGGTGTGAGGACGCGCGGAAGCGAGGCGCGTCGGCAGGCGGTGAGTGCGCACCCCTAACAGGCTGCTGACAACGTGGCTTCCGGCATCGTGCGACGATCGAGGCGAGTTCCGCGAGCCACGTCCCGGATCTCGAAAGTCGGCAGATGGCTCGAGCGCGTCTTCACAGAGAGCACGGCTTGGATCTCGCTGACGCCACCAGGAAGCCCTCCCGGATCTGGCTCGACCTCAGCGTGGACCCGCGCGTTCGTGCTCCCCGGCGAAGCTCGGCTAGCTGCTCTCACGATCCGGCTGCGGCAGGAAATCCGAGGTGAAGTCCTGGAACTTCCCACCGGGGCTGCGCGGGATCGCGTCGACGCGAGCGATGCGGAGCGCATGCGCGTCCCCGCTGGCCGAGCGCCACGCGGCGCGGATCGCGCGCTCGAACTCGGCCGGCATCGCGCCGACGGAGAGCACGCGGAGCTCGAAGGAGCCGTCGCTGAATTGGTGCACCTGGAACTGGCGGAGCTGGCGCACAACTTCGAGCGGCGCCGATTCGAGCGCTTCTCGCAGCACGCCGACGTGGCCGAGCGTGCCTTCGGGTAGATACGCGATGCGGCTATAGCGGCCGACCAGGTCGCCGAACGCGGGCAGCGTGCGACCGCATGCGCAGCCCGCGCTCGCGGCAACGGCGAGATCGCCCGTGTCGTAACGGAAGAGCGGCATCGCGGTGTTGACGAGCGTGCTGACGACGACGCGCCCCGTAGCACCCGGCGCGCAGCGTTTGCCCGCGTCGTCCACGATCTCGACTACGCAGTGTTCGGTGTGTACGTGGTAACGGCCGGCCTCGCAGCGCACGGCGACCAGGCCGATCTCATTGAGGCCATAGCCTTGCTCGATTGGAGCACCGGTCGTCGCCTCGATGCGGCGGCGCATCGAAGGCGTGAGCTGCTCGGAGAGCGCCTGCAGCTTGCGCACGCTCGGCGCGGGCCACACGCCTTCGCAAGCAAACACGAGGTGCTCGAGCGTCTCGGAGTACGCCTCCAAGTAGTGCGGGCGCTCTGCGGCGAGCCACGCGAGCTGTCGCTCGACCGGGTTCGTGACGTTGAAACAGATCTGCGGTCCGGTCTCGAAGAGGTCGCCGGTGTGACGCCAGCGATCGCGGCGGCGGGTCTCGCCGTCCCTTAGCGAGCCCTCCTCGCGCGCCTGCGGATGCTGGCTCGCGAGGCGGATCGAGGCGAGCGTCGCGCTCGGGTCGAGGCGAAACCAGCGCACGCTGCGCGCGCGAAGCAGCGTGAACATGAAGCTGCTGGAGACGCTGTGCAGGACACGCGCCGACCGGCCCGTCGTGCCCGACGAGGAGGTCCAGCTGTGCGCACGCTCGCGAGGCGGGAGCCGCTGCGCGCGCAGCCCCTCCGCGTTTCGTAACAAGTCTCCCTTGGAAAGAACCGGGAGCGCTTCGAGCGCGGCGAGATCCGCGAGCGAGCGCGGGTCGAGGCGAAGCTCGCGGAAGCGCCGAGACCAGTAGGGCGCCTCCGCCGCGGCGAAGGTCGCGAGCCGCGCGAGCTGTCTGCCTTGGTCGGCCGCGTGCGTCTCCGGCGGCGCGAACTCCCGTTCGAGCTGGCTCGCGAGCGCCTCAGCGAGCGCTGCGCGCTCCGGGCGAAGCCGCCAGCGCCGCTGCTCTTCGCGCTCTTCGGCAAGCGTCGTCATGTGCGCGCTCGCGGTGCCTCGAGCGAGCCCAGCGCGACACCGAGCGCCCACGCGAACACCGTGGCGGCGATGAACGGCGCCGCGGCGAGGGCGCGCCGCGGGGAGACGCGCCACGCCGAGCGCATCACGAGCCGCAATCGACGCGCGAAGATGAACGGGAGGTTGAGCGCAAACGCGCGCGACCCCACCGGCACGCGCAGCCCGTTCGTGACGGTCTGCGCGAGGTAGTTGCGTCGATAGGGCACGCCCCACGACCAGCTGTGGCGCCACGAGCTCAGCAGCGTGCCGCGCGCGCGGTGCGTAACGCGCAGCTCGTTCGCGAAGTAGACGCGCAGCTTCTGCGCGAAGATGCGCGCCTCGAGCTCGAAGTCCTCGAGCACGAGGATGCCCTCGTCGAAGCCGCCGAGCTTCTCGAACACATCTCTCGGCATCGCGAGACAGACGCTCGGCTGGAAGAGCCGCGAGGGTTGAGTCGGGCGCGCGTCGCTCCAGTTGAACCAGCATGCGAAGTGGTCCGCCGCGGCGATCGGATTCGTGCGCTGCGCGGGATCGAGCAAGATCGGGCCACCGTACGCGCCAAGCTTTCCGTCTTGCGCGAGGTGGATGCCGAGCGCCACGACGCGGCGGAAGAACTCATCGCCGACGGGCGCGGCGTCGGCATCGATGAAGCAGAGCAGCGAGCCTGTCGCAGCGCGTACCGCCGCGTTGCGCCCGGCCGAGGGGCCGAGCGTCTCGCTCGAAGCGATGGCCACGCCGCGCTCGCGCAGAATGCGCTCCGTGTCGTCGCTCGAGGGCGAGACGCCCGCGATGACCTCGACGCTCCAGCCAGGCACCGCTCGCTGGCGCTCGAACGCATCGAGCAGCGGAGGCAGCGTTGCGGCGCCGTTCCGCACCGGAATGATCACGCTGAGCTTGCGAGCGGAGCGGTCAATCACGCCTCGCGCCTGCTGGACGGCAGTCGCGTGCTCCCGATGACCGCGGTGATCACGAGGCCGTGTGGCTTTGCGATGCGCACCGAGAGTTCGACATCGGCGTGATCAGCGCTGAGTGAGTCATTGCGTTCGAAGATAGGAGCAACAAGCGCCAGTTCGAGGCTCCGCGACCCGGGACCGCAGGAAGTTCACGCTTTCCCGATCTGGCCGAGTGTCTCGCTCCGGGGTGCGTACGGGCGCCAAGAACCCGCGGAGGCGCTCGCGCACAGGGACCACGCGCTGCATCGCCGCGACGTCTCGGTGCTGCGTACCTTCACCGTGTGATCACGCAGGCGCTGCTCTCGCAGCCAGAGTCGAGCCGTTCTGCTCGCGCAGGTGGTGTCGGCGCCCGACGCGATCTACGGCGAAGTCACCGCCGCCTTCGTGCAGCTCCGCGCCGGCGCGATCGCCTCCGCGGACGACCTGATCGCTTACTGCCGCGGCAAGATCGCGAACTTTGAGTCATTGCGGGTGGAGAGGGGCGCGCCGCTGTCAGCCGTTGGCCGCGCGGATCACACGCATGCCGAACTCACTCAGGCGATCGAGCCCGCCGGGGCCGCCGAAGAAGAACGCTGGGATCATCACGCGGCCCACGCCGAGCGCGGCGAGCTGCTCGACGCCCGCGGCCGGGTCGGCCATCTGGTGGCCGAACATCGCGTTGATCTCGATCGAGCGCGGATCTCGGCCGGCGCGCTCGGCGGCGCTGCGCAGGCGTGCGATCAGCGCCCCGAGGCGCGCCGCGTCGCCTTCGCCCGGGAAGTAACCGTCCGCGATGCGCACTGCGCGCTGAATGGCGGCATCGGTGTCGCCGCCGACGAGAACCGGGATCGAGCCGCGCACCGGGCGCGGGCTGCACGTCACGGGCGCGAAGTCGACGAACTCGCCGTGAAACTCCGCATGCGGGCCCGCCCACAGCGCGCGCATCGCAGCGACGTACTCGTCATTGCGCGCGCCCCGGCGCTCCCACGGCACGCCGAGCGCGTCGAACTCCTCCTTGAGCCAGCCGACACCGAGCCCGAGCTCGACACGCCCACCCGAGAGTTGGTCGAGCGTCGCCAGCTCCTTCGCCAAGAGCACGGGATTGCGCTGCGGCACGATCAGGATGCACGTGCCGAGCCGGAGGGTCGGCGCGGCTGCGGCGGCGAACGCGAGCCAGATCAAGGGGTCGGGGATGGCCGTGTCCGGCTCCGCCGGGATCTTGCCGTCCGCCGTGTACGGGTACTTCGACTCGATGCGGGACGGCAGGATCACGTGCTCCCCGCCCCAGACCGACTCGAACCCCGCCGCTTCCGCGCGACCGCAGATGTCGCGCGCCGACTCGCCCGTCACGGCCACACTCGCAGCGAATGCCAACCCGAACTTCATAATCAATCTCCCTTCGTGTGCATGCACGCTTGGCGCTGCCTGTCGGCGCCGCCGTAGAACCTTGCTGGTGTCAGTGAAGTTGAGCCGGAACCTCCGCGTTCGAAGTTCAATCCACAAGGCATATGCGATCTGAAGGTCTTCATACGCAGGCCTGAAAGCGATCGTCCCCGAGCCGACCCCAAGCTCGACCTCGCTGATTTCGAAGCGCTCGGTCAGGCGCGCCTTCCGACTGCGCCACCACAGAATTAGGGCGATCGCGACCAACGCGACGGCAACGATCCAGAGGCTCCAGACGCGGGCCCGAATCACGCCGCGCTAACGAGCCCGCTGGCTGCCAGGTCTGGGACGCGCCGAGCTTCGGACGGCTGACCCTGCTTACCCGCACTCGAAATGCCGTTCGCGCGAATGGCCTAAGTCCGCGTCCTGACTGGAGCCGATGGCCGGATTCGAACCGGCGACCTGCTGATTACGAAGAGCGAAAGGCGCGTTGCGCTGGGCTGCGACTGATTACGCTTGATTGCGCCAAGTGCGCGAGAACGCAGCGAAACCGTCGATTCTCGGCTCCGACGGTGCTGCTGCGTGATAGCCTCGATTTCGCCTCCGGCTGCTTCCCCCGTGCTTCCCCGGAGCTCGTCCGGATTGAATTGTTATAAATTTTCTCATGATTGTTATTCATTGTTACGAGTTGGCATGCCCACCCTCACCAAACGCGCCATCGATGCGATCCTCCCGAGCGAACACGAGGTGTTCGTCTGGGACAATCTGCTTCCAGGCTTCGGACTGCGCGTGAAGCCGTCCGGCGCTCGCACCTACATCGTTCAGTACCGCAACGCGCACGGGCGCACGCGCCGGCTCGCGCTCGGTCGCCACGGCCCGGTGACTCCCGACCAAGCGCGGCGGCTTGCGCGCCAGGCGCTAGGGCAGATCGCGACAGGCGCCGATCCGGCAGCAGATCGCAAGGCGAAGCGGCGCCTCGTCACGGTCGCCGAGTTCGCGGAGCGCTACTTGGCGGAGCACGCGCGGGTGAAGAAGAAGCCGTCTTCGGTTCGCACGGACGAGTTGACGTTGCGCCTCTACATCCTCCCGAGGCTCGGCTCCCTTCCGCTCGAAGCGGTCGCGCGTGCGGACGTCGCGCGCCTGCATCACGAGCTCCGTGATAAGCCGACCTCGGGGAACCGCGTCGTCTCGTTGCTCTCGAAGATGATGAACCTCGCGGAGCTATGGGGGCTGCGCCCGGATCACTCGAACCCGACGCGTCACGTGCGGCACTACCCGGAGAACAAGCGCAGGCGATTCCTGTCAGGCGAGGAGCTTGCACGCCTTGGCCAAACCCTCGAGCAGGGCGAGCAGCTCACGCTCGCGGAGCGGCCGGCGCTCGACGCGATCAAGCTCCTGCTGCTCACGGGCGCGCGCTGCGGCGAGATCCTCACTTTGCGTTGGGAGCACGTGGATCGCGAGCGTTGGGTTCTCAGGCTTCCAGACTCGAAGACGGGCGCGAAGGAGATTCCGCTTGGCCGTGCGGCGCAGCAAATACTCCGGCGAATCGAGCGCACGACGTCGCCGTGGGTGATCCCGGGCCGCGATCCGCGCGCGGCGCTCGTGAACCTCAACAAGGCGTGGCGGCGGATTCGCAAGCACGCAGAAATCGAGGACGTTCGCCTCCATGATCTGCGGCGCACGGCGGCGAGTGCGGGCGCGTCGGTCGGGCTCAGTCTCGAGACGATCGGGCAGATCCTTGGGCACACGCAGGCTGCGACCACCAAGCGCTACGCGTTCTTGTTCGACGACGCGAGACGCGAAGCCGCAGAGCGCATGAGCGCTTGGCTGGCGCAAGCGTTGCGGAAGAAGCCGGCGCTGAGGGTGGTTGGCGGAGCTCACGGAGGGGCCGGTTCAGCGCGATTTGGTATATCCGACCCGCAGTAGTTCCTTATTTAGATGAACTACGACAGATCGGACATACCATGCGTCGCATCCGAAGTGCCCTGAGTCGAGATCGCCTCGCGGCCGTGCTTCGGGGCGCTGGCGAGCTGGTGACCGTCGCGGAAGCCGCACGAGCGCTGGAGGTCGATTCCCGAGCAGCGGCGAAACAGCTCGCACGCTGGGCCGCGCAGGGGCGGCTGAAGCGGCTTCAGCGCGGCGTGTACACACCGATCGCCCTCGATGCACGAAGCGCGGAGCAAACACTCGAGGACCCCTGGGTGTTAGTGCCGCGACTGTTCGATCCCGGCTATGTCGGCGGCTGGTCCGCCGCTGAGCATTGGGGTCTCACCGAGCAGGTCTTCCGCGAGATCTGCGTCTTCACGGCTCGCCCGTTCCGCAGGAAGCGACGACCCATCGCCGGCGTCACGTTCGCGCTTCAGAGCATGCAGGAGGGCGCGATCTTCGGAACGCGCAGCGTGTGGCGCGGACGCCTTCGCGTTCAAGTCTCGGATCCGCACCGGACGATCGTCGATCTGCTCGCACGGCCCGCGGCCGGTGGAGGCATTCGCCACGTCGCCGCGTGCATAACAGGTTACCTAGGCAGAGATGACGCGGATCTCTCGCGAGTGCTGGCCTACGCCGACCGCCTCGGCGCCGGCGCGGTCTTCAAGCGTCTCGGGTTTCTTCTCGAACGCGCCGATCGCCTCGAGCCGAACGTCCGAGAGCACTGCCTCGAGCGACTCACGGAGGGCCTCGCGAAGCTCGATCCGGCGCTCGCCTCGCCGCGCGTCGTGAAGCGCTGGCGACTGCGCGTGCCAGCGAGCTGGCTCGGTCGGCCGAGCAATGATTGACCGCCAAGAGATCGTCGAGCGCGCAGGCGAGCTGTCCCTACGTCCCGAGGTAGTCGAGAAGGACTACGTGCTGGGGTGGGTGCTCGCCGGCATCGCGCAACACCCCGAGATCGGCGGCTCTTGGATCTTCAAGGGCGGCACATGCCTCAAGAAGGTCCACTTCGAGACGTATCGATTCTCGGAGGATCTCGACTTCACACTGACCGACCCCGGCCAGCTCGACGAAGGCTTCCTGCGCCGCGTGTTCGCCGCGATCGCGACCTGGATCTACGAGCAGACCGGAATCGAGATCCCCGCGGATAAGCTTCGCTTCGAGGTGTATTCCAACAAGCGCGGCAAGCCATCCGTCCAAGGACGGCTCTACTACCGCGGCCCGCTCACGCCACGCGGAAGCCTTCCCGGAATCCGGCTCGACCTCACCGCAGACGAGCGCGTCGTGCACGCGCCAGTTGTTGAGGAGATCGACCACCCGTACTCCGACGCTCCTGCCGCCGGCGTCCACACGCGCTGTTACCCGTATGTCGAGGTCTTCGCCGAGAAGATCCGAGCGTTGGGCGACCGCGGCAGTCCTCGCGACCTCTACGACGTTATCAACTTGTTTCGCCGGGACGACGCGCGCGAACAGGCGGCCGATGTGGGCGACACGCTCCGCGCGAAGTGCGCCTTCAAGTCGCTCGACGTCCCGTCGCTGAGTGGGCTCGGACGCCATCGCACAGATCTGGCAGCCGACTGGGCGAGCATGCTGGGCCATCAGCTTCCCGAGCTTCCGCCATTCGAATCGTTCTGGAGTGAATTGCCCGGGTTCTTCGCGTGGCTCGAACAGAGAGAGATTAGGCCCCGCCTCGCGGCTCACTCGCGCGCGATCGGAGAGGTCCTGCGACCGCGCGCCGGCGGCTTCCTCGCACTCGGGCTGCCTGGGCGGCCCCTCGAAACGATCCGCTTCGCCGCCGCGAATCATCTTTGCGTGGACATCGACTATCGAGATGAGGCGGGGAAACGGTCGACGCGCCGGATCGAACCCTACTCGCTGCGTCGAACGCAAGCAGGCGGGGTGAGCCTCCACGCGGAACGCGCCGACGGGAGCGGCCATCGCTCCTACCGCGTAGATCGCTTGCTCGGAGCGACGGCGACCACGCAGCCCTTCACGCCGACGTGGCAGATCGAATTGAGTCCCGGCGGTGTCGCTTCAAGTTCATCCGCCCGTCCAGTCGGAGCCCGTTTGCCGAGGCGACCTCGCCCTGGTGCTCACGTCGCCCCGGGAGTCGTCCACGTTTATCAATGCACCGTTTGCGGAAGGCAGTTCGAGCGGCGGTCCGCGAACGCGAAGCTCAACCCGCACAAGAACCGCGCGGGATTGGCGTGCCCCGGCCGGGTCGGCTTCCTCGTGAACACGCGGGCCTGAGGCGCCCGCGGACCGTCGCACGATCGATTGCGTTGGCGAGCTGGCGTGTGGTCCATCTGGCAGCCCGGCGGCCCACGCGTGTTCGGCGCGCTCGTGAGCGCAATGCTCCGAGAGGTACCAACGCACGCCCGCGAGCCCGCGCCGAGGACAACACGATCGGCTGCATCCTCGCCCGCGGATTCGCACTGAGTTCAGCAACGGGCGCGACTACTACGCGCTTCATGGGCGCGCCATTCGTGAGCCGGAGAGCACCGTGGATCTGCCGTCGGGCGCGCTGCTGCGGTGGCACAACGAGCAGCTGTTTCTGAACTGAGTTGGTGCGATGAAGAGCACGAGCTCTGCGGGGATGGCGAGCATAATTGCGCCCGAATCGGCGCCTTGGCGGTAGCAGGAACCGCAAGCTGCACGCATCGGAAGGACCGCGCGAGCGACATCTCGATGGCGAGATCTGTTGAGAAGGAGCTGGGCATTCGAGAACCCGCTCGCGCGCGGAACGTGCCGCGTAGCGACTCGCGGAACGCGCTGACGGCCGCCACAAGAGGTTTTTTCGAAGCGTCGAGATTCCGACGACTCACGAAGAAGTGCCGCGGGAGATTTCCGCAAGATAAAGTTCCGGGGGCCACCGAAGAGCGAACTGCTCGAGTTCGCTCGTGTTCTCGAGGGCCGTCGAGAGTTCGACGGCCCTAACATGGGCCACTGCTGGTTGGTCGTCGCAGCCGTCAACCTCGACGCTTCTTTCGCGATTCGTTGGCTCTTGGGCAGCGGTAGGCGGCCACGTCCGTCGGCGATCGACGGCGCCGAACGTGCTGAAGAACGGCTCAGGAACGGCCAACGCGACACCAGGAACGACTGCGAATTTCGGGTGACATCGTTCAGCCCTGCGGCGATTCAAGTCGGGTGCCTGCCATCCAACAGATTCGGGAGCCGGATCGAGCAGTTACGGATTTCCGTCCAGCACTCTTTATCTTGCACAAGAATTCGCCTGTCACCAATTCTCCGATGACGCCCCGCAGATAGCCGGATCCGGCCGCCATTCGACGAGCCGTCGGCCGCTCGAGCGCGGCTCGGGCCGACCCGAGATCTCTGCGTTCCCGCGTGACCAACCGCCATCCACCGCGCGTGAACGCTCAGTCTCGAACGCGCGGCGAAGCCCTCGGCGGCGCTCGCGCGCCCAGTTTCGCGCAGGTACGGCGCTCGCAAGCCATCCGCCGCGTGGCTTCCCAGGCTCGACTCTCGTCGCCTCCCATTCTCGCCAGCGAACGCTGCAGCGAACGTCGCTACGCCCCGCGCCACTCCGAGGAGAGCATCCTCCACGAAGTGTTACGGACCGAGCTCGCCCGCGATTCCGCGTGGGGCTCCGGACCGGGCCGCGCGCCGCTCGATTTCGCGGCCATTGGGCGCTTCCCTCTGCCCGAGCTGCCGCGGTATCGCCCGAGAAGGCTTGAATTGTCATGACGCGCGGTCTCGGGTCTTCGAAAGGGCGCTTGAATTCCTATCCCCCACCGACGACCACGACCAGCTGGCCTGCGCGTCAGGCCTGGTCGAAGAACTTGAGCGCCATCGCCCCGTGCGTCGCGGCACCGCCGGCACGCAGCGCTGCCGAGACGAACGCCGCCTCGACAATCTCCTCACGCGTGGCGCCAGCCGCCTTGGCGGCCTTGGCGTGTACCTCGATGCAATATGGGCACTGCGTGGTGCAGGCGACACCGATGGCGATGAGCTCGCGATACTTCCTCGGGATCGCGCCGTCCCGACCGACGATGTTGTTCAACCCCAGCCACGCCTCGAACTCCGTCGGTGCGAGCTTCCGCATCTCCTTCATCAGCCGCAGGTCGGCCGGGTCGTGGTAGTGATCGCTCATCGTTGCTCCTCTGCAGGGTTACCGTGCCCAATCATCGGGCGACCGCACCGGACGCGCCGCCCAACCATACCGCTACCAGGCACAGGCCCACGCTGGCCACGACGTTGACGGCCGCCAGTGTCGACGCACCCGCTCGGTACGCGGCGACCGTATCGGAGAACGTCGTGAATCCGCCAAGGACACCGACCACGCACCCGGTCACGTTGACGGCCATCGTGCCAACAGGGAAGGTCGACGCGGGCAGGACTTGCTGGGTCAGACCGCCGAGCCAGTACCGAGTCGGTGAACCACGCGCCAATGTCGAGACGCGAGCTTTGCGCCTTTCTCGAGAATGAGAGGATGGCGGCCTGGGTCCTGACTCCGGCGGACGGAGAGAGCTACAGCTTCTGAGCTTCACGCTGGCGCGCCGATGCGCCCGTTCGATTAGCGCGCACCAGATTCGCTGCCGTCGAGCAGGCGGGCATCTGCAGTGAAGCGCTTGACGAGCCAATCGGTAACGACGGCCACACGGGCTGACTCGCGCGACTCGGGGTGGACGAGGAGCCAGAGATCGCGCGAGACTACGGGATCGCCGGGCGTGAATCGTCGGAGCTCCGGATGCGCGTCTCCCACCATACAGGGCAGAAGGCCGCGTCCGATCCCGCCGGCAATCGCACCGCAGAGCGTCCTCAGCCCGTTGTCGCGAAGCCGAATGCGGCCGGCCCCAATCTGGGCCTCCAGCCATCGCATCTCCACGACGTGTGCGAGATCCTCGCCGTAGGCGACCCAATCATCCTGGCCTGTGACGACCCCTGGGCGCGACGATTCGTAGACGGCGTAGCCGATGACGGCGAGCTTACGCATTATGAAGTCGCCGCTCTCCGGCCGCGCAGCGCGAATCGCTACGTCCACCTCGTGGCGCGTGATGTCCAGGTTCGCGTCGCTGTCGACCAAGTCGATCACGAGCTCCGGGTGCCGGGCATAGAGCTCCGGGAGACGGTGCACCAGGTATTCGGAGTGGGTCGTCGGAGACGACGTGAGACGAACGACGCCGCTCGCCACCTGCGACTCGCACTCCGCGGAGCGGAGGATTCCGGCAACGTCTTCCTCGATGTGCTCGGCGCGCTCGACTGCCCGCCGGCCGAATGCGGTGAGCCGCCAGCGGCCGTCGTTCCGTTCGAAAAGCACCGCGCCGAGCGATTCCTCGAGGGTGCGGAGACGGCGGGCGACTGTCGTCTGATCGACGCCGAGACGGTGCGATGCGGCGGCGACGGTCTCTTCGCGCGCGACAGCGACGAGGAATCGGAGGTCGTCCCAGTTCACCGCAGGTAGGATGTCGCGTTTCCCGGCGCGCTCGCAAGGTGAGCGCTCCTGCTCAGCTACGCCGACTCAAGCAGGACTCCTGACGCCGGGGCCAACGATTGTGAGCGCCATTCCTCCCAGGATCGCGACCGCCGCGACGCCGAGAACGAGGGTCGGCTTCTCCCCGAGGAGCACGATGCCGCCGGTCGCGGCCAGGAGGGGGACGGCGAGCTGCACCACCGCGGCGCGCGTCGCGTCCAGACGAGGTAGTGCCGTGTACCAGATCGTGTAGCCGAGCCCCGATGCGAGCCCGCCGGAAGCGATCGAGAGGCCGAGCGTGCGCCAATTCCACCTCGGCCCTTCCGCCGACATCAACACCGCGAACAACAAGGCGCCGAGCGCGAGCGGCACGGCTCGAACGAAGCTCGCCGTGGTTACGGCCAGCGGCGTCGCGACTCGTCGGCCGAGCAGGCTGTAGACGCCCCAAGCCACCCCGCTTCCGGCCATGAGGACGACGCCTACGGGATCCGGGGCGGTCGCGCCCGGCAGCGCGAGCACGGCGACGCCCGCGAGGGCGATCGCCACGCCGAGCCATTGAACGCCTCGCGGGCCTGTGCCGCTTCTCACCGCGGAGGCCAGCATCGTCAGTTGGACGACCGCGAACAGCACGAGCGCGCCGACTCCCGCAGCGATGCGCACGTAGGCCCACGAGAACAGCGCGGCGTAGGCGAAGAGGCTGACCGCTCCCGCATACCCCGCCTCGCTCGTGGTCGAGATGTCGCCGCCGCGCGCTTTCGACAGCAGGGCGAGGACAAGTGCACCCGAGCAGAGCCGCAGGAACGTGAACGTCGCAGGATCCATCGTCCCGTGGCCCAGAGCTTCCCGGCAGAGCAGTGAGTTCCCCGCAAAGCAGACGATGGTCGCAGCCACGAGCCCGAAGAGCCGGATCAATGGCGTGTCCTTCCCATAATGCTTGTGCCAGGTGCGTTCCCACAGTCTGCCGACGGAGTTCCTCAATCGCATTCCTTCTGGGTTTAGGCGCAGATGATGTCGCCTCGTACGCTGCACCTGGCGGGGAGGCAAGACGCGCTCGCCCTGCATTTCTGCAACTCGCGACGGCACGAATGTGGATGGAAGAGTTCGCGCCGAAGTCCTAGATGGATCCTCCATTCGGCAGACTCGAGACATCGCCCATTTCAAGCGCGAACAGGCGTGCGTCGACGACTGAGCTTCTGACGCTCACACAACAGGGAGACTTCCATGCATAGCGGCACGATCCGGCCGGAAACGATCACATTCCACGATCTCGAAATCGACATCATCGCGGGCCGCGGTCGCGATCCATTCACCGTGATGCGTATGACGGTGCCGCCGGATAAGGGTGTCGTGTCTCATCAGTCGCCCGACGAAGACAAACTGTTCGTCGTGCTTTCCGGCGCGCTTCGTTTTCACGTCGGGGACGAGTTCTTCGACGTAGAGGCGGGGCATCAGATCGCCGTCGCGAAGGGCGACACGCACGGATTCGTGAACGTCGGCAAGCACCCTGCATTCCACTTGATCATCACATCGCCGGCCCGGCACGATGAGCTCCTGACGGCGCTCTCGAAGCTCGCCGATCCTGCTCCGCCGGATGCGATGGACGAGATCTGCCGCATATACAACCAGAAGGTCATCGGCGAGATTCGCCGCGGACCGCAGACGCCATTGGGCAAAGCGTAGGGCTGGCAGGGGCGGCATATGACCCACGAACTGCGCCTCAACGCCTTCGCCATGAATTGCGTGGGGCATCAATCCCAGGGGCTCTGGCGCCATCCGCGCGACAGGTCCGTCGATTATCGGCGGGTCGACCATTGGGTCGAGCTGGCGCGCCTACTCGAGAGAGGCAAGTTCGACGCCCTCTTCTTGGCGGACGTGCTCGGCGTCTATGACGTCTACGGGAGTAGCGTCGATAGTGCGCTCAGGGAGGCCGTTCAGGTACCGGTGAACGATCCGCTCCTCATCATCCCGTCGATGGCTCAGGCGACTGAACATCTGGGCTTTGCCGTCACTTGCAACGTCTCTCACGAGCCGCCGTTGCCGTTCGCACGGCGCATGTCGACTCTCGACCACCTGACGGAGGGGCGGATCGGATGGAACATCGTGACGGGATATCTCGACAGCGGCGCAAGAGGGGCGGGTAATACCAAGCAGAGCGCCCACGACGTTCGCTACGACATCGCCGAGGAGTTCATGGCCGTCCAATACGGCCTGTGGGAGGGGAGCTGGGAGGATGGCGCCGTACTTCGCAACCGCGACACCGGCGTCTTTACCGATCCTGCCAAAGTCCACCGGGTCGCTCACGACGGCGAGTATTTCCGGGTGGATGGCATTCACCTGTGCGAGCCGTCGCCGCAGCGCACGCCGGTCCTCTACCAGGCCGGCGCATCCGCAAGGGGCTTGGCGTTCGCCGCCCGGCATGCCGAATGCGTCTTCGTCGGGGGAGTCTCGCGGAGCAAGACGGCCGCCGACGTCGCGAAGCTTCGCGAACTGGCGGCCGAGTGTGGCCGCGCGCCGTCGGACATCCTCGTCTTCGCTCTCGTGACCGTAATCACGGCACCGACGGAGTACGAGGCGCAGGCGAAGTTCGAGGATTACCGGAGGTACGTGAGCGCGGCAGGAGCGCTGACCCTCGTGTCGGGTTGGACCGGTATCGACTTCTCCAAGCCGGATGTCGGAGCTGCTGGCGCGACGGGTAGCAATGCGATCCAGTCGGCAGCGGCGGCGTTCGCTAGTGGAGCGCCTCGCGACCCGGCGAGCCTTCAGCGCATCGCCGAGACCGTCGGGCTCGGCGGCGGCGGCCCGACCCTGGTCGGAGCCCCTGAGCGCATCGCGGACGAACTCGAGGCCTGGGCCTCCGAGGCCGACCTAGACGGCTTCAATCTCGCGTACGCGGTGATGCCGGAAACTTTTTCCGACGTGGTCGAGCATCTCGTGCCCGAGTTGCAGCGCCGGGGGCGGTTCAAAAAAAGCTACCGGCAAGGGACCTACCGCCACAAGCTCTTCAGCCAGGGCCCGCGGCTCGGCGAAAGCCACCCCGCGGCGCGCCACCGCCGAGCCATCGACACGTCCGCGCCGGCGGAGAGCTCTCGCACGTGACACTTCATTGAGGTCGGCTTCTCGCCCGTAACATCGGGTCCGACGCGTTCCGCCTTTCCGAGTTGGAGCTCGGCACGGTTGCTCGCCGGGAGAATCACTGCAGTTGTGCAGCTCACTGTGGCGGAAATGCCGATGGACGGCGTGCGCGCCGAAGCCTAAATCGCATCCACGCAGCAACGTAGACCCAGGGTGGCGCGCGGCTCAGCCAGAGGAGGCATCGTGAAGTTCAAACAGATTCGCAACGCGACGGTCATCGTCGAATTCGGCGGGAAGAAGTTTCTGGTCGACCCGATGTTGTCGGAGAAGGGTGGATGGCCCGGTTTCGAGGGTACGGTCAACAGTCACATTGCCAATCCGACGGTCGATCTACCGGTGCCGATGAGCGAGATCCTCGATGTCGATGCGGTGATCGTTTCGCATACCCATACCGATCATTGGGATGAAGCCGCGAAGAAGCTAATCCCCAAGGAGATGCTGGTCTTCTCGCAGAACGACAAGGATGCGCAGCAAATCCGGGATGCAGGGTTCCGGAACGTCCGCGTACTAGAGGAAATAAACGAATTCGACGGCGTGACGATGATCAAGACGTCCGGTCAGCACGGCAGGGGCCATGTTCTCGAAGGTGAGATCGGCGAGCTCTTGGGGAAAGTGTCAGGAATCGTCTTCAAGCATCCGAGCGAGAAGACGCTTTACATCGCCGGCGACACGGTCTGGTACGAGGGCGTCAACGAGAATCTGAAGACGTACGATCCCGATGTCGTCTTGCTGAACAGCGGCGATGCCAAGCTCCTCACGAACGATTCTATCATCATGGGCAAACAGGACGTCTACGAAGTTCACCAAGCGGCTCCTCATGCCACCATCATCGCGACCCACATGGAAGCCGTGAACCACGCGACGCTCTCGCGACAAGAGTTGCGAGAGTTTCTCGCCGACAAGGGCATGACTCAGAGAGTCCTGATCCCTGCCGACGGCGAGAGCTACGACTTCTAGTCCGAGATGTACGTAGAATGGATAGGAAGAACAAGCCGCTTCCGGCGGTCGGGCGTTATGACAAGTTCGAGCCGCCCCAGGCGATACCGCACCGGCGACTCACGATGGGGAAGCGGCCACTCAAGTGGGCGTACGTGCGTGAGTACGTGACGGCGTTGAGGGCTTTGCTCGCCGGCAAGGAAGTCGAGTGGGACGGCGGCGTGATGCAGGTGCTTCACCCCGACGGCTACGGAGCGGGGCGACCGATCGACGTGCCATTCGTGATCGCCGCGGCCGGCCCCAAGGGAATCGCCGCGGCGCACGAGATCGGCGACGGAGTGTTCGGCGCGCCGGCGCCGATACCCGGCTTCGATTGGAGCGTCGCGCTGACCTTCGGCACGGTGCTCCGCGAAGGCGAGGATGCGGGCTCTGCTCGCGTGCTCGCCGCCGCCGGTCATGCCGCGCCGGTACTGTTTCACTTCGCGATGGAGAACAAGCTTCTTGCCATCATTCCGAACGGCGAGGCATGGGCGGCGGCATACGCGTCGGTACCCGAGGCGAAGCGCCACTTGGCGCTCCACGACCGGCATCTCATCGCGATCAACGACCGCGTTCGTCCTTTCATCACCGGCGCTCTGCTGAAACAGCAAGGCTTCGCGCTCACGCGAACGGAATGGCGGGACCGCATCGCGACGCTCGAAGCCGAGGGCGCCACCGAGATCGCCTACCAGCCGGCCGGCTCCGACATTGCCGGAGAGCTCGAGGCTCTCGCGTCGGTAGCGCGCGGGTAGCAAGCCGCTGCCGGTCAGAAGGAGGGATCATGGACGGCATCCACGACCTCGGCGGCTTGAGCGGATTCGGTGCGGTGGACGTCGAATCGGGCGAACCGACGTTTCATGAGCGTTGGGAAGCGATCGCCTTCGCCTTCAACATTCTCGGCATCTCCGTGCTTCGCGCTTACAACGTCGATGAGTACCGCCATGCGGTCGAACGCATGGAACCGCGGCACTACCTCGCTGCTTCGTACTATGAGCGGGTGCTGACGGGTGTGGCGACGCTTCTCGTGGAGAAAGGCATGATCACGCGAGGCGAGCTCAACGCACGTCTAGGCGGCGAGTTTCCGTTGTCCCACGCGGTCGCTGCGGGCAGCGGGGGCAAGAGCACAGCTCGCGGGCCGGCTCGTTTCGCAGTCGGTGCTGCCGTCACCGTACGCAACATTCGGCCGAGTGGTCACACTCGCGTGCCGCGCTACGTCCGCGGCAAGCGTGGAACGGTGGTGCACGTGGCGCCGCCTTTCCCGTTTCCCGATGCCATGGCTCACGGCGGCGGACGCCGAGACGAGCACACCTATCACGTTCGCTTCGAAGCGAACGAGCTCTGGCCGAGTGATCCCGCTGCGAACGATGTCGGATCGAGCGAGGCCGTGATCGTGGATCTTTGGGAGAGCTATCTCGAGGCAGCGGTATGAGCGCACGCCGACGATCCGTTCCCGAATCGTCGCCCGCTTCGCGCGTCGAGGCCCTCGATGGCCTGCTCCGCGAGAAGAATCTGTTGCCGGAAGGATTCGTGGATCTCGTCGTCTACCAAGTCGAGACGGAGATGAGCGCGCGCAACGGCGCGAAGGTCGTCGCTCGCGCGTGGGTCGATCCGGCATACCGCGCGCGGCTGCTGACCGACGGCACGGCCGCCTGCGCCGAGCTCGGCTTCCACGGCCCTCAGGGCGAGTACATCGTCGTGCTCGAGAATACGCCGTCGATTCACAACGCTATCGTCTGCACTCAGTGCTCGTGCACGGCTTGGCCCGTGCTCGGGCTGCCACCCGACTGGTACAAGAGCCCCGAGTATCGCGCTCGAGTCGTGCGCGAGCCGCGGGCCATCTTCCGTGAGATGGTGTGAAGATTGGAGAGACTTTCGATCGTTTTTGGGGTGGCTTCCGTAACATCAATCAACCGCTTGTGACGGCGGATCTCGTATTGTTCACGGGCGTCTTTATGGACGAAGGTCGATTTGTTTAGGGTGATCTTCTTGATCTTCACGGGCAGCGGAACTGGACCGGACACGATGGCCCCAGTGCGCTCGGCCGTATCCAAAATGGTGCGACTGGCTT
>JANNRF010000029.1:0-6494 GCA_031401135.1 Deltaproteobacteria bacterium | reverse complement strand
TGAATCGCCAGCGCCCAGGGCCCGTGCACGCGCGCGCCGAATGGCGTGAGGATGCAGACGCGCCAGTCGCCCAGTTCGTCGCGGAAGCGCTCGACCGTAATGGCTCGGTCGGTGGGCAGCGCGCCCACGGCCTCGTGCTGCTGAATCACATAATCGACGAGATTGCGCGCGGCGTAGGCGTCGAGGCAGAAGTCGCGTTCGAGCCAGCGTTCGGCGCGGCCGCGGCCGGCGTTGAGATCGCCGCCGTCCGCGCGGCACTCGCCTTCGAGCTCGCGCAGGAAGCGCCCGAGCGCACGGCCGAGCTCGAGCGGGCGGCCCGGGCCGTCACCGCGCCAGAACGGGAGCTTGCCGGGCTGGCCGGGCGCGGGCGTAACAATCACGCGGTCGCGCGTGATCTCGGCGACGCGCCAACTCGTGGCGCCGAGCGTCACGATCTCGCCTGCGCGCGTCTCGTGCACCATCTCTTCGTCGAGCTCGCCGACGCGCGGGCCATCGGGGCCGAGGTGCACGCTGTAGAGCCCGCGATCGGGAATCGTGCCGCCCGAGAGCAGCGCAATTTTTCCGGCGCCGGGGCGCGCAGCGATGCGGTCGCTCTCGCGGTCCCAGGTGATGCGTGGCCGCAGCTCCGAGAAGTCCGTGCTCGGGTAGCGGCCGGCGAGCATCTCGAGCACCGAGCCCAGCACTTCGCGCGAGATGCCTGCGAAGCTCGCAGTGCGGCGCACGAGCGCGAGCAGATCTTCAACGCGCCACGGGTCGCCCGCCGACATCGCCACGACTTGTTGGGCGAGCACGTCGAGGGGCGTGTGCGGCACGCGCAGCGCCTCGACCTCCCCGGCGCGCATGCCCTGCGCAACCACGGTGGCTTCGAGCAAATCGCTGCGGTGCTTAGGGAAGATGAGGCCGCGGCTCGCCGCGCCAACCTGATGACCGGCACGGCCTACGCGCTGGAGGCCGCGCGAAACGGCGCCGGGCGATTCGACCATCAGCACGAGATCGACCGCGCCCATGTCGATGCCGAGCTCGAGCGAACTCGTCGCGACGATCGCGCGCAGCCGCCCGGCCTTCAGATCTTCCTCGATGCTGCGGCGCTGCTCGTGCGCGATCGAGCCGTGATGCGCGCGCACGAGAGCTTCGCCCGCGAGTTCGTTGAGCCGCCGCGCGAGCCGTTCGCAGAGGCCGCGGCTGTTCACGAACAGGATCGTGCTGCGGTGCGCGCGAATGGCTTCGAGCAACTTCGGGTAGATCGCGGGCCAGAGGCTGGTGTCCGCGTCCTCGCCCGCGCTTCCCGCGCGCGACTTGAACGGCGCGAGCAGTTCCGAGTCTGCGGCCTCTGCCCCGGGCAACGCGATTGTGTGCGGCGCCGGTTCGCGCATAGCGAACGGCGCGCGCGCCGCGGTTCCAGGCTGCGTCATGTCCGGCACCGGCACCGAGATCATTAGGTCGAGCTTCGGCGGCCCGGTCGCATCCACAATCGCAACGGTGCGACTGCCGCCTAGGAAGCGCGCGACTTCCGCGACCGGCCGCGCCGTCGCCGAGAGCCCGATGCGCTGCGGGTCGTGCGCGCCGCACAGCGCCGCGACGCGCTCGAGCGAGAGCGCGAGGTGCGCGCCGCGTTTGGTGGCCGCGAGCGCGTGCACCTCGTCCACCACGATCCAGCGCACTGTGCGCAGCGTCTCGCGCTGCGCGGAGCCGAGGATCAAGTAGAGCGACTCGGGAGTTGTTACAAGGATCTCGGCCGGATCGCGCGACTGCGCGCGCCGGTCACGCGCGGGCGTATCGCCGGTGCGCAGCGCCACGCGCGGCGCGCGAAACTGCGCGCCGAGCTGCTCCGCAGTGCGAGCGACGCCGACGAGCGGAGCGCGCAGGTTGCGGTCGATGTCCGCGACGAGCGCCTTCAGCGGCGAGATGTAGAGCAGCTGCACGCCGGGTTGAGTCTTCTCCCCGTTGCCCGCGCGCTCGCCCGCCTCACGCCCTAACTGATCGATCGCGTAGAAGAACGCTGCGAGCGTCTTGCCGCTGCCCGTGGGCGCGAGCAAGAGCGCATGCTCGCCGGCCGCGATGCGCGCCCAGCCGTCGCGCTGCACGGGCGTCGGGTCCGCGAAGGCAGCGGCAAACCACGCGCGCGCGGCGGGGCCGAAGGGAGCTAGAGCATCGGGGGGAGAGGACACGCGGGCAGCGTAGCCTCGCGCGACGCGACGCGGCCGATCGGCGCCGCGTGCTCGCCTGGGCGTGCATGGTTCGCTGCGGGCGGGCCGAGGAGTCGGGCGCTCAGCGTTGGCGGCTACAGCCGTTCATCGTCCGGCGATGCGATGGTCCCGAACCGAACGCGGCGGGGTCAACCGTCATGAGTTGACGGCACCGTCGCTTGTTGGGCGGCGCAGACGCGCGCAGGCCAGGCTACGCAGAACTACGGCCGCGAATGAGCAGGATGAAGCACGCCACGTGGCAGATGACGAGGAGTGGGCCCGCGAAGACGGGCACATACCACTGCGCCGCCATGTGCGAGATGGCTCCCGTGGCAGCGGCGTGTGGGAACGCAACCAGAAGGTCAAGGGAACCGACGATCGTGCAAGCCCACGCCAGCCCCCGGGCCGTGCCCCACGCTTGCCGCAGCCCGATGAATGCGAAAGCGGCAAGAAGTGCCGTGAGGGAGTCGCCAGCGGCGGTGGACACCGCAAACTCGGCCGGCATGCCAGGAGACAGATTCGGGACCAGGAGACCGACTCCGAGGACCCTGAACATCTCTGGCGCAATCCAGGCGCTCAGTCTTGCCGCGGGCGTAAGCCGCGCTGACCACGGCCACAGCACGAAATACGCAACGAGAGACCACGCGAAGAGGAACCACAGGAACTGCAAGACGAAGATGACAAGAGGTTCCACCGCGGGCCCGACCTTTCCTTCTTGCGCTGCCTTGTATCTGCCCTCAACTCACGGTCGCCGTGAACCTACCACGCGTGCTTCGGAGGCCGGCCGCGCGACGACCCCGGATCGGCCGACCGGCCACGGCTATTGCGGACCTGTGAGCGGCGGCCGGTCAGCTTCATTGCGAACGCGCGGATCGCCTACCTGCTCGGCGAGTTCGCCACCAGGTAGTCCGTCGCGAACCGATCGGCCAAGTCGGTTGCGATGGCGCGAATGTCCGCATCGATGTCCGGACGTGCTCCGAGCCAGGCGGCGCTGCGCCACACGAAGGCCTCAGCGTCAACTTGAGTACGCCGCAGTCTCGCGCGCTCGGTTAGCTCGAGTTGCCCGTAGAAGAACGTGCCCCTGATTCTGCCGTCGTTGGGAAGTTCGTAAGTGAGAAAATGCAGCCGCAGGATCGGAGTCGTGGCGGCAGCAGTCCGGGTAACAGGAACTCCGCGAGTACGGAGCTGAAGCTCAATCGACTCGGTGAAGAACTCCTCGCTGAGGCCGATGCCCTGCGAAATGACAGCCACAACTCGGACCGCCGGAAGGTCCTTTAGCCTCGTGAGATCTTCTCCAGCCCAAGTCGGCTGAGCGGCAAGCGAGACTGCCGCGGCACAAGAAGCCGCGAGTCGATTCAGGCGCAGCTTCTTCATGCGGAACCTCCGCGACTCAGGTTCGAGATCAGTCTTCCCACAGCCCAGAGATTCTGCCCCAGACCTCGGGAGGTCGGCCGACTCGGTCCTGCAAGAAGAGAGGTGCTGACTCACGAGCGGACGCGACGACAGCGCGATCGTTGCTGAGTATCGACACCGAGCGCCATTGGACTCCGACGTTGGGAGGTAGTGCGAGAACCTCGTCTCGCAAGACTGCGGCCCGCAGATTCACGTAGACCAGTGCATCGAGTCCCAAGCAGGCCGTGGCGCCGTAGTGCGCCTCTTTGGCGGCGAGGGCAGAGGCAAGGCGAATCCGAAGTTCCTCTGTTCCGATCTGCCGCGGCGCAAGAGAACTCGATTTTCCGGGAGCAATCCGCTCCCAGACGTCTTCGACGCGCGTCGCCCGCTGGTACTGAGCGAGTCGCTCTCTGATCTCGCGGGATCGCTCGCGACCCTCATCCAAGATCTCGAAGATCTGAAACCCAGCGCCTGCGACGCGAACGTCGACCGGCTCTCCTGGAACTTCGAGCAACTAGTCTTCCACGAATCGCACGGAGAAGAGGCGCAGCAGCGCCCGACAAATCCTGATCTCGCGCTCGCGCTTGCGGGGGTTCGAGAAGAGAGAACACGTCTCTCCTGTATGGGAGAGAAGCTCGCTGATGAACCGCCGATCAGAGTTCACAGTCTTCGCCGCCCAACGGTTTGGCGCTCAGCTGCCTGGCGCCGCGAACCATGATGCCACGACTGGAGGCCGGGCGCGTGACGACCCCGAGCCGCCCGGCCAGCGGTTGACCACTCCCGCGAACCGGCCAACGGCGCCAGGTCAGCTGCAGCGCCTTGGGCGGCGCTGCGGCGGGAGCTACTTGCACTGCTCAACCGACCACGATCCGATGAACCCTGGGCGGCCCGGACCGAAGGTGGGATCTTGGCACGAGTACTGGCCCTGGAGTGAATCACCGACGAGTGTGCCGGAGAAACGGCAGGAAGCACCCGCGATCGCCCCGGCTTCACTTGTCGCATCGAAGGAACCCGCTGCCAAAGTGCCGCGAAGGCTGCCACCGGGAATCGCGCAGGGAGCTGACCCTGCGGCGCAAGCCCAGTTCCCGACCACCGACCGATCGGCCCCTGCGCACAGTGCGACCATGATCTGGGTGGTTGCACCTTCGGTCGATGTTGCGGTGCCTAGCCAGACCGCGGCGGAGCCGTCGGCGCATACCGGGCCACACGACTGCGTGAATGCGCTCGCCGGAGTTCTATCGCCGGAAGCGCAAGCTTCGTAGCATTGCCCGAGCGCGCTGCTGCAGCTCTCCACCGCTCGTTTGCGAGCCATGCTGTCGGCGACGGCACCTATGAGAACGCCGCCGGAGCTCGAACCAACGGGCGTTCTACCAGACTGATTCGCGCTGATCGTACACAGCGAGTGAATTGCCTCGCAGTCCGACACGCACTGTGCGCTGGCGGTGGCGGGTGCTTTCGGTCGGGGAGTAGCGGACGGCGTCGAACTGCACGCGACGAGTATCAATAGGACGAAGGGGCTGAGTTCAGATCTCATCGCTTCAATCTCCAGCGCGTATACGTTCGCCGCCCAACGGTTCTCGGCTCACCTGCGGCCGCGCGCGAACCATGGTGCCACGACCGGCGGCCGGCCGCGCGACGACCACGCAACCGGCCGGCTGCCGGCTAAAGGCCGTCGCATGCCTCGAACCGCGGCCGACTGGTGCAGCCGATTGTTAGGCGGCACTGCGTTACTCGAGCCCGCCACTGAAGGCTTCGGCGTCGATGGGAGACTCGAAGGCGATGAAGAGAACACAGACGATCGGGCCCACGCAGAGCGCGTTGTGTGGTGCGTTGGCCGGACCGTAGGCGTAGGAGCCGGGCCGGAGTGTGACCGCAGGCTGGCCCTTGTACGTGACCTGTAATTCGCCTGCGACAAGCACCATGTGTTCTGCTGAGGTGTGCCAATGCGGTGCCAACGTGTCGCCACCAGGAACCCGGAGGAACACGTCGGAGCGTCCGACCGCCGGATCGCCGTGGAGGACAGCGACTTGGCATCCCGACGGGAAGATGGGCGGGCAAGGCCCCCAGCTGAGCGCGGCCTCATCGTGCGTGCGCGAGATCGCCTTCTCGGGAAGCTCCGCTGCGGCCGGGAGCACGGGAAGAACCGCGTAGCACAGCGCGACTACAAAGACGCTCAGGATTCGCAACATGGGCTCTTTCATTGGGAAGCTCCCTTCAGTGCCGCCTAACAGATATTGGGCTGACCAGCCTCCGCGCTGAGTTCCAGCCGACACGGCCATTCTCTCTCCGCAAACACTGCGATGCAACGCGCTTCTCAGGCTCCGCGTGCGTTCCCGCGCTCCGCGAACGCTTCCGCTTGCATTCGGCTGCAGCCTTTTCGTTCGCAGCATTTGCGAGCAACGGCTGCGGCGGTCACGAGTGAGGACGTCGTGCACTCACTGCGAGCGCACCGGGGTGGGCTCCCGTTGCGGCACTCGCGGAGCCAGCGTGTGACGGGCGTCGGAGTCGCGAGGCACACGCCCCGGCTCCGCCGAGAGCGAGCGAGCACGCGACCCCAATCGCGCCGACCTCGCCTCACCTCCGCAGTCGCGTCACCGGGAACGGCGGCAGCGCCATCGGCCGCGCGGCGAGCGCGAGCAGCGCGTACTCGTTGTCGTCGCCCGCGATGCGGTTCACGCGCACGACGTGACAGGTGCCGCAGCGGTGCACGAGCGCCCACTCCTCGCGGTCGCGCACCCAGACCGCGATCGGCTCCATGCCGCCGCGACACGCCGAGCGCCGGTCGCCCGGGCGCTCGTCCATGTGCGCGCTCCACAAGCAGAGCGGGCAGTGATTACGGTGCTCGGTGCCAGCGGCGCTGCGCGGGATCTCGGCGCGGCACTGCTGACAGCGAAATGTGTCGGAGTCGGATTCGCG
>JANNRF010000028.1:0-2081 GCA_031401135.1 Deltaproteobacteria bacterium | reverse complement strand
AGCGCAGTGGCACGCGCGCGCGCAGCTGCTCGCGCTCGGCGCCACGCCCGCGCAGGCGCTCTACGTGCTGCCGAACGCCGTGGCCGTGCGCTTCGAAGAATCCGGCTCGCTGCTGCACCTGCTGCACAAGTGGACGATGCGCACTTGTTTCAACGCGCAGCGCGAGATCTACGAAGCCTCGATGGACGAGATCGCGCAGCTGCACGCCGTGCACCCCGAGCTGACGCCGCACATCGGGCCGCCCTGCAGCGTGCGCAGCGGCCTCGTCTCGCCGCGCTGCACCGAAGGCACGCACTTCTGCGGCGTGCCGGTGTGGAAGAACTTCCCCGACGTGACGCGGCGGATCTGAGTCAGCGCGGCTCTGCGCACGCGGCGCCGCACAGCGCCGCCGTCATGCGCAGATTCCATTCGTTGAACTCCCGCTCGACGGCATCTCCGGCACCCTCGCCCGCTCGCGGATGCGCCGTGGGCCTCGGGCCGGCGTACCGCTGATACAGCTCGATCTGCTTCTCCTTCTGCTGGTACTGGTCGATCAGCTGACACAGGTCTTCACAGGTGTTGCAGGGTTTCGGAGCCGCGGCGGCAGCGGATGCGAACGCGAGTCCGGCACCCAACAACACGACGCGCGCGGCGGCGGGGATCACCTCGCAGCCCGACAGGTCCCGAGGCGCTTCCCGCTCAGGTTGAGCGTCATCACCCCCTCGGCCGATTCGAAGCGGATCGACCCGGTGTAGGCGTCTGCGCTCGAATAGACCATCTCGCCCCGGCCCGACATGGCGTTCGGGCCCGTGCACTCGACTCGCCAAGTCACCTTGTTCCCGGTGCGGCTCAGCTCGGTGTTACGGCAGTTCGGGTCGGGATTCTCGGGCGCCTGATCGCGCTTGCTGCAAACGCGCCGCGTCTGCGCCGGCATCTGGAAGGACATGCCCTCCATCGACATCTGCGAGGTCACTTCCCACGACTCGCCAGCGGCGGGCGTGGAGTCGCTAGCGGCCGGCAGCGCCGCGAGCCGCGCGACGAGCCCCAGCGCGGCGACTCCGCTCGTAACAACCCAACGAATTCGCATCGCCCTCTCCTCGTGGCGCGCCGCCAGCACGGCGCTGATTCCGCGTGCGAGGCGCATCGTGCCACGGGCGCTAGCGCTGGCGGAGAAGAAAAGCGATCGGCTTCGCGCGCCGCCTGCTTAGAATGGGCATCGCCACGCCAAGGAGATCTGGAATGTCCTCGCGCAGCCTGCTGCTCGCCGCGCTGGTCGGATCGCTGCTGTTCACATCGCAATCCGCGCTGGCGCAGACCGCCAGTCTGCAGGTGGCGCCGAGCACTGCGATCGGCAGCAAGCTCGAGGTGCGCTGGACGGGGCCCAACGCAGCCGGCGACTTCGTGAGCATCGACGCGAAGGGCGCGGCGGATTCCACCTACGGCCCGTACGCCTATCCGTCCGCCGGCAACCCGCTCTCGCTTCAGGTCCCCGACGTTCCGGGCAGCTACGAGGTCCGGTACCACAGCGGCGCGAGCGGCTACGCGGTGCTCGCGAGCGCGCCGCTCAGCGTCATCGATCTCAGCGCCGCGCTCGAGGCGCCGGCCTCGATCGAGGTCGCCGGCAAGCTGAGCGTCGGCTGGGAGGGCCCCAACAACCCGGGCGACTTCATCAGCATCGACGCGGTCGGCGCGCCGGACCGCACGTACGGCAACTACGCGTACCCCGCGCAGGCGAACCCCGTCATGATCACCGCGCCCGATGCCGCGGGCGCCTACCTGCTCCGATACCACCTCGGGAACAGCTACCGCGTGATCGGGAGCGCCCCGCTGCAAGTCGGCGGCGCCGCCGTGACGCTGACGGTTCCCGAGAGCGTGCGTGCCGGCTCAAAGCTCTCGGTGCCGTGGAGCGGACGCGGCAAGCCGGAGGACTTCATCAGCATCGACAACGCGGGCGCGCCGGAGCGCGTCTACGGCAACTACGCCTACGCCAAGGGCGAGGGCCCGGTCGAGATCCGCGTGCCCGACGCGCCGGGTGAGTACGTCGTGCGGTACCACCTCGCGAACAGCTACGGCGTGATCGGCAGCGCGCCGCTGCGAGTCGA
>JANNRF010000027.1:0-15009 GCA_031401135.1 Deltaproteobacteria bacterium | reverse complement strand
CCGTGAGCCGATCGCCCGGCGCGAGCGGTGGAACGTCCCACTGCATCCGCTCGCGGACGTCGCACGAGGTGTTCAAGTTGCCCGAGATCGTGCAGATCCCGAAGTGCGTCAGCAGGTTCTCGGGGAAGCTCGCGTGGAACGCGCCCAGACGCAGCTCGAGCACCGGATCGATCGTCGTGTTGCCGACGTTGCTCACCGTGAGCTGCACGTCGAGCGTCCCCCCCGCACGCACCGGGTCGGGGTTCACCTCGACCTCGAGGCGCAAGGGCGAGTCCGACTGCACGACCGTCACCGACTCTGCGTTGGCAGAGAGACCTGCGGACGCCTGGATCAGAGCCTGCGGGCGAAGGATTGCGCCCTCGGTCGCCGGCAGATCGACGTGCACGGTCGCCTGGCGCGTGTCGCCCTTGCCCGGCGAGAACGTGCCGAGATTCCACGTAACAACACCCGCCGCGAAGCTGCCGCCGCCCGTCGCCGAGACGAAGCTCGTGCCCGCGGGCAACGCCAACGTGAGCGTGGTGGCGAGCGCGTTGGCCGCGGTCACGTTGCTGAAGGTCGCCGTGTAGGTGAGATCGTCGCCCGGCGCGACCGGATCGGCCGATTCGTCGAGCGCGAGCTCGAAGGTCGGTGTGTTTTGAACCGTGATCGTCTCGCTAGCGGTGGCGCTGACCACGGCGGCAGCGAGGACCCGTGCGTCGAAAGGGACCGCGGTGCCGTTGATCAAGACATTGGACACCTGCGGAGCGAGGGACACGGTCTTGCGCGCGCCTGACGCGAGCGTGCCGAGGTTCCAGCTGATCGTCTCGTTCGCGTCGCAGCTCGTGTTGAGATTCCCCGAGCCCGTGCAAGTGCCGTTCGCGGTCGTAAGGGTCTGCGTGAAGCTCGCGATCCCTGGCGGCAGGTCGAGCTGAAGGCTCACGTTCGCGACCGCGCCGGCTCCAGTATTGGTCGCCGTCACCTCGACCAGCGGGGTCCCAGAAGCTCGCACCGGATCCGGCCCGGCCTCGATTGCGATGGCTAGCTGCGCCGAGGCTGGCGCGGCGAGGAGCATTGAGAACGCCAGGCTCGCCCCGAGTAGGGGCAAGCCGGTCAGAACCGGAAGACGCATCGAATCTCCTCGCGCGCCGGAAATTGCGCGCCGGCGGTGGCGAAGTGGAGGGAGAGGTCTGAGAGGTGGCAATAAAAGTGAAAATGCGAGCAATCGCCGTCGGCTGGTGCGGGGCAGATCCGGCACCCCGGTCACCCAATCACCGTCCGCAGGCTGTGCAGACGGCCGCGCAGCAGCGCCGCGAGCGCTAGTTCCCGTCAGCCGCCGGACAGAACTGCAGCACACCGGGCGGCAGCACGAGGCTCGCGCGCTGGACCAGCGTGCCGTCGAGGCCGCTGCAGTGGAACACGGCGTCGCCGGTGGCCCCGCCGTTCACGTCGCACTTGTTGGGTGCCGGGAGCGCTCCCACGCCGGTCGTAAAGGGTGCGAGGTTCAGAGAAGCGCGCTTGATGAGCGTGCCGTCGAGGCCAGTCACGCGGCCGTCGTTGTTGACGTCGCCACATTGGCAAACGTCGCCGATGCCGTCGGGCACAGAAGTCGGACCCACGCCGCCGATGTCGGCCTGGCTCGCATTCACGATCAGCGGGCAGTTGTCCGCCACGTCGCCAATTCCGTCTCCGTCGGTGTCTTGCGGAAACGCCGAGACCGCGTCGAGGTCCGCGCCCGCCTGCCAGCTTGCCGGCGCGGCGCTCCCGTCGTAGGCGAACGCGTACGCGCCGCCGCTCGGGTTCCAGTCGAGCACGTCCTCGTCGTCGAAGGGCACGCCGCCGACAACGCCGGAGCCGTCGAAGGAGACGAGCAGGTGCCCATCGTCGAGGCTGCGATAGACGGCGTCGAGGTCGAGCCCCGCGGTCACGCCCTGCGCGCTGCCGTCGTACACCACGACCGGCGCTCCGCCCTGCCCGTCGATGCGCACGACATCCTCGTCGTCGACGACCACGCCGCTGACGTTCACGGTCGTGTCGAAGGAGAGCAGCAAGTCGCTGTCGGGCTCGATGCCGACGGCGTCGACGTCCGTGCCCGCCGGCAACATCGCCGCCGCTGCGGAGAACACGATCACCGGTCCCGTGCCGTCGACCATCACGACGTCGGCCGGCCCTGCGACTCCGGACCCGCCGAGACCTGCGACCGCGACCGTGATGTCCGTCGAGAACACCACGTCGCCGTTGGGCATGCGGTCGAAGGCATCGAGGTTCGAGCCGTTCGGGAGCGTGACGCCCGGCGCCGATGGGCCGATTGCGGTGGGCACGATCGTCGCGCCGTCGTCCTCGGCTGGTTGGCGGCGATCGACGACCACGCCGCCAATCACGGTGGTGGTGTCGGGCGACACCTCGAACGATCGCGACCACGCGGCGGATGCTCCGCATGCGAGGAAAAGCAGAGCGCCGATCGTCGATAGCCGTGCCATGGGTCGGCCTCCTCTTCTCGAGAGAGTGGTGACTTGCGGTGGAAAGTGGCACAGGATTTTTCGCGTCCGGTCGAGCACGACCGGAACCGGCCGCTCGGGCCGACGCTCACGGTTGTGCGGCCTGGCACACGTTCAGGATCCCCGGCGCGAGCCCGAGGCTCGCGCGCTTCACGAGTGTGCCGTCGAGGCCGCTGCAGTGGAACACTGCGTCGCCGCTCGCGCCGCCGTTCACGTCGCAGAGCGCCGGCTGCGCGAGTTGGCCAACACCCAGCGGGAAAGGCGCAAGGCCCAGCGCTGCGCGCGAGATGAGCGTGCCGTCGAGGCCCGTGGCCTTGCCGTCGCCATTCGCATCCCCGCATTGGCAGGCGTCTCCGCGCAGATCGGGCGTAGCGGAGGCTCCCACTCCGCCCGCGTCCCCCTGGCCCGCATTCGGCTCGAACATGCAGTTATCGACGCTGTCGCAGACGCCGTCGGAATCGATGTCAGGACACGCGACTGGGCCCTGCTCGAGCCAGCGCTGGTCCCCTAGGAACGCCCACAACACGACGTTGCCGAGCGTTAGCGGGCCCGTCATGTGCGCAAAGCCGGACTTCTTGTCGTAGTTCGCCGCGGCCGGAAAGCCGAATGCTCCTGCCCCACAGGCGTTGCCGGCGATCTGGCTGAACCCGTTCGAGCAGAACAGCTTCAAGCCGCCCGCGTTCGTCTCGAAGCCGGCTTGCGTGCCGGGGATGCCGCCAGCGATTAGGGGGCTCGTCCATGGCCCGCCATCCGTGTCGGCGTTGAACGCGAACGGGCCGTTCGCGAGCGTCCCCGCCGCGCCCGACGAGAGGATCGCGCCGGTCGCGATGTCGACCGTAATCACCCACTCGCCGATGCCGCCGGTCGTCGTCGGTCCGAACTGGAGCGCGAGCAGGCGCGCCAGCTCGCTGCCCGGAATCGTGATCGTTCCGAGCGTGCTGTTCGACTTCCAGATGCCGCGCAGCCGTGTGGTGCCGAGATCGCCGACGAGCAGTGCGCGCGGATCGGGACCGAGAATGCTCGGGTCGGGATCGAGTTCGACGTCGAGGTGGATTGCGCGTTGGGTCGCGTCGCCCGTGTCGAAGGGCTTGGGCAGCTCCTTCAGGAAGAGGCCCGAGTTGTTATCGCTGAAGCGCGCGCCGAAGCCGATCACGTTCCCCACGGCCACGTCGCGCTGCATGTAGACATCGCTCACAGTGCGGCCGTCGAGAACGTCGCCTGTCGCCAGGAGCCTGCGCAGCCGGCCCGTCGCCGTCGTGAAGATTCCCTTTCCGCCGGTGAAGTTGCCGACGAAGGTCACGCCGCCTTCGTCGTTCGAGAGTGTGTCCGTGAAGCTGGTGAAGTTTCCGGCGCCACCGGGAACCGGCGTCGTGCGGTCGGCGATCTTCGTGATCACGCCGTTGCCGTCGTTCACATAGATCCCGTCGCCGCCGAGGTTGCTCGAGCCGCGGAACGCGACGCTGCCGGCCGCGAGGCGGAAGCCGAAGTTGTTGAACCGCTCATTGCTGGCGCCGCTTGGAACCGGTGTCTGGGTGTTCATCAGGATTTGAGTCGCGCCGAAGCTCGGTCCAGTGGCCGTGGAGGTGACCGGGATGTCCAGCATCGCGACATCGCCCAGCGTCGAGAAGACCGAGCCGTACAGGTGGCCGGTGTTGGGATTCATCGCATCGGGCGTGTAATCGAAGCCGCCGATCGACGAGATCGAGCCATTCAAGCCGGCAACCGAGTCCCCGATCGAGAGTAAGCGGGTTGTCTGCCCGAATGGCCCGGTCGAGTCATCGCACCACGCCATCCAGTGCTGACTGGTGCCCGGCGGAGCTGCCGAGACGGTGGAGAAGCCGCACTGCCAGGGCCCGACCATGCCGCCCCCGCAGTGGAAGAACGTGCCCACGAGGTCGGTCTTGCCCGGGATCGGATAGCCGGTCTCGGCAAACGGGGATTCCTGATAACTGCCGGAGAGTGGCGCCGGCGGATTCGAGTCGCTCGCGCTCAGTGGGCCGGCGAAGTGCTCCCAGAGGCCGAGCCGCTCCTTGCCTGTGGCGGGGTCGAAGAGGCCGAGGATGCGGCTCTCGATGGCTCCGTTCTTGTTGGCGTGCTTCGAGATCACCAGCACTCCGGCGGGCAGCGGAATGATGTGGAGCGACGGGCCGAAGAAGCCAGACCCAGGCGGGAAGTAGGCAATGCGCGGAACGCTCTGCAGCACCCAATCCACGACAGTCGCCCCAGGCCCGATCACGGTTCCATCGAGGTCGATGTACATCGCGGTCGAAGAGCCGGGTTGGGTTCCGAGGGTGATCAGGGTGTCGCCCGAATCCTTGTCCTTGGGTCCCTCCACGCCACCACCGCCACCGTGGGGGTCGTTGCCCGGGTCGTAGCCGGTAATCGCGTCGATCTCCTCAGTGCCCGCCGCCGTGATGTCGAGCCTGTTGAAGGCGATCGCCACGACGATCGGCGCGGGCCACACCTGAAGGATGTTGTCGCTGCCGCCCGCTGCGGTGCGCGTCGGCGACGCTGTGTCGAGCGAGACGTAGACGATGTCCGCGCTGTCGAGCGTGCCGAGCGTTCCGCCGTCCTTGATCGCGAGTGCGTCGATGTTGTCGGTCGCTTGCAGGCCGAGTTGCGCGGCCGTGGCGAACAGCACGGGCGGCGTCGCCATCGGCCAGTTGGCGACGTAATAGATGTCTGACGGAGCCTTCACTCCCCCACGCGCGACCGTGTAGTAGACGCTCGGCTTCGAGCCCGACGGGAACGACAGCCCGTCGATCTCGGATTGACCCGCCGACGACCCCGCCCCCGGCGTCAGCTTGTGATTAGGCGCGTCGGACCCTAGGAACGGGCCGACCGTGCGGCCGTTGCGCAGGATCAGCAGATTGAACTTGTCGCCCGCGGCGCCGTTCGAGTTGCGCTGCGTGGTGACCACGCCGCCAGCGCCGGCCGTCGCGCGCGAAACCGAGAACTGAAGGCTCACGAAGAAGTTCGCGCCGCCGACCGGACGCAGGATGTCCTTGCCGTAGCTGAAGCCGTCGAGCTCGTCGCTGCCGAGCCCGAGGTTCGAGGCGAAGACGATCGGGCCGGCGCCGGTCTGGTCGACGATGTCGCTCGAGCTGTAGCGGAACGTCAACACCTCGGGCGACGTGGGATCAACCGAGAAATCGTGCCCGATCGCGGGCAGAGAGAGTGCAGCGATTCCGAGAGCGAGCGAGAACCTCCACAGCATGGGCGGCCTCCGGCGCGCACAGGGCGCGGTCGCAGAATACGCCGACTCCGGGACGACAACGTCGAGCTTCTCGCAAATGCGAGCCGCGTTTGCGCTTCGCAGCCCGCGGAGCGCGATTGACGTGTTGCCTCGGCGCGAGCGGCGCGGGGAGGCTCCCGAGGACTCGCCCTTCGCCGCTGCAACGCGAACGCCATGGTGGCGCGTCCGTAGTCGACGAGCGCGGAGTTCTCGCGCGCTGCTTCCTTGCCCAGTCCGCCGCGGCTCCATACCGTGCCTCGCCTTCGAGCAAAGGTGAGCCATGCGTTTCTACGAGTACGAGTCGAAGGCGCTTTTCGCGAAGCGCGGCATGCCGCTCGGTCGCGGCACCGTGGTGCGCAGCGCGGCTGAGGCGCGCGCCGCGGCGAAGGAGATCGGCGGCGCCGTCGTCGTGAAGAGCCAGGTGCTCTCCGGCGGGCGCATGAAGGCAGGCGCGGTGCAGTTCGCGAATACGCCAGACGAGGCCGCCGCGAAGTACGAGCACGTGCTGCCCATCGTGGTGAAGGGCGAGCGAGCGCGCTGCGTGCTGGTCGAGGAGAAGTCGCCGGTCGCGAAGGAGTTCTTCGCTTCGGTCACCTGGGACGGGCGCGCCAAAAGGCCGGTGCTGCTGTTCTCGGACATGGGCGGCATCGACATCGAGGAAGTCGCGGAGAAGCACCCCGAGCATCTCTCGCGCACGCACTTCTCGTCGATCCTGCCGCTCAGCGAACGCGTCGCGAAGGAGGCGATCAGCGCCGTCGGCGTAACAGGTGACGACCTGAACGCGCTGATCCCGACCGTCTACAAACTGATGCAGCTGTTCCTCGAGTTCGATCTGACGCTCGCCGAGATCAATCCCCTCGCGAAGCTCACCAACGGCAAGTTCATCGTGCTCGACGGCCACGTCGACATGGAGGCCGAGGCGCGCGGCGCGCACAAGGCGCTGCTCGCGGAGCTCGGAATTGGCGACGACGAGACGCGGCTCGCGCGGCCGCCGACGCCGTTCGAGCTCGAAGGCGTGCGCGTCAACGCGGTGGATCACCGCGGCGTCGCGGGCAACGTGGTCGAGTTCGACGGCAACTTGGGCCTAATCATCGGCGCTGGCGGCGGCTCGCTCACGCTGTTCGACGCTGTGCGCAAGCACGGCGGCAAGCCGGCGAACTACTGCGAGATCGGCGGCAACCCGAGCGTCGGCAAGGCCAAGAACCTGACCAAGCTGATCCTCTCGAAGCCGGGCGTCGAGAAGATCGCGGTGATGATGAACGTGGTCTCGAACACACGCGTCGACATCGTTGCGCGCGGTGTGATCAAGGGCTGCCTCGAAGCCGGTAAGAAGCCGAGCGAGGTGATCGCGATCTTCCGCATCCCCGGCTCGTGGGAGGAGGAAGGCTTCAAGATCCTGAAGAAGTACGGCGTCGATTACTGCGACCGCAGCGTGTCGATGTACGAGGCCGCGGGCCGGGCCGTGGCGAAGATGGGGAAGGCCTGAGCATGTCCATCCTCATCACAAAAGACACGACGTTCATCATCCAAGGCATTACGGGCCGCGAGGCGGTGAGCCTGACACGCGAGAACCTGGCCTATGGCGCGAAGATCATCGGCGGCGTGACGCCGGGGCGCGCGGGCCGCGACATCTACGGCGTGCCTGTCTACGACACGGTGCGCGAGATCGTCGTGAAGCACGGGCAGCCGGACGGCTCGATCGTCTCGGTGCCGCCGCGCTTCACCAAGGACGCCGTGTTCGAGGCGCTCGAGAACGGCGTGAAGCTGATCGTCGTTGTTACGGAGAACATCCCGCGCCGCGAAGTCGCGCAGATGGTCGAGCTCGCGGCGCTGCGCGGCGCGCGCATCATCGGGCCGAACTGTTTGGGGATGATCTCGCCGGGCGAAGCCAAGATGGGCGGCGTCGGCGGGCCCGCGGTGAACACGCGGCAGGCCTACACGAAGGGCCCCATCGGCATCATGTCGCGCAGCGGCGGCATGACCACCGAGATCGCTTCGACCCTAACAGCCGCGGGGCTCGGGCAGAGCACCTGCGTCTCGATCGGCGGCGACGCGATCGTGGGCACCACCTACGCGGAGCTGATGCCGCTGTTCGAGGCCGACGCCGAGACCAAGGCGATCGCGATCTACTCGGAGCCTGGCGGCCGCATGGAGGCGGAGCTCGCCGAGTGGGTCACCCGCAACAAGTCGCGCCTGCCGATCGTCGCCTTCATGGCGGGCCGCTTCATGGACGAGATGCAGGGCATGCGCTTCGGCCACGCCGGCACGATCGTCGAGGGCAAGGAAGACACGACCTCCGAGAAGATCGCCAGGATGGAAGCAGCCGGGATCTCGGTGGCGGAGCGCATCGAGGAAATCCCCGGGCTGATTCGCAAGCGGCTCGCGGCGAAGGGAGTGACGCTCTAATGCCTGGGCTCTTCATCGACGTGCACGTGGACGCGAGCATCGCGAGCGACAAGGAACTCGCGAAGAAGCTCAGCGAAGTGTGCGCGGTCGACATCTTCGAGCAGCACGCCGACGGCTCGCTGAGAATCGTCGAGGAGAACCTCGACGAGTGCGTGCTGTGCGACCTGTGCATCCAGGCCGCGCCGGCCGGCACGGTGCGTGTGATCAAGCTCTACGAGAAGTAGGCGATGGCAGCAGCACGCGATCTCGCCCTCGTTCTGCTGCTCGTCGCGCCGACGCTACCCGCGCGCGCAGCCGAGCTCGTCGTCGAGTGGGCGCCGCTCGCAGTTCGTGTCGAGTCTTATCAAGTCGAGCGCCGCGTCGACGAACCAAAGGCTGCGTTCACTCCGATCGCGCGCGTTGGGAGTGACGCCGTTCGCTTCACCGATCGCAGCGTCGTTGTGGGCGTGCGGTACTGCTACCGCGTACGCGGCGTGCGCGGCATGCAGATGTCGCCGCCGTCGCCGGAGTTGTGCAGCGTCGCGACGGAGCGCACGGCGGCAGCGCCGATTGCCGCGGCGCCGCAGCCTGAACCGGAGCCTGTTAGGGCCGCGTTGCCCGAACCGGAGCTCGAACCGGTGGCTGCGCCGCGGCCCGCGCCCGCCGACCGCGACGTGAAGGCGCTGCGCCGGCCGCCGCCCGTGTATCCGCGCGAGGCGATCGTCGCTGGGATCTCGGGCTGGGTGAAGCTGCAGTTCACGGTCGCTGCAAACGGCGCCACGCGAGACATTCGAGTGATCGCGGCAGAACCGCCCGGCGTGTTCGACGAGGCCGCGCTCGAAGCCGCGGCCCGCTTCGTGTACTCGCCCCGCATCGAGGGCGGCGTGGCAGTCGATCGCGCCGACGTCGAGACGGAGATCAGCTTCACTTGGATCGACCGCGGCGGTGAGCTTGTTACGGGGCGTCGGGCGCCGGGGCCACGCTGATCAGTGTGGGCGCGCCCCACTTCTCGACCACGGCGGCGGCTTCGGCCCTGCGGGCGGACACGCTCGGAACCCTCGCGACGACGCGTTCCGGCACAGGCGCCGCGGCGATCGGAACGGGTGCGAGCACGGGCGACAGCTCCGGTTCTTCGCTCGCCGGAGCAGAGAGCGGCATCGCTTCGACGACGGCCGCCGCCTCGGCCCATTGCTCGCGGAGCGGAGGCGGCGCAGCTGCGACGGGCGGTAGGACGGGCGGTAGATCCGGGCTCGCATTCGCCGCGAGTTCAGCAACCGGGGGGCGTCGCCCGAGCAGGAAGCCCGCGCCGAATGCGACGGGGATTAGGAATGCGGTGCAGACGAGCGCCAGCGCAGAGCCGAGTGGGATCGTGCGCGGTGGCTTCGCGGCCGCCACAAGCGGGGCACCGGGCGCGCGTCTCGTCGCGGGCGGGGGCGCCGGCGCGGGTGCAGGCAGTTCACGCGCGGGTATGGGCTCCGCGCTCGCACGCGGCGCCTCCGGCGCTCGCGCAGCGAATTGTTGGGGGCGCGCCGCGGCAGAACGTTGCTGCGCGCCCTCGCTGAGCGCCGCGTGCACCCCCGCCGCCGCTTCCTCTGCGCCCTGCCCGCGCTCCGGCGCAAGCTCGATGCAAGCCGCCGGCTCGCCCAGCGCAACGATCGAGGAACCGCGCCGCTCCTCGCTGCCGCACGCCGCGACGATCGCCAGTTGCCCCTTTGCAGCGCGCTCGAACTGCCGCAGCGCCAGCGCGGTTTCGAGCGGCAGCCGATGCGCATCGTCGACCAGCAGCAGCACGCGGCGTTGCCCAACAACTGCGCGCAGCGCGGCGATCGGATCGTCGCCCGCCGCTGCTTTCAGCTGGTCGAGGCACCAGCGTGCGAGGCCAGCGAACTCGAGCGTCGGCACCGGCACGTACACGGCGCGCAGATCCGCGGGCGGCGCGAGTTCGAGCGCATGCAGCGCCCTGCTCTTCCCGCTGCCGCAATCGCCGTGAATGAGAATCATTGTGCGCCCGCTCTCCGGTGAGTGGCCTGCGAGCCGCCTTCAGGAACGTCCGGCCAGCTTCGGCCCGGCCGCGAGGCCCTTCGAGAGCTCGAGCATGCGCTGAATTGGCACGAGCGCCCTCACGCGCACGTCCTCGGGCACCGTCACTTCGGGGCCGAGATCCCGCAGGCACAGGTACAGCTTCTGGAGCGTGTTGAGGCGCATGTAGGGGCAGCGGTTGCACGAGCAACTCTCGTCGATGCCGGGCGCCTGGAGCAGCGTTTTCTTCTTGCCCGCCGCCGCGAGCTGCTTCTCGATCTCGTGGAACACGCCGTCCTCGGTCGCAATGATCAGGGTCTGCGCGGGCGAGGCCACGGCGCGCGCGATGATGCCGGTGGTCGACGCGATGAAGTCGGCCTGGGCGAGCACCGAGCTCTCGCACTCGGGGTGCGCGAGCACCTCCGCGGCCGGGTTGCGCACCTTCAGCGCAGCAAGTTCCTTGGCGCTGAACTGCTCGTGCACGATGCATGCGCCCGGCCACACGATCAGGTCGTCGCGCCCGAGCTGCTCGCCCATCCACTTCGCGAGGTGGCGATCCGGCGCGAGGATCAGCGGCTGCCCGTCGAAGGTGCGCGCCATCGCGACCGCGTTCGAGGAAGTGCAGATCAGATCGCTCATCGCCTTCACTTCCGCGGAGCAGTTGATGTAGGAGAGCAGCTTCGCGCCGGGATGCCGCGCTTTGAAGACCGCCAGCTCTTTGGGAGGGCAGCCGTCAGCGAGCGAGCAGCCGGCCTCGAGATCCGGCACCACCACTTTGCGCGACGGGTTCAGGATCTTCGCGGTCTCGGCCATGAAGTGAACGCCGCAGAACACGATCACGTCGCGTTCGACTTTGGTGGCGGCCTGCGCAAGCGCGAGCGAATCGCCGACGAAATCCGCGAGATCCTGGATCTCGCCCTCCTGGTAGTAATGCGCGAGCAGCACGGCATTGCGCTCGCGCTTGAGGTCGCGAATCGCGGCCTCGAGATCGGACGGAAACTCGGGCTTCACGAACAGCTGTGCGGCGGCCATCGCCTCTCCTCGAAACTGGTGGCGCGCGAAGGGGCGGAACTTAGCCGGGACGTCGCTCCGAGATAGCGGGCTGCAACACGAGCGTTGCGACGCCATGCGTCTCGGCATTCACCGTGAACACGAAGGTGCCCGGCTTGCGGCCCGGTTTCGGCGGCGTCGCGTCGAAACCCGCTTCGCTGAGGCGCGCGTGCGCGGCGGCGGCGTCGGCGACGCGGTACGAGACGCCCCAGAAACGGTCCGGTACGCCGGGCTTCGCGGCGCCCTCGAGCGCCGCCGCAACCTCGAGCGTGAGGTGGCCGAGCCGGAAGAACATCAAGCGCGAGCCCCACTGCGGGAAGCTGCGGTCGAGCGCGAGGCGAATACCGAGCGCGTCGCCGTAGAGCGCCTTCGCGCGCTCGCCGTCCTGGGTCTGCACGACGACGTGGTCGACCGAGTTCAGCGTGGCGGCCTCGTTTGCGTCAGTCGACGGAGAGAGCGGCAGCAGCTCGGGCGGCGAGAGGTGCTCGATCGCGAACAGCTGCGTGCCGTGCGTGGCGGCGCGATCGAGCAGCACGTTGCGCCACTTCCGGAACGCACCCGAATCGGAATCGCGCCCGAGACCCGGCTGCAGCGCGCTCGGACGCAACCCCCGCGCCTCGGCGTGGGCGCGGAAAGCGTCGGCGTCGTCCGCCGCGAACGCCAGCGCGAAGGGGCCCTCGCCGTTCGCCTCGAGCTGTTCGCTCAGCCAGCGGCCCGCGCCGGGCGCTGGCGCGAGCAGCTCGAGGTAGGTGTTCGCGAGCCGGAAGAGCGTGTTCTCGGTGCCCAGCACTGGGTGCTCGCCGCGCCAGGTGGCGGCGCGGCCCAGCAGGCGGGAGTAAGTGCGAGTCGCGACGCTGAGATCGCGAACCGCGACAACGAAGTGGTCGAGAGCAGTGAGCATCGCGCGAAGATGCCACGAGCCGGGCGTTTTCGTTTCGGGGCCTCACTCGCCTTGGTACCGCCGTTCCTGCAATGCGAACGCCCGGGCGCAGCAAGCAGCGAGGCCACTGTTCGATCTCCGCTCGGCTGCGCCTCGCTGCGCGCGGCGAAGCGCCGCTTGCTTGGTAGCTTCGCCGATCGTTCCGTAGAGGTGGGGCCGAGATGCCGGGCGAAGAGCGAGCCGTGCGCGAGAGACCCTGGGTGTTTCGGACCTATTCGGGGCACTCCTCCGCCGAAGCCAGCAACGCGCTCTACCGCACGAACCTCGCGAAGGGCCAGACGGGCCTCTCGGTCGCCTTCGATCTGCCCACCCAGACCGGCTACGACAGCGACCACCCCTTGGCGCGCGGCGAAGTGGGCAAGGTCGGCGTGCCGATCGGCCACGTCGAAGACATGGAGATGCTGTTCCGCGGCATCCCGCTCGACCGCATGAACACCTCGATGACGATCAATGCGACGGCGGCCTGGCTGCTCGCGCTCTACGTCGCCGCGGCGGAACGCCAGGGTGTCGCCGCCAGCAAGCTCTCGGGCACGACGCAGAACGACATCGTGAAGGAATACTTGTCGCGCGGGACGTACGTGTTCCCACCGGAGCCGTCGATCCGCCTAATCAGCGACATGATCGCGTTCACGGTCGACGCGATGCCGAAGTGGAACCCGATCAACATCTGCTCGTACCACCTGCAGGAAGCCGGCGCGACGCCGGTGCAGGAGATCGCGTACGCCTTCGCCAACGCGATCGCGGTGCTCGACGCGGTGAGAGCGCGCCCGGACCTGCCCGCGGATGCCGTGCCGCGCGTGTTCGGGCGCATCTCGTTCTTCCTGAACGCCGGCATTCGCTTCGTCGAGGAAGCCTGCAAGGCGCGCGCGATGACCGAACTCTGGGATCGCCTCGGCCGCGAGCGTTATGGCGTCGCCGATCCGGAGCTGCGCAGGTTCAGGTATGGCGTGCAGGTCAACAGTCTTGGGCTCACCGAGGCGCAGCCCGAGAACAACGTGATCCGCATCGTGCTCGAGGCGCTCGGCGTCACGCTCTCGAAAAACGCGCGCGCCCGCGCGCTGCAGCTGCCCGCCTGGAACGAGGCATTAGGGCTGCCGCGGCCGTGGGATCAGCAGTGGTCGCTGCGCATCCAGCAGGTACTCGCCTACGAGACCGACCTGCTCGAGTACGGCGATTTGTTCGACGGCTCGCCGGTGATCGCCGCGAAGACGAACGAGCTGATCGCGGGCGCGCAGGCCGAACTCGACAAGGTGCTGGCCATGGGCGGCGCGGTGGCCGCGGTCGAGAACGCCTACATGAAGCAGCGGCTGGTGGAATCTCACACCCGGCGGCTGCGCGCGATCGAGAGCGGCGAGCAGCTCGTGATCGGGATGAACGCGTACACCGAGGCCGAGCCGAGCCCGCTCGTCGTCGGCGGCGCGAGTTCGGTGCTCAAGGTCGACGAGTCAGCAGAGCGCAGCGCGATCGAGCGGCTGCGCGCGTTCCGTAACAAGCGCAGCGCTGCCGACGCCAAGAGCGCGCTCGCAGGTTTGCGCGACGCCGCGAAGAGCGGCGCGAACGTGATGCCCGCGAGCATCCGCTGTGCGCAGGCGGGCGTAACAACCGGCGAGTGGTCCGACGCGCTGCGCGGAGTGTTCGGCGAATACCGCGCGCCGACCGGCGTGGTGGCTCGCGAACTGCGCTCGGCTGACCCCGCAGTCGAGAAGATCCGCGCGCGCGTGCGCGCGGTCGGCGTGAAGCTCGGCCGCCCGCTGAAGCTGCTGGTGGGCAAGCCCGGCCTCGACGGCCACAGCAACGGCGCGGAACAGATCGCGGTGCGCGCGCGCGATCTCGGCATGGAGGTCGTGTACGAGGGCATCCGCGTCACACCCGCCGAGATCGTGCAATCCGCGCGCGACGAGGGCGTGCACGTGATCGGGCTCTCGATCTTGTCAGGCTCCCACGGCGTGCTCGTGCTCGACGTGCTGGGCCGGTTGCGCGACGCGGGCGTGAAGCTGCCCGTAATCGTTGGCGGCATCATCCCCGAGGACGACGCCGCGCAGCTGCGCGCCGCAGGCGTCGCGCGCGTCTATACGCCGAAGGATTTCGATCTGACGCGCGTGCTCGGCGAAGTGGTGGACGTGGCCGAGGAGAGCGCGGCTGTCTGAGGAAATTCGCGCGAAGGCGGCAGCGCTCACCGAGCGCCTGCTCGCGCGCGACCGCAACGCCGTCGCGCCCGCGCTGAATCTCGCCGACGATCAGCGTTCAGGAGAACGCGCAGCCGCGCGCGAGATGCTCGCGGCGCTCGAGGCGCGAGTGTTATTGGGAGGCGCGCCGCGGCTCGGGCTCACCGGCGCGCCGGGCGCGGGCAAATCGACACTGCTCGATGCGCTGGTGCGCGCGCACCGAGCGCGCGGCGAGAGCGTCGGCATCGTCGCCGTCGATCCCTCGAGCCGCGTCAGCGGCGGCGCGCTGCTCGGCGACCGCGTGCGCGTGCGCTCCGCCGCGAGCGACCCCGGCGTGTTCTTCCGCTCGCTCGCCGCGCGCGATTCATTAGGGGGTCTCTCGGATGCGGCGCGCGCTGCGGCCACCATCATGGCCGCCGTGTTCGACGTCGTGATCGTCGAGACAGTCGGCGTTGGCCAGAGCGAAGCCGACGTCGCCGACTTGGTAGACACGCTGGTTTTCGTGGCGCAGCCCGCCGCCGGCGACACCGTGCAGTTCTTGAAGGCCGGTGTGCTCGAACTGCCCGACGTGATCGCCGTCAACAAAGCAGATCTCGGCGCGCTCGCGGAGCGCACGGCGCGCGAACTCGAGAGCACGCTCGCGCTCGGCGAAAAGCCCGGCGCGAGCTGGGCGGCGCCAATCGTGCTCGTGTCCGCGCGCGACGGCACCGCCATCGACGCGCTCGAAGCCGCGATCGCGCG
>JANNRF010000026.1:0-3922 GCA_031401135.1 Deltaproteobacteria bacterium | reverse complement strand
TTCGCGTCGGCCACGGTGAATCGCTTCATCGAGGGCGATAGCCGCTTCAGCAATCACGACAACCTCGACTTCCAGCCGATCAGCGGCCGCGTCTACGTGATCGAAGACGACACGCACGGCGAGATCTGGGCCTGCCTGCAGGACGGCCTCGATCGCAACCTGAAGTCCGATGGCTGCGTCTCGATGCTGTCGGTGCGCGACCCGGCGGCCGAGCCGACGGGCTTCATCTTCGACGGCACGGGCACGGTGGCTTTCTACAACGTGCAGCACGGCCAGCAGCCGGCGGGGCTGAACGACCTCGTGTCGAACCCGATCAACGGCAACACCGACGATCTGATCAAGATCACCGGCTTCGCGCCGCCCGCGACGCTGATCGAGTAGTCGCGCTCTCGTGAAGTGCGGGAAGGGCGCGATCCCTTCCCGCACTTCCTCAGCGCATTCCCCAACAACTCTCTCGGAAGGAACCTCTCATGTTGCGCAAGTTGAAACTCGCCGCGGCCGGTTTGCTGCTGCTCGCGAGCACCGGCGCCCAGGCAGCCACGATCAACCTCTCCGGCAGTTCGCTCGCCGGCAACGGCCTGACGGACTTCTCGACCGATGGCCTGCTCTCCTTCGACGTCGACCTCAACAACTTCGGCCCGGTGTCGTTGCAGATCGATCTCAGCGCGGCAGATCTCAGCTCCGGGACGATCGCCTGGAACTCGATCTTCGCGAACCTCACGTCGAGCAATCTGGGCGCCTACTCGATCAGCGTGAGCGGCGCGGCGATCTCGTTCGTGGGCGATCTCACCGACACGTTCCAGAATGCGCTTGGCGCAGTGACGACGCCGACCTCGGCGTACGTCTCGTTTCCCGGCGTCGGCGAGGCGGCGGGCTTCGAGCTCGGCAACCCGCTCGGCTTCACCAGCAATGACTGGCAGCTCGGGGGCTTCACGGGCTCGAGCATCACCGTCTATCTCCAGGGGGTTGCAGTGCCCGAGCCTTCGCTCGCCGCGCTGCTCGCCCTCGGCGCGGTGCTCGGCGTGATCCGCCTCCGGCAGTCACGCCTCCGCTAGCTCGCGCGCCGGCCGGAGAGCTTCGCGGGGGCGAGGCTCTCCGGCCCCCTTTCCTCTGCTCCGAGTCCCCTCGCTCACGAAAACGGGGTGTTCATGCTGGGCCAGTTCCTGTCGCTGCTGTTGTTATCGCTGCTCGCGTGGCCGGCGAGTGCGATTTCCCTGGGTCAAGTCGATGACTTCAGTTCGCTCCAGTTCTGGCAGCGCGGCGTGCTCGCGACGCCGGGCGCGGGCGGCGCCAGCGATCCGTTCCTGCAGCTCGATTCCGACGGCGTGAGCCAAGGCGGCAACCTCGTCACGTTCAATCAAGCGCAGTGGAGCGGCGATTACCTCGCCGCTGGCGTCACGCGCATCACCTTGCTCGTCAATAACCTCGGCTCGACTGCGCTCGACGTACGCCTCGCCTTCGGCGATTCCAACGCGCCGCGCATCAGCGGAACCTGGTACTCGACGATTCAGGGCGTGACGCTCGCGCCCGGCAGCGGCTGGACAGCTGTGAGCTTCGACATCGGCGCGAGCGACCTCGTGCTCACGAACGGCTCGGCAAGCTACGCCCAGGTGATGAGCAGCGTCTTCACGCTGCGCATCCTGCACTCCTCCTCGCCCTCCTCGCTGGGCCAGTCGGTGATCGGCACGCTCGGCATCGACACGATCACCGCGGTCCCCGAGCCGTCGCTCGCGGCGCTGTTGGCCGCGGCTGGGCTGTTCGCGATGGGGAAGCCGCGCCGACGCTGAGCGTTACGAGCTTCGCGCCGCGTGCGAAGATGAGTCGTGACCGCGCGACGACTCGTGTTCGCAGGGGTGCTTCTGCTCGCATTGGCGATCGCGCTCGCTGTGGGCTGCCTGACGCCGCAGCTCGTAGCGGCGACAACGACGCCGCGCGGCGCCTTCGACGCCAGCGCGGTTCCGCGTGCGCCGGACTACGCGAGTGACGCAACCTGGCTCGCGCTGCCTAGCACCCGCGACGAGGCCGACGTTGCGCTGCAAGAGTTGCCCGCGCTCGATCCCGCCGCTGCGGGCGCGGATGTGTTCTACGTGCATCCGACCACGAGCATTGCCCCGAGCTGGAATGCGCCGTTCGACGACGCAACGATTCGCGCGGCGAGCGTTCGCGGCGGAATGCTGATCCAGGCAAGCGCGTTCAACGGCTGTTGCGCCGTGTACGCGCCCACGTACCGCCAGGCGAGCCTGAATGCGTTCACCGCGCCGTCGCCGGACGGCGATCGCGCCATCGACGTTGCGTACTCGGATGTCGTCGCCGCCTACGAAGAGTTCACGCGGCGGACGGGCGGCGAGCGCCCGTTCATCCTGGCGGGGCACAGCCAGGGCGCGTTCTTGGGCGCTCGGTTGTTACGAGAACGCATCGCAACAGGCGAGGCGCGAGGCCGCTTGGTCGCCGCATACCTGATTGGCGCGCCGCTCACTGCCGATGAACTGGGTGGCCTCCGCGCCTGCGCCGCGCCCACGGAGACCGGCTGCGTGGTCACGTTCAACGCGCGCGGGCCACGGCACGAGCGCGACGGGTTCGACTTCGTGACCAACGCGCCCGAGGAAGCGCGCTTGTGCGTGAACCCGACGCTCGGCGCTGCGAGCGCGGAGCCAGTGCCGGCGGCGCGGCACGGCGGCGCCGTGTTCTTCGACTCCGCCCGCGCCGCGCTGCTGCCCGCTTTCGCAGCGAGCCAATGCGCGGGCGGCCGGCTCGTCGTGCGCGAGCTGGCGCCGCTGCCGCAGCGCGACCTAATGAGCGGCGTGCTGCTCTGGGTGATGGGAGGCGAGAACTACCACCCGCTCGAGTTCCAGTTGTTCTACGCCGATCTGCGCCGCGACGCCGCGCGCCGGCTCCAGGCCCACGGGACCGCCTCGCGGCTGGAAGCGCCCGATCGCGGCGTCGACGCCGAGGGTCGAGCGCGAGTTCAGAGCAACTCCTGAATCGCCTTGTGGATCACCTCGAACAGCGGCTCCACATCGCTGGCTTCGAGGCACGAGAAGGCGATGCGCAGGTCCGTCGGCGCGGTGCTGATCAGGCCGGTCTGGTGCGCGTCGAGCAGGTGGACGCGCAGCTTCTCGCTGTCGACGCCCTTCAGCTTGATGCACATGAAGTAACCGCTGTTGAAGGGGTAGACGCTCCAGCTCTCGCGGAAGCGCGGCGCGTTCGCGACGGCGAACACCTTGGTCGCGCGCTCCCTGAGAACTTCGAGCTTCTGCTTGCGCTCGGCGTCGATCGTCGACGAAGCGAGCGCCTTCTCGACCAGCGATTGCGAAAGCATCGGGCTGTTCGACATCGCGCCGCGGATCGCGCCCTTGGTCTTGGCTTCGAGCGCGTCGAGCACGGCCTGCGCGCTCTCCGCTTTGCCCGGGCCGTAGGTGATGAAGCCGCAGCGCAGGCCCCAGACGAACAGCTCCTTGGTGGCGCCGTCGAGCTTGATTGCGAGCAGGTTCGGATGCGCGTTCGCGATGCGGCCGAACAGCGACTCGGTCATCGATTCGCCGCCGAGGTGGTAGAAGAGCCCGAAGTAGGCGTCGTCCGTAACAACCACGAGCTTGGTGCCGCGCTGCGCCTGCGCGATCAGCGCGCGCGCGATCGCGTCGCCTTCCGCCGGCGTCGGCATGTAGCCCGTCGGGTTGTTGGGGAAGTTCAGCATCACGAGCAGCTTCTCGCGGCCCTCGGCGTGTTTCGCGAGCGCTTCGGCGAAGCCGGTCGTGTTGAAGCCGCCGCCCGCGTAGAACGGGAACGTGACGACGCGCGCGCCGAGGCGGACTTCGTAGGTGAGCCGGTAGTTGCCCCACAGCTGATCGGGCAACAGGATCAAATCGCCGGGCGCGACGAACAGATCGCCCACCAGCGCGAGCCCGTGGGTCAGCGCGCTCGT
>JANNRF010000025.1:0-2076 GCA_031401135.1 Deltaproteobacteria bacterium | reverse complement strand
TCGCGCTGCTGCTGTTTTCGCTAACAGGCGTCTTGCTCTTCATGACGGTGAAGCGCGAGCGCCGGCTCGGCTGGCTCGCGCTCGGCGCCGGCACGCTCTACACGCTGGCTTCGTTCGCGTACCTCGCGGTTGCGCGCTGAGCCGGGCGCGTCTCAGCGCGGGCGCTAGCTCCCCGGGCGTTCCCATAATGCTTGCGAGCGGTAGCCGTAGCGGAAGAGGGCGACGTATTGGGGCACGGAGAGCGCGACCCCGACCGAGAGCCCGACCCCAGAGCCGACGTCGAGCTCGGGCAGCGCAAATGCGCCGATGCCGAGGAAGCCCGCGATCGTTGCGGCGGCGTCCACCAGCGGCTGAAGCCACGCCCAGGTTCGCCAGATTCGGAGCCGCAGGACGGGTCGCGCATAGGCGTAGCCGAAGAGCCCGAGGAAGCCGGGAAGCGAGAGCAGCTGAATCGCGATGTCGAAGGGAGTTAGCGAGCCGGCCCGCGACACGAGCCCGACGCCGCTGAGCGCGACCACCACCCAGGCGTACACGCGCCACGAAGTCCCAGGGCGCGCCGCGCCTGCCGGGTCGAGCTCCGCGCTCGGCGGCTGATACGGGTTCGTCAGTTGTCGCCCTCGACAGCTTCCGCCGCATCTTCGCGCAACTCTTCGACCTGCTCGTCCAATTTGCGCGCGGCTTTTTCGAGCGTGCCTTCGTCGCCGTGCTGAAGTTTCTCGATCGCCTCATCGAACTTACGGCCAGCCTTCTCGGCGCGGCCTTCTTCCTTGCAGGCGAACGCCGCGAGCACGAGCGCGGCGACCAGAACGAAGCGCGTGAAGATCGAGCGAGTCATCCGAATCCCTCCGAGTGCGAATCAGGCTCGCACGGAATTCGGCGCGGGCAAGCTGTGGGGCGGACGCGCGCCGCTGCTTCGAGAGCACCCCTAATCGTGTTCCTCGCGCGTCACGCGTCCGCGTTTTTGCTTGCGCGTCCCTAGCACGCGCTTCTCGCCGAGGCGGCGCTCGCGGCTTGCGCGCGTGGGCTTCGTGGCGCGGCGCGGGCGCTCCGTTGCGAGCGCGGCGCTGAGCAGCGCCTCGAGGCGCAGATGCGCGAACTCGACGTTGCGCGCGCGCGAACGCGTCTCAGCGCACACGACGCGCACGCGGCCCTCGGCGTCGAGGCGGTTCACGAGCTTGCCCGCGATGCGCGCCGCGGCCGCAGCGCCGAGCGCGGCAGCGGTCTCCGCGAGATCGAGGCAGAGCTCGATGCGCGTCTCGACCTTGTTGACGTTCTGCCCGCCTGGCCCGCCGGCGCGGCTAGCGCGCACCGCGAGCGCGCGCGCCGGGATCCGCCGGCCGCCCGAGAGTTCGAGATCGCGCGTCTCCGCCATCGCGCGCGAACCTAACTACTCGCCCGCAGGCTCGCTCGCCCAGCTACTCGTTGGCCCAATCGCGCGGCACCAGGAAGTGCTCGACGAGGCGCGCTTCCGGCGAGCCGGGCGCCGCGCGAAACTCGTATTCCCAGCGCACCAGCGGCGGCAACGAGGCGAGCACACTCTCGATGCGGCGGCCCGATTGCAGGCCGTACTTGGTGCCGCGGTCGTGCACCAGGTTGAACTCGACGTAGCGGCCGCGTCGATAAAGCTGGAACTGGCGCTCGCGCTCGCCGAAGGGCGTGTGCTTGCGGCGCTGGAGAATTGGCAGATACGCGGGCAGAAAGGCGTCGCCGATGCTGCGCACGAACGCGAAGCAGGTCGCGAAATCCGGCGCCGCGAGGTCGTCGAAGAAAACGCCGCCGATGCCGCGCGGCTCGCCGCGGTGGGGCAGGAAGAAATACTCGTCGCAGGCCCGCTTGAAGCGCGGGTAAGCGTCTGCGCCGAGCGGCGCGCAAGCCGCGCGCGCGGTGCGGTGCCAGTGCGCGCAGTCTTCCTCGAACCCGTAATAAGGCGTGAGATCGAAGCCGCCGCCGAACCACCAGGTCGGCCCGGCGCTGAACAGGCGCAAGTTCATGTGCGTGGTCGGCGCGAACGGGCTGCGCGGGTGCACAATCAACGAGAGCGAGATCGCCTCGAACGGCTGCCCGGCAAGCTGCGGG
>JANNRF010000024.1:0-24680 GCA_031401135.1 Deltaproteobacteria bacterium | reverse complement strand
CTCGAAAATGATGTCGTACTCGATCGGATCGACGCCCGTAATGCCCAGGCTGTAGGCGACCAGACTGCCCGCCGACGAGCCGCGGCCAGGCCCGACTGGAATGCCTTGCTTGCGCGCGTAGCCGATGAAATCCGCGACGATCAGGAAGTAGCCGGCGAAGCCCATCTGCTGGATCACGCCGAGTTCGTAGTCGAGGCGCCTCGCGTACGGCGCGTACTTATCAGGCAGCGGCTCGTCGGGCGCGAGGCCGAGCCGCTTGCGCAGACCGACTCTGGACTCTTCGATCAGCACCGCCTCGCGCGTGGTGTTCGCGGGCACCTGGAACTCGGGCATGTGATAAGTGCCCATCGGAATCTCGAGCGAGCAGCGCTCCGCGATCTCCATCGAGTTGTGCACGGCCTGCGGGTGGTCGTGGAAGAGTTCGAGCATCTCTTCGCCGCTCTTCACGTAGAAGCCGCGGCCGTCGAAGCGGAAACGGTTCGGGTCGTCGAGGTTCGAGGCGGTGCCGATGCAGAGCAGCGCGTCGTGATGCTCGTGATCGCCCTGCTCGAGGTAGTGCGCGTCGTTGGTGGCGAGCAGCGGCAGCCGCAGATCCGCAGCCATCTTCAGCAACTCGGCATTCACGCGATCCTGATCGGGGATGCCGTGGCGCATGAGTTCCAAGTAATAACGGCCCGGGAACATGCGCGAGAACTCTTCCGCCATGCGCCAGGCCGCGTCCATCTCGCCGGCCAAGACGCGCCGCGAGACGAGCGACGAGAGGCAGCCCGAGGTCGTAATCAGCCCCTCGCTGTGTTTGGCGAGCAGCTCGAGGTCGATGCGCGGCTTGTAGTAGAAGCCCTCGAGATAGGCCTTCGAGACGAGCACCATCAGGTTCTGGTATCCGACCTGATTGGTCGCAATCAATAATTGGTGGCTGATGGCGTCGAAGCCCGCGGAATCCTTGTCGCGCTTCTCCTTGTCGAAGCGCGAGCCCGCCGCGATGTAGGCCTCGCAGCCGATGATCGGCTTGACCTTGTTCGCGAGGGCCTTCTCGTAGAACTCGACCGCGCCGAACAGGTTGCCGTGGTCGGTCATCGCGATGGCTTCTTGGCCGAGCGCTTTCACCCGCTCGAACAGCGGGTTGTGCTTGATCGCGCCGTCGAGCAGCGAGTACTGCGTGTGCAGATGCAGATGCGTGAAAGGGACTGCCACAGACTTTTCCTCGACTCCGTTCGCCTTCGGCTCACTGCGCGCCACGCCCCCGAGCTGGCGCGGCTTGCTATTCCCACTCGATCGTCGCGGGCGGCTTCGACGAGACGTCGTAGACCACGCGGTTCACGCCCTTCACTTCGTTCGTAATGCGGTTCGAGATCGTCGCGAGCAATTCGTGCGGGAGCCGCGACCAATCCGCCGTCATCGCGTCCGCCGAGGACACGCAGCGCAGCGCAATCGTGTTCTCGTACGTGCGCTCGTCGCCCATCACGCCGACGCTTTGGATCGGCAGGAACACCGCGAACGCCTGCCAGATCTTGTCGTACCAATTCGCGCGGCGGATCTCCTCGATCAGGATCGCGTCGGCGCGGCGCAGGATCGCGAGACGCTCGCGGGTTACCTCGCCGATGATGCGAATGGCGAGGCCTGGCCCCGGAAACGGGTGGCGGCCGACCATCACCGCTGGCAACCCTAATTGCCGGCCGGCCGCGCGCACTTCGTCCTTGAACAGCTCGCGCAGTGGCTCGACCAACGCGAGCCGCATGTGCTCCGGCAGCCCGCCCACGTTGTGATGGGTCTTGATCGTCGCCGACGGCCCGCGCACCGAGACGCTCTCGATCACGTCGGGATAGAGCGTGCCCTGCACCAGGAAATCCGCGCCGCCGAGCTTCGCGGCTTCCGCGTCGAACACCTCGATAAACAGGCGGCCGATGATCTTGCGCTTCTGCTCAGGGTCCGTGACGCCCGCGAGCTCGGACAAGAAGCGCTCGCTGGCGTCCACCGTAATCAGTCGCACGTGGAGGTGCGCACCGAACGTGCGCTCCACCTCGGCGCGCTCGCCTTCGCGCAGCAAGCCGTGATCGACGAAGATGCAGGTGAGCCGATCGCCGATCGCGCGGTGCACGAGCGCTGCAGCGACCGAGGAATCAACGCCGCCCGAGAGGCCGCAAATCGCGCGCGCCGCGCCGACTTGTTCGCGCACGCGCTGTACCGCGCCATCCACGAAAGCCTCCACCGTCCAGCTGCCCACGCATGCGCAAAGGCCGAGCGCGAAATTCCGCAGCAGCTCCTCGCCGCCCTCGGTGTGCAGCACCTCGGGATGAAACTGCACGCCCACGAGCGGGCGCGTGCAATGCGCCACCGCCGCGAACGGCGAGTTCGCGCTGGTCGCGATCACCTCGAAGCCGTCGGGCAGCCGCAGCACGCGATCGCCGTGGCTCATCCAGACCGTGCGATCCGCGTCGCCCCAGCCCGCGAACAAGGCGTGCTTCTTCTCGACGTGCAGCGCAGCGCGCCCGTACTCGCGCGCGTCCGCCTTCTCGACCACGCCGCCCAGCTGGTGCGCCATCAGCTGCTGCCCATAACAGATGCCGAGCACCGGCACGCCAAGCTCGTAGATGCCCGGGTCGACGCTCGGCGCGCCTTCGGCGTACACGCTCGCGGGTCCGCCCGAGAGCACGATGCCTCGCGGCGCGAACGCGCGGATCTTCGCGAGCGGCCAATTGGACGGCTGGATCTCGCAGTAGACGCGCTGCTCGCGGATGCGGCGCGCGATCAGCTGGCTGTACTGGGCGCCGAAATCGAGAATAAGGATTCGGTCGGCGTGGAGTTCGGCGGGCATTGGCACTTTCTTGGATGGAGGCGAACGGATCAGCGGCGGGCGTTCGCGCCAAGCGGATCAGCAGCGAGGCGCAGCCTCGCCTGCTGCATTCGCTCTGCTTGCAGCACGGAGACGACCGGGTTCGCTGTCCGCGACTCCCGGCTGCCCCTAATCAATCCTATAATTTGGAGCCTCCTTGGTGATGATCACGTCGTGCACGTGGCTCTCCACCAGCCCGGCGTGCGAGATGCGCACGAAGCGCGCCTTGCTGCGCAAGTCCGCGAGCGTGGCGGCGCCGCAATAACCCATGCCCGCGCGCAGCCCGCCGATCAGCTGGTGGATGCTGCTCGAGAGCGTGCCCCGATACGGCACGCGCCCCTCAATGCCTTCGGGCACCAGCTTGCGATTGTCCTCGACGTCGCCCTGGAAGTATCGGTCCTTGCTGCCGTCGGCCATCGCGCCGAGCGAACCCATGCCGCGGTAGACCTTGTACGAGCGACCCTGATAAAGGACCACTTCGCCAGGCGATTCGTCGGTGCCCGCAAACAGCGAGCCGATCATCACGCAGCTGGCGCCCGCGGCGAGCGCCTTGACGACGTCGCCTGAGAACTTGATGCCGCCGTCGGCGATCACGGGCACGCCGAAGCGTGTCGCTGTGCTGGCGGCGTCCATGATCGCGGTGAGCTGCGGCACGCCAACGCCCGCGACCACGCGCGTGGTGCAGATCGAGCCCGGGCCCACGCCGACTTTCACGCCCGATACGCCGGCCTTCACGAGCGCCTCGGCGCCCTCCGCGGTGGCGATGTTTCCGCCGATGATCGGCAGCTCCCGAAACGTGCGCCGCAGCTCGACGATGGTTTCGAGCACGCCCGCCGAATGACCGTGGGCGGTGTCGACCACGATCACGTCGACGCCCGCGTTCACGAGCGCCTGCGCGCGCGCGAGCCGATCCGGGCCCGAACCCACCGCCGCGCCGCAGCGCAGCCGGCCGCGCGCGTCCTTCGAGGCGCTCGGGAAGCGCTCGCTCTTCTCGATGTCCTTGATCGTAATCAGTCCGCGCAGCGTGCCGCTGGCGTCGACGACCAGCAGCTTCTCGATGCGGTGCTCGTGCAGCAGCTCCTTGGCGCGCTCGCGCGTGGTGCCGGGCGGCACCGTCACGAGCCCGTCCTTGGTCATTACGCTCGAGATCGCGCGGCTGGCGTCCTTCACGAAGCGCAGATCGCGATTCGTGAGAATTCCGACGGCCTTGCCGCCCTGCACGATCGGCACGCCCGAGATCCGGTAGCGCGCCATCACGTCGATCGCTTCGCGAATCGTGCGGTCCGGCGGCAGCGTGATCGGGTCGACGATCATGCCCGACTCGGAGCGCTTCACTTTGTCGACTTCACCGGCCTGCGCTTCGACGCTCAGATTCTTGTGAATCACCCCGATGCCGCCGTGCTGCGCCAGCGAGATCGCGGTGGCGTGTTCGGTGACGGTGTCCATCGCCGCCGACACGATCGGCATGTGCAGCTCGATCTCGCGCGTCAGCTGCGTTGTTAGGGAGACCTGCTGCGGCAGCACGTCCGACGCGCCCGGCACGAGCAGCACGTCGTCGAAGGTGAGCGCCTCTCGGATTCGACTCTCGTCCATCGCGCCTCCGCCATTTCCGTCGGCGCGCAGATGCACCTCGCCTAAAGGGAGAGGCTCTCGTCAGCGCGCCCCGGGATGGCGCGCGATTCTACGAAGGCGAGTTTCGACGGTCAACCACGCGGCGGCAGCAGCGCATCGATTCCGCCGCGCAGAGTGCCGGCCAGATCGCGCACGACGCCTTCGAGCACGCGCGCGGCGGCGGCCGGAGCGTCCAGTGCGAAGCGATGAAACGCCGGACGTGTGAGCAGCAACACGCGCGCGGGCCCGGCGGCCTTGAGCGACGCCTCGCGATTGCCAACTTGCGCGAGCGAAGCCATGCCGAGCGCCGCCGGCGCCTCGATGCGGCCGAGATCGCCGGCTTGTTCGCGCGAACATTCGAGCGCGCCTTCGACGAGCAAGATCGCCCCGTCCGCCTCGCTGCCTTCGAGGCAGAGAATCTCACCGGCCCGCAGCGGCTGATCCTCGACGAGACCTTCGAGCAGGTCGAGATCCGTCCGCGCCAGATCCGCGAACAACGGGAAGCTCGTCCAGTCCACCGGCTTCACGGCATCACCCGCGCCAGCATCGTGCGCAGCAGCGGCGCGGGGTCGCGCTCGCCGTCGAGGTGCAGCAGAAACAGCGAGGCATTGCTCAGCGCCGCGAGCTTCTCCTGGATTTCTTCCGGTCGGGCGCGCTCCCCCTTGCGCAGTAAAAGCACATGGAAAACGCGCGCGCTCGGGATGCGCTGGAAGCTTTCGCTGAGCGCACGCAGCTGCGCTTCGGACTCGCTGACTGGCGACGCGTGGAGCAGCAGCAAGCCGAGGGCGCCGTGAGCGGCCGTGGGCCAGAGCGGCGCGTACTGCTTGCTCGCGGGCAACTGCACCAGCTCGATCGAGAGCTGCTCCGCAACCGCGAGCGTCGCGAGCGGGACGAAGTCGCCGCGGCGCGGGACGCCCAGCGTGGAAGCTCCCACAAGCGCAACGCCCGGCAGCTGCACGAGTGCGCCCAGCAGGTCGCGGGTCGCGTCGGGGTCGGCGGATGCGAGCAGCAGCTTCGCCGGCGCGAGCGGAGCGCCGCGCGGCCGCCCGCTTTCTTGCCACTCGCGGAATCGCTGCGCTTGCTGCGCATCGAAGAGCGCGCCGCCGCCAGCGCCCGGGCGGCGCTCGCGCTCGCGGCGGAGGCGCACGATGCCGCGATCGATCAGCGTCTGCAGCGTGCGCAGCACCTGATAATCCGAATGCGTGCAGTGATCGACGATCGCGCGCACGTCGTCGAAGGCTTCGAGCAGCAAGAGCACTTCTTGCGCCACCGGGTGCACGACGCGCGGGATCTGGTTGCGTGGAACCGCGAGCACGACGCGCGCGCCGTCCGGCGGCAGACCGCGCGCCAGCCGGTTCCACTCGTCGAGCTGGCGCATCCCCTCGAGCAGCAGCGCGCGCGTCGGCGTCTGGATGCGAACGGGCCGCGCCTCCTCGCTCGGCGTGAACGAGAAACTCCCCTCGCGCCAGCCGAGCATGCGGTACAGCGCCTTCTCGTCTTGCGCGCGCGGAGAGACCTTGGCCTGCACGAGGTTGCCGTCGCGCAACCACGCCTCGCCGCGATCTCCAGCCTGCGAGCCATCGCCGCGGATGACGGCAAGGCGCCCCGTGCGCCGATTCTGGTGCAGCAACTGCAGCACATCGGCGAAGCCGATTTGCGCGAGCGAACCCTCGACCGCGCTCTCGCCCGCACTGGCGCGCTCGACCGGGGCGAGCCGTTCGCGCTTACCGAGCAGCGCCTCGACGCGGGCAGCGGCCTCCGCCGGATCGTGCAGCGCGTCGTCGAAGTTGCCGCGCTGCAGCGACGCGTCGGCGCCGAGGTAGACGATCCGCACGCCGCGCGTGCGCGGGTTCGCGCGCAGAATCTCCGCGAGGCGCGGCGCCTCGATCAGCGGCAGCTGCTCCGTCGCCACGATTGCATCGGGCACTTCGCTGAGCGTGGCCTCGAGGGCCGCGGCGCCGGTCTCGGCGAAGCTCACACCAAAACCGCGATCGCTGAGAGCGCGCGCGAGTTGGCGCGCGCGCGCGCGGTCGGCGTCGGCGATGAGGACCGTGTCATCCACCGATCGGGATCCCGAGATCGCGACCGAGCTGGAACGTGAGATGTTCCACCAGCAGCCGATCCGCCGTGTGATAGAGCGACACGTCGTCGCTCGCGTCAGTGTGGGGTTCGCGAACCAGCGCGTATGCAGGCCGATCGCCGAAGTACACGGCAAACGGGGCGTCGGTGCCGGCGCGCAGCGGCGAGACCCACGTCACGGGCAAGCCGGGCGGCTCATCCGGCGCACGCTCGGCGACGAGGATGACCTCGGTTTTGCTGGCCAGATTGCGCAGCGATTCGAGGGCGCTGCGCAGGCTTGCGCTTACGCCCGCGCCGGGCCCGAGGAACAGCAAGCCCCGCTCGTCCGGCCGGCGTGCGATCTCGCCGAGCAGGAACACCATGGCTTGTTCCGAGAAAGCCGGGCCCACGGCGCCCGCCTCGGCCATGAGCGCATCCACCAGCCCGCGGAACGGCGCTTGCTCGAGGGAACGCGCGCGCACGAAGCTCGCGCGGTCCTCGGCGATGCGGGTGGCGAGCAGTCCCCATAACGACTCGGGCGCTGCGCCATCCGCCGGGAAGGTGACCGCCGAGGCCAGCAGGACGGGCGGGTCCGGTAGCGAGCGCAGTGCCGCCGAGCGCTCGAGCGCGCTGCGCAGGCGCCGCTTGCTGATCGTTGCGCCCACGCCGTCCGTCTCGGGCAGAAGCGCGAAAAACAGGCCGTCGCCGTCGCTCGCGAAGATGTCGGCGGAGCGCAGTGCGCGCGAGATTTCGCAGCCGATGCCCTCGAGGAACGCCTCGACCTCCGCGTGCGGATGTCCCGCCAACGCCTCCTCAGCGCGATCGATCTCGATCCGCACGAGCGAAAAGTTGCGGTTGAAGCGGCGCGACTTCTGGATCTCGTTGTCGACGATGTCGTCGAGATACGCCTTCGTGTAGGCGCGCGTTACGGGATCCCTGAACGAGCGGTGCTCGAGCGCGCGGAACGCGAACGCGTTGGCGAGCGCTTGCCCCGCGAACGCGCCGAGCCGCTCGGCGGCCGAGGCATCCGCGTCGCTGAACTCGCTGCCATCGAGTTTGTCGTTGAGGCGCACGATCCCGAGCAGCCGGCCCGCGCGCGCCAGCGGCACGTAGAGACAGCCGCGCGCGGCAGCGTCGCCGATCCTCCCGCGCAAGGGCCCCGCGCCGGGTTCTGCGAGGGCCGACAGCGCCTCGGGCAAATGCGCCGCGTGCAGTTCGCCGCTTTCGCCCTCGACGCGCACGAGGCCACTCACGCCCGCGAGGCGCAAACGCTCGGGCGCCTCTGCGCGCCCCACCCAAGCGACGCCGCCGTGCGCGTTGGTTTCGAGGCAGAGCATCTCGACGATGCGATCCGCCAGTGCCTCGACGGACTGCGTGCCGAACAGCGCGAGCAGGCGTTCGTACTGCGCGAGGACACTCAGGTGCTCGAAGCTTTCGAGCGTGAGCCGCCGGTTCTCTTCGCGCATTCGGCGGCGATCGCGGATCGCAGTGAGCGTGCGCAGCAGCGCCGGGCGATCGAGCGGCTTCAGCAGGTAGTCGGTCGCCCCGAGCTTCATGGCGTCGACGGCCGTTTTCACGTCGCCGACGCTCGTCACGACCACGATTTCCTGATTCGGCCAACGTTCCTTCACGCGCTGCACGAGCTCGCTGCCGTCCATGCCGGGCATCACGAGATCCGTAATCACCACGTCGAAACCGCCCGCCTCGAGCGCGGCGAGCGCATCGGCGCCGCTGGCGTGTGTCTCGACGTCGTAGTCGGCTTCGCGCAGCAAATCCTCCAGGTAGACCCGGAAGTACAGCTGGTCGTCGACTGCGAGGATCCGGCCCTGACTCACCGCGCCCCTCCCGCTGCGACTGCGCAACCGCTCAACTCTCGGCCGCTCAGGCTGCGGACCGCGCTGGCTCTTCGGCTGCGCGCGGCGATCGATTCACCGGAACCGGCTCCCCCAGCAGGGAGTCATCCCGCCCGCTGGAGCCACTCAGCGAGAGCGACCCGATCAGCGAATGGGGGGTGGCCTCGACGATCTCGAGTTCAGCGAGTGAGCCGGGGGCCGGAGCTCGGCCCTCCTGCGCGCGGAAGTTCACGACGCGGTGGTAGGGGTCGCGTCCTTGCAGCGGCACGCCCTCGGAACCGGCTTGGCCGCGGCGGCTGGCGCCTTCGACGAGCACGGAGGTGCGCGTGCCCACGCGCGCGCGGTGCGCCGCGAAGGTGAGCTGGCCCTGGAGTTCCTGTAGCTCGGCGAGCCGCGCTTGCGATTCCTCGGGCCCTACCGCGTCGGGCAGCAGAGCCGAGGCCGTGCCCGGGCGCGCGGAGTACTTGAACGAGTAGCTGTCGACGAAGCCGATCGCGCGGATCAACGCGAGCGTGGCCTCGAAATCGGCGCGGGTCTCGCCGGGGTGGCCGACGATTACGTCCGTGGTGAGCGCGATGTCGGGCCGCGCGCGACGCAGCGCGTCCGCGATCGCCCGGTATTCGGCCGCCGTGTAGCGGCGCCGCATTGCGCCCAGCATGCGATCCGAGCCGCTCTGCACGGGCATGTGCACATGGGGGCAGAGCTGCGGGAGCTCCGCGTGAGCGCGCACCAGCGCCGCATCGAAGAAAATCGGGTGCGGGCTCGTGTAGCGGAGCCGCTCGATGCCGGGAATCTCGGCGAGCGCGCGCAGCAGATCGCCGAACGCGAGCGTGCCCGCCGCGGCCGTGCGCCCGCGGCGCACGTCGTGGCGCCCATACGCGTTCACGGTTTGGCCAAGCAGCGTGAGTTCGCGGACGCCGCGCGCAGCCAGGTCGCGGGCCTCGGCCAGAATCGCGGCGGCGGGCCGCGAGATCTCCCGGCCGCGCGTGAGCGGCACGATGCAGAACGAGCAGAACAGATCGCAGCCTTCCATGACCGTGAGGTAGGCGCGCCCGGGAGTCTCGGGCGCGTAGCCCGGGTGGCGCTCCGGCAGCTCGAAGCGCTCGAGGCTGAGGTCGTCTGCGAAGCGCGCCTCCCGCTGGCCCGCGGCGGCGGCCGCGACCATCTCGGGCACGAAACGAACGTTGTGCGTGCCGAAGGCGAAGTCGATCTGCGGGTAGCGCCGCAGCAGGCTGTCGCCTTCCTGCTGGGCGACGCAGCCGCCGATGCCGATCATCCGCCCCGGCCGCTCCGCCTTCCACAGCCGCAGAATCCCGAGATCCGTGTACAGGCGGTGCTCCGCCTTTTCGCGGATCGAGCAGGTGTTGACGACTACCAGGTCCGCGTTCGCCTCATCATCCGCCCGCGAAAAACCCGCGTGGTGGAGCAGGTTCGCGACCTTCTCCGAGTCGTGAGCGTTCATCTGACAGCCGTAGCTGCGGATATGAAAGCGCTGCGTCATGCGCGGCGGACCTTACCCGCACCGATGCGGCGAAACCAGCGGAGTTACGGCGTTTTTCGCCGCGGACACACCGCTCCGGTGGAGCCCGCGCGAGTTCGCGACCCGGCACCCCACACGAATCTGTGTCGGGCTCAAAGAAATTTCAAAAAGACGTTTGACAGTGGCGCGCGCAGCGGACCATAATGCCCTTCACACAATTTCTGGAGCGGCGGCGGATAAGACATTTCTCCTTGAAATGTCCAACCTCTCACCCCCCCATCATCTATCCGCCGCCCTCCGCCCTGATCGAAGACCCGCCCGAGGAAACTCGGCGGGTCTTCGTGCTTCTGGGGGCGCACGCAGCAGTCGCGCTCGTATGGCGCACCAGCACGACCTAACAACGCCGCGCCGCCACACCAGCAGATCAGCAGCGGGCGCTGCCCGCCTGCTGCATTTGCCCTCCGCCATGTGCGCGCGAGCCGGGCTCGAAACCCAAGCCCGCTACAGCAGCAACCGATCCACAATCTTCGATAGCTGCTTCAAGTTCCGACATTCTTCCGCGACGTCGACGTACGGCAGATATTTGTCCATCACGCTGTCGCCGAAGCCCCAAGCGCTCGGGCTCTCGGGATTCAGCCACACTACGTCCTTGGCCTTGTTGAAAACGTCGCGCAAACACCAGGCGCGCGGATCGTTGTAGTTGTTACGGGCGTCGCCGAGCACCAGCACGGTCGTTTTCTGGTCGACCGAGGCCATGAAGTTCTGCCAGAAATAGTGGAAGGCGGCGCCGAAGTTCGAACGCGTGTAGACGTTGATCACATCGCCGCCGTCGAGCGCCTTCTCGATCGCGCCGTTGATGTCCTTCTCCTTGAAGATCGGCGTCACGTCGCCGAGTTCCGAGACGAACACGAAGCAGCGGATCTTCGTGAAGCACTCCTGCAGGCTGTACATGAACTGCAGCATGAAGCGAGACACGTTCGCGACCGACGACGACACGTCGCATAGGATCACCAGCTTCGGGCGGTCCTTCTTGCGTTGCTTGAAGATCAGCTCGAACGGCACGCCGCCGTGGCCGGCGTTGCGCCGCAGCATCGTGTGCAGATCGAGCTTGCCGCGCTTCAAGCGCCGCTTGCGGATCGAGAGCACGTTCTTGATGCGCTGCGCGAGCCGCGCGACCACCTCGCGCATGCGCTTGATCTCGTCTTCCGTGAGGTTGTAGAAGCTCTTCTCGAGCAGGCTCTCGCGGCGGAACTTCTCCATGTAGTCGAAGTTGCGCTGCTGAAGCTCGCGCTCGGTGAAGTTGCGCACCGATTGGCGCAGCGCTTCGAGGAACTTCTCGATCATGTCGAGCAGCGCATCGACCTGCGCGTCGGCCATGCCGCCCTCGCGCAGTTGTTGGGCGAGATCGCGCAGCTGCTTGCCGGCGCCCTCGCTGTCGAGCTGCTCCATGGTGCGGCGCGTGAAGAAGCCGATCTGCAGCATGTTCTCGATGCGCTCGGTGCCCGCGCTCTGCGCAGCCGCGCGAATCAGCTGCTCGAGCTGCGAGAGATCTCCCGTGAGCAACGCCTTCGCGAGCTCGGAGAGATCCATCTCCCCGCCCTGCATGTTCTGCATGCCCTGCTTGATGGCTTCCATCAATTTCTCGAGGTCGAACTCTCCGCCCATCTGGTCCGCGGCCTTATCGAAGGCGTTGCGGAGCCCGTCGTAGAACGACGACCAGTACAGGTCGAACAGCTGATCGAAGCCCGGGATGTCCTCGGAGCGCTTCACCATCGTCGCGCGCAGCGCGTCGCGGAAGACCTCGCGGTCGTCGAACGACAACGCATCGATCGACATGAACGAGTCGATCGATTCCGCCACAGAAACGCGAATGCCGCTCTTCCGCAGCAAGTTCGCGAACTCGATGATCTTCTTCTCCACCGAAATCTCCTAGTGGAGCACGCCCTTCTTGGCGGTCGCGGCTTGCGGCTGTGCAGCGGGAGCTGCCGCGGCAGGCGCGGCGCCCGCTACCGGCGCCGCAGTCGCGGGCGGCTCCTTGCGCGTAATCAGGCGCCCGAGTTCGCTCTGCGCCTTCTTGATGTCGGCCTCGTACTTGAGGATCACGTTCAGCGTGTCGCGCACGAGCCCCTCGTCGAGTTGCCCGGCGTTCAGCGCCAGCAGCGCGCGCGCCCAGTCGAGCGTCTCCGAGATCGACGGCGTCTTCTTCATGTCGAGCTTGCGCAGGCGCTGCATCACGCCGACCAGTTCCTCGGCGAGCCGCACGTCGATGCCGGGCACCTTCGCCTCGAGAATGCGCTGCTCGAGCGCCTCATCCGGGAAATCGATGTAGAGGTGCAGACAGCGGCGCTTCAGCGCGTCGCTCATCTCGCGCGCATCGTTCGAGGTCAGGAACACGATCGGGATGTGGCGCGCCTCGAGCGTGCCGATTTCGGGCACCGTCACCTGATAGTCGGAGAGCACCTCGAGCAGGAACGCTTCGAACTCGGGATCCGACTTGTCGATCTCGTCGATCAGCAGCAGCGTCGGCTCCGGCGCTTGGATCGCGCGCAGCAGCGGGCGCTGCACGATGAAGCGCTCCGAGAAGAAAACGTTGTCCTGCTTGCCCACGCGGTCCGCGGCTTCCTGCAGCGTGGTCGCGCCGGCCATCGCCTCGGCGAACTTCTCCTTGAGAATCTGCGTGTAGAGCAGCTGCTTCGAGTACTCCCACTCGTACAGCGCCTTCGCCTCGTCGAGGCCTTCGTAACACTGGAGCCGAATCATCGGGCGACTGGTGATTTTCGAGACCACCTTGGCGAGTTCGGTCTTGCCGACGCCCGCGGGCCCTTCCACGAGCACGGGCTTCCCGAGCTTGGCGGCGAGGAACACGACGGTCGCGACGTTCTTGCCGCAGATGTAGCCCGCGCCGTTCAGGCGGGTCAGGACGTCGTCGACGGAGGTGAACATGGAGGCTCCTTGCTCGCGAGTGCGAAACTCAGCTCATTAGGTGGAGGACATGCCCCAGTTTCTCCTTCTTGGTGCGGAGATACTGGAGGTTCTTCTCGTTCGGCGTGATCTCGAGCGGCACACGCTCGACGATCGCGAGGCCGTAGCCCTCGATGCCTGCGCGCTTGCCCGGGTTGTTCGTGATGATGCGCATCTTGCGCACGCCGAGGTCGTGGAGGATTTGCGCGCCGACGCCGTAATCACGCAGGTCCGCGGCGAAGCCGAGCCGCTCGTTCGCTTGCACGGTGTCGAGCCCCTCGCGGTCTTGCAGCCCGTAGGCCTTGATCTTGTTCTTGAGCCCGATGCCGCGGCCTTCCTGGCGCATGTACAGGATCACGCCCTTGCCTTCGGCCTCGATCAGCTTCATCGCGGCTTCGAGCTGTTCGCCGCAGTCGCAGCGCAGCGAGCCGAACGCATCCCCGGTTAGGCATTCGCTGTGTACGCGCACCAGCACTTCGTCTTCGGGACCGATGCTGCCCTTCACCATCGCCACGTGATCGACGTGATCGATGTCGTTCTCGTAGACGATCGCGCGGAACTCGCCGCCCGATCGCGTCGGCAGCGTGCAGTCGCCGGCGGGCCGCACGAGCTTCTCGTTGCGCAGCCGGTACTCAATGAGGTCCGCGATCGTCGCGATCTTGAGGCCGTGCTTGCGCGCGAACTTCACCAAGTCGGGCATGCGCGCCATCGTGCCGTCGTCGTTCATGATCTCGCAGATCACGCCCGAGGGTTTGCGCCCCGCGAGCCGCGCGAGATCCACGGCGCCTTCGGTCTGGCCAGCGCGCCGCAGCACGCCGCCGGCGCGCGCCCGGAGCGGGAACACGTGGCCCGGGCGCACGATGTCCTGCGGCCGCGCGTCGTCGCGAATCGCCGTCAATATGGTGTGCGCGCGGTCGTGGGCGGAGATGCCGGTGGTCACGCCCTCGCGCGCTTCGATCGAGATCGTGAACGCGGTGCCGAAGCCCGACGAGTTCTCGGTGTCGGGCACCATCATGCCGAGCCGAAGCTTGTCGATCTGGCCTTCCGTCATCGGCAGGCAGATCAGACCGCGCCCGTGCATCGCCATGAAGTTGATCGCTTCGGGCGTGACCGCATCGGCGGCCATCGTCAGATCGCCCTCGTTCTCGCGGTCTTCGTCATCGACGAGGATCACCATGCGGCCCGCGCGAATGTCCTCGATCGCAGCCGGGATCGAGACGACGACATCGCTCCAATCCGCGGGGCGCGAGTTCGCTGCGGCAGGCTTCGGGTGGGGGTCGGTCATGCGCCTTCGTACTCGCCGCAGGCGCGTACGGACCGGCAACTACTGCGCAGGTTCCGTCGAGCCGCTGGCTCGAAAAACCGCAATAAGTGCGGCCCGAGCCGAGACAAAGGCCACGCTAGCGCCGTGGGTTGGGGGCCGCTACGCCCCAAAACTCTTGAGCACGCCCTTCAGGAAGTCCGTTTCGGAGACGCCGAACTTGTCCTGGAACTGGTGCTTCTGATTCAGCGAGCGGTAGCTGAGGCGCAGCAACTCGCGGAAGGTTTCGATCACGCCCTCGCCCCGCGTCGCGACGGCGGGGTAAGTCGGGATGTCGCCCCACGCGGTTTTGATCTCGTCGAGCGGCTTCACGTCGGGCAGGTCGCGCTTGTTGAACTGCACGACCTTCGGCATGCCGGCAAAGTCGAGGCCGTTCGATTTCAGGTTCGCTTCCATGTCGCGCCACGAGTAGGCGTTCGCGCCTGCGGAGGCGCGCTGAGAGTCGGCGACGAACACCACGCCGTCAGCGCCGGCGAGCACGACCTTGCGCGTGGATTTGTGCATCACCTGGCCGGGCACGGTGAACATCTTGAGCTTCACCGCGAAGCCGTTGGCGGTGCCGAACTGCACGGGTAGGAAATCGAAGTAGAGCGTGCGGTCGTCTGCGGTGTCGAGCGTGACCATCTTGCCGCGCGTGCTCGGGTCGAGCAGCTCGTGCAGCTTCTGCAGATTCGTCGTTTTGCCCGACAGCGCCGGGCCGTAATAGACGAACTTCAGGACGATCTCTCGCCCCGCCATGTTGATCTGCACCATTGTCGTCCCGACTCGTAGCCAGCGCGCAGCGCCGGCAGTGGCCGTTTGTGCCCTGGCGCACGACTCATCGGCAGGGAGATGGGCGACGTTGAGGGGGATTCGGGGCGATTCTGGCCCGTGTCAGCGCGAGCGCCGGAACGCTTCGAGAATTGCCCGAGCGCCCGCAGCGGGAGTCACGCTCTGCGCCTCCACATCCGCCTCGAGCCCGGGGATCGCAGCCCGGGCCTCGGGGTTTTGGCGGAGCGCTTGGCGCAGGCCCTCTTCGACCAGGCTCCACATCCACTCGCGCGCTTGGCGGCGACGCTGGCTGTCGAGGGCGCCACTCTTCGTGAGCGTGTCGCGCTGCGCGAGGGCGGTCTGCCACAGCTCCGCGACGCCCTCGCCGGTGCGCGCGCTGGCCGCCATCGCCAGCGGCTTCCAGCCACTCGAGGACGGGCGAAACAGCGAGAGCGCCTGCTCGTGCTCTTGCACCGAGCGCAGCGCAGCCGCGCGCAAGTCGCCGTCGGCCTTGTTGACGACCAGCGCGTCCGCGAGTTCGAGCACGCCGCGCTTGATGCCCTGCAGGTCGTCGCCCGACGCGGGCTGCAATAACACGGCGAAGAAATCGACCATCGAGCGCACCGCGACCTCGCTCTGGCCAATGCCCACGGTTTCGATCACCACCACGTCGAAGCCCGCCGCTTCGCAGAGCAGCATCACCTCGCGCGTGCGGTGCGCGACGCCGCCCAGCGCGCCGCCGCTCGGCGAGGGGCGGATGAAGGCGCGCTCGGAAAGCGCGAGCTGCTCCATGCGCGTCTTGTCGCCGAGGATGCTGCCGCCCGTAACAGGGCTCGAGGGATCGATCGCGAGCACCGCGACGCTCTTGCCCTGCGCCACGAGATGCAGCCCGAAGGCTTCGATGAAGGTGCTCTTGCCGACGCCCGGCGGGCCGGTGATGCCGATGCGCACGGCGCCGCCGGCGTGGCCGACGAGCGCATCGAGGATCGCCTGCCCTAATGCCTGTCGGTCCGCGCGCGTGCTCTCGATCAGCGTGATCGCGCGCGCGATGGCGCGGCGATCGCCGCTGCGGATCGCCGCGCAATAATCGCTCACGCTCTCGAGACGCGTCGTGAGCGCCTCGCCCGCGGCGCCCGCCGTCATGCAGCGTGCCGGGCGCGGATCGCCTGCAGCACTTCGCGCGCAGCTTTCGGGACCGCGGTGCCGGGGCCGAAGATCGCGGCTGCGCCCTGCTCGCGCAGGAAGCCGTAGTCCTGCGGCGGGATGATGCCGCCGACGATCACGACGACGTCGTTCGCGCCCTTCCTGCGCAGCGCTGCGACCAGTTCGGGCACGAGCGTTTTGTGACCGCCGGCCTGGCTCGAGACGCCGATCGCGTGCACGTCCGCGTCGACGGCTTGCTGCGCGGCTTCGTCGGGCGTTTGGAACAACGGGCCGATGTCGACGTCGAAGCCCAGATCCGCGAAGGCCGTCGCGATCACCTTGATGCCGCGGTCGTGGCCGTCTTGGCCGAGCTTCACCACGAGCATGCGCGGCCGGCGCCCTTCGCCCTTCGCGAAAGCCTCGACTTCGCTGCGCGCGGACTCGAACTCGCCATCGCCGCGGTACATGCCTGCGTAGACCCCGGACACCGAACGGATCTCGGCGCGGTGGCGACCGTACACGGTCTCGAGTGCGGACGAGATTTCGCCCACCGTGGCGCGCGCGCGCGCAGCTTCGATGCCCGCCGCGAGCAGGTTGCCGTGCCCGCTGCGCGCGAGCTCCGTGATCTGTGCGAGCGCCGCCTCGACGCGCTTCGTGTCGCGCTTCGCCTTGATCGCGACGAGGCGCTTGATCTGCGATTCGCGCACCGCCGTGTTGTCGATGTCGCGCACCTCGAGCTGCGTCTCGGTCGCGAGCCGGTACTTGTTGACGCCGACGATCACGTCTTCGCCGCTATCGACGCGCGCCTGCCTACGCGTCGCCGCTTCCTCGATCTTGAGCTTGGGCACGCCGGCGACGATCGCCTTGGTCATGCCGCCCATCGCCTCGACCTCATCGATCAACTGGTTCGCGGCCTGATAAACGCTCTCGGTGAGCGACTCCATGAAATACGAGCCGCCCCAGGGATCGATCACGAACGGGATACCGGACTCTTCCTGCATGATGAGCTGGGTGTTACGGGCGATGCGCGCCGCTGCGTCCGTGGGCAGGCTCACTGCCTCGTCGTAGCCGTTCGTGTGCAGCGACTGCGTGCCGCCGAACACCGCGGCCATCGCCTCGATCGTGGTGCGGATGATGTTGTTCATCGGGTCTTGCTCGGTGAGGCTCGCTCCCGAGGTCTGACAGTGGGTGCGCAGCATCAACGAATCAGTCTTCTTGGGCGCGAACTCTTTCTGCATGCGCTCAGCCCAGATGCGCCGCGCGGCGCGCATCTTCGCGACCTCGAGATAGAAGTTCATGCCGATGCACCAGAAGAACGAGAGGCGGCCGGCGAAGGCGTCGATGTCGAGGCCTTTCGAGAGCGCGGCGCGCACGTAGTCGAGGCCGTCGGCGATCGTGAAGGCGAGTTCCTGAACGGTCGTCGCGCCGGCTTCCTGCATGTGGTAGCCGCTGATCGAGATCGAGTTGAACTTCGGCATCTGCTTCGCCGTGTACTCAATGATGTCGGCCACGATGCGCATGCTCGGCTCGGGCGGATAGATGTAGGTGTTACGGACCATGAACTCTTTGAGGATGTCGTTCTGGATCGTCCCGGCGAGCTTCTCCTGCGCGACGCCCTGCTCTTCTGCCGCGACCACGAAGCACGCCAGCACGGGCAGCACGGCGCCGTTCATCGTCATCGAGACAGTGACGCGATCGAGCGGGATGCCCTCGAACAGCAGCTTCATGTCCTCGACCGAGTCGATCGCGACACCTGCCTTGCCGACGTCGCCCGTAACACGTGCGTGATCCGAGTCGTAGCCGCGGTGCGTCGCGAGATCGAAGGCCACGGAGAGGCCCTGCTGGCCACCCGCGAGGTTTGCCTTGTAGAACGCGTTCGACTCTTCAGCGGTCGAGAAGCCGGCGTACTGCCGAATTGTCCAGGCGCGGTTCGCGTACATCGTGGCGCGCGGGCCGCGCACAAACGGGAACATGCCCGGCAACGTGTCTGTGAGCGCGAGTTTTTCGAGATCCGCCGCGGTGTAGAGCGCCTTCAGCACAAGCCCGTCCGCGGTCTTCTGCGTGAGCGTCTCCGGTTCCGCGCCGCGCAGTTCCTTCGCCGCAAGGGCCCGCCACTTCGCTAGATCCGACATCACTCTCTCCTTCCGGTCGCGGGCTCGCTCGCGAACTCCGCGCCTGCTGCGAGGCGCTCGCGCCTAATCACATTGAGCGGCGGTAGGAGCCGCCGACGTCGAACAGCGCGTGGGTGATCTGCCCGAGGCTCGCGCTCTTCACCGTCTCCATCAGCTCCGCGAACACGTTGCCGCCACTGCGCGCGACGGCCCGCAGCTGCGCCAACGCAGCCCCCGCCTCGCTTTCGTGCCGCCCCTGGAACGCGCGCAGCGAAATGAGCTGCCGCTGCTTTTCCTCATCCGTGGCGCGCTGGAGCGCCAGCGGCCGTTGCGACTTCTCAGGGTGCGGATTCTCGAACGTGTTCACGCCGATGATCGGCAGCTCGCCCGTGTGCTTCTTGGCTTCGTAGAACAGGCTCTCGTCTTGAATCTTGCCGCGCTGGTAGTGCGTCTCCATCGCGCCGAGCACGCCGCCGCGCTGCGCGAGCCGCTCGAACTCCTGCAGCACCGCCTCCTCGACCGCGTCCGTGAGCCACTCGATCGCGTAGCTGCCCTGCAGCGCGTTCTCCGTGCGCGTGATGCCGAGCTCGCGGTTGATCACGAGCTGAATCGCGAGCGCGCGCCGCACGGATTCCTCGGTCGGCGTCGTCACGGCTTCGTCATAAGCGTTCGTGTGCAGCGAGTTGCAGTGGTCTTGAATCGCCGTGAGCGCTTGCAGCGTGGTGCGGATGTCGTTGAACGCCATCTCCTGCGCGTGCAGGGACCGGCCCGAAGTCTGGATGTGGTACTTCAGCTTCTGGCTGCGATCCGAGGCGCCGTACAGATCGCGCATCGCGATCGCCCAGATGCGGCGCGCCACGCGGCCGATCACGTTGTACTCGGCATCCAGGCCGTTGCTGAAGAAGAACGAGAAGTTCGGCGCGAAGTCGTCGACGCGCATGCCGCGCGCGCGGTAGGCCTCCACGTAGGTGAAGCCGTTCGCGAGCGTGAAGGCGAGCTGCGAGATCGGGTTCGCTCCCGCTTCCGCGATGTGGTAGCCGGAGATCGAGACCGAGTAGAAGTTCCGGACTTTGTTATGGACGAAGTACTCTTGGATGTCGCCCATCACCTTCAACGAGAAGTCGGTCGAGAAGATGCAGGTGTTCTGGGCCTGGTCTTCTTTCAGGATGTCGGCCTGCACCGTGCCGCGAACTCTCGCGAGCACGTCGGCCTTGATGCGTGCGTAGGTCTCGGCGTCTACGGCCTCGTCGCCGCGAATGCCGAGCAGCGCGATGCCGAGGCCGTTGTGCGATGCGGGCACATCGCCCTGATAAGTGGGCAGTCCGCGCGCGGCGAAACGGGTGCGCACGGCTTCGAGTTGGCCGGCCTCGCGCAGGTGCCGCTCGACCTGCTGATCGATCGCGGCGTTCAGGAAGAACGCGAGAATCGTCGGCGCGGGGCCGTTGATCGTCATCGAGACGGAGGTGGCGGCGGCGCACAGGTCGAAGCCCGAGTAGAGCTTCTTCGCGTCGTCCACGGTGCAGACCGAGACGCCGGAGGTGCCAACCTTCCCGTAAATATCCGGGCGCTCGTCGGGATCGCGGCCGTAGAGCGTCACGCTGTCGAACGCGGTCGAGAGGCGATTCGCGGGCTGCGAAGCCGCTAGCACGTGGAAGCGCCGGTTCGTGCGCTCGGGCTCGCCTTCGCCAGCGAACATGCGCGCGGGCTCTTCTTCGGGGCGCTTGAACGGGAACACGCCGGCCGTGAACGGGAACTCGCCCGGCAGATTTTCCTGGCGCAGGAAGCGCGTGAGAACGCCGGCTTCGGTATCGCGTGGCACGGCGATGCGCGGCAGCTTCGTGCCGCTGAGCGTGCCGACCGCGTTCTCCACTTCGATCGCGCGCCCGCGCACCTCGTAGCTCTGGCGCTCCGCCTCGTAGCGCGCGCGAGTGTTAGGCCACGCCGCGAGTGCTTCGCGCAGCGCGGGCTCGAGCGCGGCCTCGCGCTGCGCCGCTCTCTGTGCGAGCGCCTCGCGCACCGCTGCGGGTGCATCCGCGAGTTCGCGCGCCGAATCCCTGAGCGCCTGCGCCGTGTGCGCAGTGTCTGCGAGTTCCTCGCTGCGCTTGCGGTAACCGCGCACCGCCTGAGCGATCTCGTCGAGGTAGCGCTCGCGGCCGGCGGGCACGAGCGGCGGCGGCGAGACGATCGGCTCGTGCGACGCCGACGCGCGCGCCGGGAACGCGCCGCCGAGCGCTTCCGCCTTCGCGCGCAGCGCTGCGAACAACTTCTCGACGCCCGGGTCGTCCCACTGGCTCGCGACGGTCGCGAACACCGGCAGCTGCTCGTCGACACTCGGCGCGCCCGGGTGATTCCGGCGCCACTGCTTGCGCACGTCGCGCAGCGCGTCGGCCGCGCCGCGCCGATCCGACTTGTTGAGCACGACGAAGTCCGCGAGTTCGAGCATGTCGATCTTTTCGAGCTGCGAGGGGGCGCCGTATTCGGGCGTCATCACGTAAACCGCGGCGTCGGCGAGATCCACGACTTCGCTGTCGCTCTGGCCAATGCCCGCGGTCTCCACGAGCACGAGATCGCAGCCCGCACCGCGCAGCACGAGCGCCGCGTCCTGCACAGCCTGCGAGAGCGCGAGGTGCGCCTGGCGCGTGGCGAGCGAGCGCACGAACACGCCCTCGCCGTGGACGGAGTTCATGCGGATGCGGTCGCCGAGCAGCGCGCCGCCGGAGCGCCGCCGCGTCGGGTCGACCAATAACAAGCCGATCCGGCGCTCGGGGTAGTCGAGCCGGAAGCGGCGCACGAGTTCGTCGACGACGCTCGATTTTCCCGCGCCACCCGGGCCCGTGAAGCCGAGAATCGGCGCGTTTTTCTGCGCTGCTTGCGCGCGCAGCGCAGCGCGCAGCTTCTCCGCCGGCGCGAGCGCGTCCGCAGCCGCTTCCTCGAACCAAGTGATCGTGCGTGCGATCGCGCCGAAGTCGCCTGCCGCGAGCAGGCTCGCTTCCGCCGCGCGCGGCGGCAACGCGTTCGCGCGGCACTCGCTCAGCAGCTTGCCGATCATGCCGTCGAGGCCGAGCGTGCGGCCGTCCTCGGGGCTGAACAGGCGCGCGACGCCATACGCGTGCAGCTCCGCGATCTCCTCCGGCACGATCGTGCCGCCGCCGCCGCCGTATACGCGCACGTGCCCCGCGCCGAGCGAGCGCAGCCGATCCACGAGGTACTTGAAGAACTCGAGGTGGCCGCCCTGATAAGACGAGATCGCGATCGCCTGCGCGTCTTCTTGGATCGCCGCCTCGACGATCTCGTTGACGGAGCGGTCGTGGCCGAGGTGGATCACCTCGGCGCCCTGCGCCTGTAACAAGCGGCGCATGATGTTGATCGCAGCGTCGTGGCCGTCGAACAGCGAAGCCGCCGTGACGACGCGAATGCGCTGCGGCGCGCGATGCAGCGGGGTGACTTGGGCGGCGGCGGTCATGCGGTCTCCTGCGCGCGAGCGATCTGGGCGGCGACGTGCGCCTCGACCCGCTCCGCGACGTGGTCTCGATACTTGCTGATTTCGTCGCGCAGCGCGCCGAGTTCTGCGATGCGCTGGTCGAGATCGCTGAGGCGAGAGCCGAGCAGCCCGTCGAGGCGTGCGAGCATCGCGCGCGTGGTGCCCTGAATCGCGTACACCGCGTTCAAGTCGCGCACTTCACCGAGCGAAAGGCCGAGCGCTTTCAGGCGCGTGATGAAACGCAGGCGCTGAAGTTCGTCCTCGCCGAAGACGCGGCGCGCTCCCGCCTTGCGCCGCACCCCGGGCAGCAACCCGAGTTCCTCGTAGTACCGGACCGTGCGCGGCGAGAGATCGAGCCGCTCGCACACCTCCGAGATCGAGAGTTCGAGCGGCTTGCTGGGCGTCGTCACATTTTCCTCGGCCAGTTGACGTGAACTGGCAAACATTATCGACGTGGACTCGTGAAGGCCATAGAAGAATGGGGAGGCCCCGAGGGGCGGGGGCGAGGGAAAGTCTCGCTGGCTACGCCGTCCGCGAACGCACGCCGAGCACCGCGCGATACACGCGCCCAGGCAGCGGCCGCTTCAGCACATCGCGCGCCATCCAGTCCGTCACGTCCACCAGCGCATCGAGATCGACGCCCGTCTTCACGCCCGAGCGCTCGAACAGATCCACCACGTCCTCGGTCGCCACGTTGCCCGATGCGCCGGGCGCGTATGGGCAGCCGCCGAGGCCGCCGAGCGAGGAGTCGAAGGCGCGCACGCCCTCCTCGTAGCCCGCTTGCACGTTCGCGAGCGCGCGGCCGTAGGTGTCGTGGAAGTGCAGCGAGACGCGCGCGAGCGGGATCTCGCCCGCGAGCGCGCGCACCAACTCGCGCACCTGCCCCGGCACGCCGACGCCGATCGTGTCGCCGAACGAGATCTCGTCCGCGCCGAGCGCCAGCAGTTGCCGCGTCACGCGCATCACCTGCGCGACGGGCACGTCGCCCTCGAACGGGCAGCCGCACACGGTCGAGAGGTAACAGCGCAGCAGTTTGCCGTCGGCCTTCACGCGCTCGACAACTGGCTTGAAGCGATCGAGGTGCTCCGCGATCGAGCGATTCACGTTGCTCTTGTTATGCGATTCGCTCGCCGAGGCGAAGAACGCCACCACATCGAAGCGCGACTTCGTGAAGCGCTCGTAGCCCGCGAGGTTGGGAACCAGCGCCATGTACGAGACGCCGGGCCGCAGCTCGAGCTGGGCCGCGAGCGCGTCCGCGTCGGCGAGTTGCGGGATCCACTGCGGCGAGACGAAGCTGGTCGCGTCCATCGAGCGAATGCCCGCGCCAGCGAGCCGACCGAGCAGCTCGAGCTTCAGCGCCGTAGGGACGACGTCCGCCTCGTTCTGCAGCCCGTCGCGCGCGCCGGCTTCGTGAATGCGGACGGTTTCCATGGACTCTCGCGGGTGAGGCTGAATCAAACCCCGATGATGAACGAACAGCTCGTCGTGCCGCTGCCGCCAATGTTCAGTGTCTGGAAGTTCTTCGCGCCTTCCACCTGATAAGCGCCCGCCTGGCCGGTCACTTGCAGCACCGCGTCGAGCACCTGCCGCACGCCGGTCGCGCCCACCGGGTGGCCGGCGCCAATTAGGCCGCCGCTCGGGTTGATCGGGTGTTTGCCGTCGATTTCGAGCACGCCCGACTCGACCGCCTTCCAGCTCTCGCCGGGCGCGGTGATGCCGAAGTGGTCGATCGCCATGTACTCCGAGGTGGTGAAGCAATCGTGGGTCTCGATGCCGTCGACGCCGTGGACGTCGGCCACGCCCGCGCGCTTCCAAGCGTCGGTGATGGTCGCGCGCACGTGCGGCAGCACGTACTCCGCGTTCTTGCTCTCCTCGACCTTGTCCGCGAAGCGCAGCCGCGCGGTGTGGTGGCCCCAGCCCTTGATGCGCGGGATCTGATCGAGGCGCAGCCCGCGCCCGCGCGCGTAGCGCTCCGCGTACTCGCGCGAGGCGAGGAACACCGTCACCGCGCCGTCCGTCACCTGCGAGCAATCGCTGATGCGGATGCGCCCGCCGACCGCGGCGTTGTCCTCGGTGCGAACCAACGCGTGATCTTTGTTCATGTACCAATTACGGGTCTGCGCGAGCGGGTTCAGCTTGGCGTTGTCGTAGTTGAGCCGGCTGATCTCGGCGAGGTGCTCGTCCCGGAGGCCATAACGCTTGTCGTATTCGTCGCCGAGCTTGCCGAACAGCTTCGGGAACGGGAACTCGACGCCCTCCGCTTCCTGCTCATACCACGCCGCCGTTCCCAAATAACTGCCGCCCTTCGCCGCGGAGACCGTCTTCATCTGCTCGATGCCCACGACGGCTTGCAGGTCGTAGCGCCCGGCTTCGATTTCGGCGGAGGCCGCCAGCAGCGCGATCGAGCCCGAAGCGCAGGCCGCCTCGTGGCGCGAAGTCGGGAGGCCGCTGAACGCCGGGTGCACTTCGGTGAAGAACGCGCCCAGGTGGCCCTGCATGCAGTAGAGCTCGGCGGCGAAGTTGCCGACGTGCGCGCTCTGCACTTCCTCGGGAGCGATCTCGCAGCGCTCGAGCGCGCCGTGCACGGATTCGCGCATCAGCGCGGAGAAGTGCTTGTTCTCCTTGGTCCAGTTGCGCGCGAAGTCCGTCTGAAAGCCGCCGAGGACGTAGACCTCTTTGCGATCGCTCATCGAGTTCTCCAGCTCTGCTCTTGCGAGTGTGAAAGTTGTTGGGCGGCTCGCGTCAGTTCGCGACGAAGAACTTGCCCGGGTTGATCGTCGGGTGGCGGAAGAAGCGCGGCGCGCCTTGCTTCGCAGCATCGCGCAGCGCCGCGGGCACCGGCAGCCCAGCGCCCGCGATCAGCGCGACCGCGCCCGCGGGCGTGAGCGCATCCACCAGCACCGAGGGCGGCGCCCAGTTGAAGCCCGCGCCCATGATGCGGTCGATGCCGTCGATCGTGTCCGTCACTTCGCCGACGCGGTGGAACGCGTAACTCAGGTATCCGCCGATCACGCGCTTCGCGATCGCTGCGTATTCGCCCTTGGCCGCGAGGAACGCCTGCATCGCCTCGCCGTAGCG
>JANNRF010000023.1:0-19780 GCA_031401135.1 Deltaproteobacteria bacterium | reverse complement strand
GTAGGTGGTGCTGCGCTCGACCGGCGTGCGGCCCATCTCGCGAATCAGGCGGCGCATGTCCTCGGCCGGGAGGTTCTCGCCGAAATCGGCGCCCGACTCGCGGCTGATCGACTCTTCCATCAGCGTGCCGCCCATGTCGTTCGCGCCGGCCGTGAGCGAGACCTGCGCAAGCTTCGGCCCGATCTTCACCCACGACATTTGAATGTTCACGATCCCCGGCCGCAGGAACAGGCGCGACACCGCGATCATCTTCAGGTCTTCCGCCGCGGACGGGCCCGGCCGCGTGATCTCGACGTGCCCGAGTGCGTTCTTCTCGTGGATGAAGCCGAGCGGCACGAACTCGGTGAAGCCGCCCGTCTCTTTCTGGATCTCGCGGATCGTGTCCAAATGCCCAGCGATGTGATGCGGCTTTTCGATGTGGCCGTACATGATCGTCGAGGTCGAGCGCAGCCCGACGCCGTGCGCGGCGCGCACGATTTCCTTCCAGCGCTCCGTCATCAGCTTGTTAGGCGAGAGCGAACGGCGCACGCTGTCGTCGAGGATCTCGGCGGCGGTGCCGGGAATCGTCCCGAGCCCCGCGTCCTTCAGCCAGCAGAGGAACTCCGGGAGCGGCATGCCGCTCTTCGGCTGCGCGAAATTGATTTCCTCCGGCGAGAAAGCGTGGATGTGGAGATTCGGGTACTTCGCCTTGATCGAGATCAGGATCTGCCGGTAGTGGTTGTGATCCTTGTGCGGGTCGATGCCGCCTTGGATGCAGACTTCGGTGGCGCCGCGCGCGACCGCGTCGTCGCACTTCGCGAGAATCTGCTCCATCGAGCGGTCGTAGGCCTCGGGCTCGTCGCGGTGCCGCGCGAACCCGCAGAACGAGCAGCCGACGTAACACACGTTCGTGAAGTTGATGTTGCGGCACACGACGTAGGAGACGTCGTCGCCCTTGTCCTGCTTGCGCGCCGCGTCCGCCGCGAGCAGCAACGCCTGATAATCGGCGCCCTGGGAGGTGAGCAGCGTGATCGCGTCTTCGCGCGAGAGTTCGCGCCCCGAGAGCGCGCCATCCAGCAACCGCGCAAAATCGGGCTTTACGGCGGAGAGAAGTCGCTCGAGCATTAGGCAGCCTCCAGGCTCATGCGCGGACGCGCGTGGAAATCGTCAGAGGCCGCGCGCTGCACGGCCTCGTACACCGCGGGGTGAAAGAACTCGGGCCGCCGCGCGTGCTTCGGATACACGGGCAGACGCTCGACCAACCGTTTTGCGTGCGCCTCAGTGCGCGTGCGCAGATCGCGCAGTGCAGGCCACGGCGCCTCGGGGTTGATGAAATCCACCGTAACAGGCGAGACGCCGCCCCAATCGCTGACGCCCGCGCTCAGCAGCTCACCGAACGACTCCGGCGAAAGATTCGGCGGCGCCTGAACATTGATGTCGCGCCCGAGCACGAGCCGCGCCAGCGCGCTCCAGTCCGCGACCTCGCCATCCGTGATCGCCGACGCCCAGCGCATGCGCGTGCCCGGTTTCGGGTGGAACGGCTGGATGATCGCTTCCTGGATGTGCCCGTAACGGTCGTCGAGCGCGCGCATCGCGAACAGCGTGTCGACGCGCTCCTCGATGTTCTCGCCGATCCCGAGCAACATGCCCGTCGTGAACGGGATCTTCAGCTCGCCCGCTTCCTCGTGCATGCGCAGTCGCACGGCCGGGTCTTTGTCCGGCGCGTACTGATGCGCCATGCCTTTGCCGCGCAGGCGCGGGCTCACCGACTCGAGCATTAGGCCCATCGACGCGTTCCAGCGCCGCAACGCCACCATCTCTTGTTGGGTCAGGATGCCCGCGTTGGTGTGCGGCAGCATGCCGCCTTCGAACGAGACGCGGCAACCTTCGACGAGGTACTCCGCGGTCGAGCGGAACCCGACGCCCGCGAGCCACTCGCGATACGAGCGATACGCGATCTCGGGTTTGTCGCCGAGGCAGAAGAGCGCCTCGATGCAGCCCGTGCGCACGCCGCCGCGCGTCACGTCGGCCACTTCGGCGAGCGTGTAGGTCTTCGCTTCGGGCGAGTCGTCGGGCTTCGCGAACGTGCAGTACGAGCAGCGATCGCGGCACAGATTGGTGAGCGGGATGAATACGTTTCGCGAGAACGTGACGGTGTCGCCCTGGGCGCGCCGCGTGCTCTCGGCGGCAGCTTCGAACACGGCGCCGCGCACGCTCGCATCAGCCATGCGCTCGGCTAGCCAGAGCGCCTCAGCGCGCGCGATGCACCCCTCGTCGAGGGCGGCGTGCGCGATGGCTCGCGCGCTAGCGGGGGTGGGGGACGTCACGGGCGCAGCATACCTCTGTGAGGGCGCGAGGCTTCCGAGGATAGGGAGCCGAGAACAGCGCTGAAGCGGGTGGCGAGCACGCCTACTTGCCGTCGGCGATCCCGACCCAAGCGCGCAACTGCGCCGGATCGGCGCGGTGCAGGAAGTCGCCCGCCGGCAGGCCCGCCCCGTGCTCGCGGATCGCCCGCGCGAGGCCGACCAGCAGCGGCACCATCTGCTGCTCCGCGATTCGCCCGTACAGTGTGTGTGCGAGCCGTTCGCCGTTGCGCGCGCCGCCGACCAGGATCACGTGGTCGTTCTTGCCGTAGCCGAAGATGCCGATCTCCGCGGACGGCGGACGCGCGCAGTTGTTGGGGCAACCGGTCATGCGGACCACCACATCGACGTCGCCAAAGCCCGCCGCCTCGAGCGCGTCCATGTAGTGCGGGAGGATGTTCTCGGCGTCGGTCATCGCGAGCCCGCAGGTGGGCTTCGCCGGGCACGCCATCGCGTTCGCCCGCACGCGCGAAACCGTCTCGGGCCGCAGCGCGCCGTGCGCGTCGAGGATGCGCTCGATGCTCGCAGCGTCCGGCGCATCGCACAGAATCAGATCTTGCTGCGGCGTGAGCACCACCGAACAGCCGAGTTTCTCGACGGCCTCGCGCACGGCCTTGCGCTGCGCGCCCTTGAGGCGCCCGTTTTCGACGGAGAGTCCGTAGTAACCGCGTCCCCCGCGCTGCGCATGCCAGCCGAGGTGCAGCTGCATGTCGGCGATGCGCACCGGCGCCGCGTCTTCGAGCGCGATGCCGAAGCGCTCGCGCAGTTCCTTCTGCACCGCGGGCACACCGAGTCGCCGCAGCGTGTACTTCCAGCGCGCCTGCTTGCGGTCCTTCCGATCGCCGTTCTCTTTCTGGAGAATCACGATCGCACGGCAAGCATCGACAGCCTGCTCGCGCGCGATGCGGCCGAGATACTCGCCGAGCAGCGCGGCGGTCTTCGGGTTGTTATGGGTGAGTCCCAGCCCGCCGCCGCTGTAGAGATCCCAGCGCTCGCCGCGCTCGTCCGCCGGCACGAGGCCGACGTCCTGCGTGCGCACGTCCGCTGAACCGTCGCGCGGGTGCGCGATGCCGATCTTGAACTTGCGCGGCAGGTAGTGCGCGCCGTAGATCGGCTCGTCGACGTTCACGGGCGCCTGGTTTCGGCCGGCGTCGTCCGAGACGAAGATCTGGAAGTACGAGGAAGTGCGCGGCGTCAGGTCCGCCGCGATCTCTTGCGCGAGCAGCAGGCCTCCGGGCGCGCAACTCGGGTCGAGCTCGTCGATCGGCGAGGCCATCACGTTGCGGTTCACGTCGCCGCAGGCCGAGATCGACGCGCCGTCGCGGTAGCTGCGGTTCAGGTGCCGCATCAACGGCGCCAAGTTCGGGCCGTAGACCTTGTGGTACTGGATCGCCTGCCGCGAAGTGAGCCGCAGCGTCCCGTCCGCGAACCGGTCGGCGGCCTCATCCAGCGCGATCCACTGGCCCGGCGCGAGCTTCCCGCCGGCCGGATTCTTGATCCGCACCATGAAGAAGTAGTCGTGGGTCTTCCGGCCGCGCTCGCCGCGCCCCTGCTGCTTGTAGATCCCGAAGAACTTCGAGAGCTCCTTGGCGGTGCCGGAAACGGTCTGTTCGGCGCCGCTGTCGAGCAGCCGCATCTCGTCCAAGAACGTGTGCGTGGCCTTGCCGTCGGCGACGTAGAACAGGCCCTGGCTCGCGACCTTGAGCCGCTCGTTGTCGGACATTTCCGAGAGCGAGCCGGTCTTCAGGCTGACGACGGGCTGCGGGTCCGCGGACATCGGCGCTCCCAGCGGGCGAAGGGGGCGCAACCTATCGAAAGCGTGCCCGCGGGGCCACGCGAAATCCCGACCCTGAGTGAGGGGAGCGTCGGCAGTTTCGGGGGGGGAGTTGGCGCCCGGGCGCCTATCAAGCAGGCCTCCTCGCCTTCCGATCTATCCAAGGACGTGAACTCGCACCTTCCTACCGAAACGCGCTCGCTCGCGTGGCTCCGCCGGAGCCTTGCCCGCGACACAGCAGCACTAGTGCTCGGGCTGTGCATGCTCGCGGTAATTCTGATGGGGCTTGCCGCGCGAGAAGTGCTCGAGTCGGGTCTGCGGAACAGCCTCGAGCGCGAACTCAATCGAGAGTTCGTCAGCGCGCAGGCCGGTCTCGAGGCTTGGCGCGCGAGTCAACGCGAACACATTCGATTCCTCGCGACCGATCCGGAACTCGTCGACGCGCTGTCGCGCGGCGCCTCCGGAAGTTCCGCCGCTCGCCAGAGGCTGACGCGACTCCTCGAACTCGAACCGGAAGCGCTCGGCTTCGCGATCGTGCGAGGCCGCGACCCGGCTGCCGGGATCTCTGTCAGCTCCTGGCTTCCCGATCAGTGGGCTTCGAGTGTGGACATGCGAATCCCGTCGCGCGGCGGGGCGGCTATCGCTCAGGTTGGCGGGATGGCGGTGGAACTGATCCGAGTGCCGCTCAAAACTGCGGGCGGGCAGACTTCCCTGCTTGCCGCCCTGAACCCGCTGGCTGCGATCACGGGTGCGGACGGCCGATCGCCCACCCGAGCAGCCATTGTGGATTCGACCGGACATCTCGTCGCGGGCGCTCAGGCCACGCTCGAGTTGGCGAGATCGACCGGCTTCTCGGAAGCGCGTGACAGCGAAGGCACTCTCTTCCTCTCACTCCGGCGAAATCTCTCAGGCACGCCTTGGCAGCTCGCGCTCGCCAGCCCGATCGCCACCGCACCATCGGGCACGATCCTGATCGTGATGCTCGCCAGCTTGCTGATCGCCAGCGTCGCGGGCGTCGCCGCGTTCGCGATTGGCGCCTGGCGCTTGCAACCGCTGCTCGACCTCGCAGACGGCGCGCGCCGGCTCGCGGCAGGCGAAACCGGCGTGCGCGTGAATCTCCGCGAAGGGCAGGACGAAGTGCAACGCCTCGCGCGCTCGTTCAACGAGATGGCGGGGCAGCTCGAGGTGCAGCGGCGAGCACTCGAAGATCGCAACCAGGAGTTGTTGCGGGCGAACGAAGTGCTCGAGCAGCTCTCGATCACGGACGGGCTCACGCATCTCCATAATCACCGCCACTTCCACGATCAGTTCGCGCGCGAGGTGAAGCGCTCCGAGCGAAGCGGCCAGCCGCTCTGCCTGCTGCTCGTCGACATCGACGATTTCAAACTGCTGAACGACCGCTACGGCCACGCGGCGGGCGACCGCGTGCTCGCCGTGACTGCCCAGTTGATGAACGAGCAGGTCCGCGAGTCCGATTACCTGGCGCGCTACGGCGGCGAGGAGTTCGCGATCCTCGTGCCGCAAACGACTCTGGACGGCGCTGTTGCTCTCGCCGAGAAGGTTCGCGCCGTGCTCTCTGCGCACCGTTTCTTGTTGCCCGACAGCGATGAAAGCGTCGGCGTGACCGTGTCGCTCGGCGTGGCGCTGCATTCGACCACGGCCGACGACACGTTCGACGCGGCGGATCGCGCGCTCTACGAGGCGAAAGGGGCGGGGAAGGATTGCGTGATCGCAGCGTCGCCCCTCGACCGGCCGCCATCCGCGGCTGGGCGAAAGAGGCGTTAGCAAGCAGCGCTTCGCCGCGCGCAGCCGAGCGGAGTCGAACCGTGGCTTCGGTGTCGAGGGACGAGGTGCCGCCCGCCTTCCCGCGCTGCCAGTAACGAGCAAGCAGCGCTTCGCTGCGCGCAGCGAGGCGCAGGCGAGCGAAGTCGAACCGTGGCCTCCGTGTCAGCTGCGCCTCGACGTTCGCAGTCCCGCGACGCTGTTAGGGCGAAGTCAGTAGCGGCGCTCGCGGCGGTACGCGGGCCGCGGCTCTCCTGGCGGTTGCGTGCGCCAACGGCGATGCACCCAGGCCCAAAGTTCCGGTGCCGCGCGAATCTCGCTCTCGATCGCGCGCGTCATGCGGCGTGTGTTCTCGAGCAACGCCGCGTCTTCGTCGCCTCCGGAATCGAGCGTGATCGCGGCGCGGATGCGCACGACATGACGCGCGGGATCGCGAGGGTCCCGGTGCAGGAACATGGGCAGAACGGGTACGCCGGTCGACATCGCGATCTGGACAGGCCCCGAGCGCGTGCAAGCGAGGCGGCCAAAGAACGGCACGAAGACTCCATCCTGTGCGCGCACGTTCTGATCGAACGGGAGAGCGAGGATTGCTCCCCGGCGCAGCGCCTTCACCACTCCAAGTGCTGCGCTGCCCCGCGCCAGGTATTGCGTGCCGGCCTCGAGGCGCCGCTCCCGTAACACTTCGTCGAAGCCCGCGTCGTCGCGCGCGCGGAACACCACGGCGACCGCGTGGCCGTGCGCCGCCATCGCGGCGGCAAACAGTTCCCACGAGCCGAAGTGAGCGGTCAGCATGATCAGCCCGCCCGGTCCGGCGCGCGCGCGGGCAGCTTCCAGGTGTTCGAGGCCCTCGAAGCGAACGCGCGCGACGTGCGTCTCGGGGCTGCGCCGCCCGACCCACGCGAGTTCCACCAGGCTGCGTCCCATGTTCTCGAACGAGTGCACCAGCACGCGCTCGCGCTCCGCTTCGCTCCACTCGGGAAACGCGATGCGCAGGTTCACGCGCGCGTCGTGCGTGCGCGGGAATCCGAGCCGCACCCAGCCGCGACCGAACGCTGCGCCTAACACCAAGCCCGCGCGATCGGGAAGCGCCGCAAGCGCGCGCAGCAACAAGCGCGCGCCGAGGCCGGCCCAGCTCGGGCGCGCGCGAGGCGGGCTCGGAGACTTCGGCGCTGCGCTCAGCTCGCCAGCCCGAGCGAGCGCTCGAACGCCTCGAGTTCCGCCCACACCTCGCGGTCGATCTGCCGAAAACGCTCGATCGAAGCGTCGAAGCGTTCCGGCGTCCCGTCGGCCGCCGCGAGTTCGCGGCCCTTCTTGCGGATCCACTCGATGTGCCAGCCTTCGTCTTTGCTGACGGCGCGCAGCACCTCGAGCGTGCGCTCATCGACGCCCGGCCGCCTCGCGTGTTCCTGATAACGCCGCAGCGCGCGCTGCTCGACGACTGCTGTGAGCGCGAGCAGATCCACCGGGTGCCGCGGGATGCCGGCACGCTTGCCGATGCGGACCTGATAACCGTCCTCGATCGGTAGCGGCGCTGCACCCATTTCTTTGATGCGCAGGGTCCAGAGCCAGGCGTGGCGCGTCTCGTCGGCGAGGTGCTCGGAGAGCAGCAGCTGCGATTCGCCGTCGGGCAGCATGCGCAGCATGCGGTAGATGAGGTTCGAGCCGCGCAGCTCCGCGTCGCGGTAGTACGAGAACAGAATCAGCAACGGATCGGGCTTCGCGGCGACGTTCGCTTGCATGGCTGGAACCTGAGCGCCGGGACGGGGGCGCGAAGGCGGACCATAGCCATCGGCGTTAGTGCCGCTCCCGGGCGGGCGCCTCGGCCCCTAACTCACCTAACTCGAAGTGGGCGCGGAAGTGCGGGCCGATGCCGGCGATCTCGAAGCGATCGCCGGTCGCGACGAAGCCTGCGCGCAGGTAGAAGCCGAGCGCCGCCTCGCGCGCGTTGCACCACACCAGCGCTGCGCCGCGCGCGCGTGCCTCCGCGATGCAGGCCGCGAGGGCCGCCGCGCCGAAGCCGAGGCCACGCACGCTTGGGTGGCTCGCCATGCCGCGCACCTGACAAGCGCGCTCGGCGCCGCGCTCGGGGTGCGCTGCATCGAGCAAGCTCGCAACTGCGAGCAACTCGCTGCCGCGAAATGCGCCGAAGTGCGCGGCGCCGGGCGCGTCGTCGCCGGCGAAGGCGGTCTCCTCGAACGGGCGGCCACTGCGAAGTACGAGTTGCCTGAGCGCGCGAACCTCGTGCGCGGAGACGCGCAGGGCGCGCATGCCCGCGCGCTCGCCCGGGCGCGTCACGCGCCGCGCTCGCGCCGAATCCGCACGCCCGCGTATTCGAGCACGCCCGCGAACGGCCGCGATTTGCGCACGCTCACTACCACCGCATCGACCTCGAACTTCGCGAGCAGTGCGGCCGCGATGCGTTCGGCCAGCGCTTCGACGAGCTTGTGATCCTGGCCCGCCGCGACGCTCTCGATTACGTCGTAAACAGCCTTGTAATCGATCGTGCTGCCGATTCGGTCGCTGCGGCCCGCAGCGCGCACGTCGCGTTCGAGTTGCACGTCGAGCAGCACCGGCCGACGCAGCCGCCGCTCCGCCGCCGTAACACCGAGCGCCGCGGGAATCTGCACGCCTTCGAGCAAGAGCAGGTCGGGCACGGGCACTGGAACTCCTCGGCGATTGAGCTCGCGCAGCGTAACGCGCGCGAATGTCGTCTTCGCTGCGGAACTTTCCGCGTACACTGCGCGCGGTTTTTTGGGGAGGACGCGATGAAGTTCGAGGACGTTCGAAAGCGCGAGGCGCAGCACATTCTCCCGGTCGCGGCGCGCATGCCGGTCGCGCTCGTTTCGGGCCGCGGCTCGCGCGTCACCGACGTCGAGGGCCGCGAGTACGTCGACCTCACCTCGGGCTGGGGCGTGTGCGCGATCGGCCATTGCCACCCCGCACTAGTTAGGGCGATCAGCGATCAGGCCGCGCGCCTGATGCAGACCACGAACGTCTACTACACGCTGCCGCAGCTCGATCTCGCTGAAGTGCTCGCCGAGATCGCACCGCGCGCCATCACGCGCTCGTTCTTCGTGAACTCGGGCACCGAGGCTGTCGAGGGTGCGCTCAAGCTCGCCCACCGCGCGACCGGCCGGCGCAAGTTCATCTCGACGCTGAACTCGTTTCACGGCCGCACGCTCGGCGCACTCTCCGTAATAGGTCAGGCGAAACACCGCGACCCGTACCGCGCGCTCTTGCCCGAGCCGGTGAACGTGCCGTTCGGCGACGCCGACGCCGCCGCGCGCGCGATCGACGCCGAGACCGCCGCCTTCATCGTCGAGCCCGTGCAAGGCGAAGGCGGAGTGAACCCCGCGCCGCCCGGTTACTTGCAGCGCTTGCGCGAACTCTGCGACGCGAGCGGCGCGCTGCTGATCCTCGACGAAGTGCAGACCGGCATCGGCCGCACCGGGCGCATGCTCGCGCTCGAGCACGACGGCGTCGTGCCGGATGTGATTACGCTCGGCAAAGGCCTCGGCGGTGGCTTCCCGGTCGCAGCGTTCATGTGCACGGAAGAAGTCGCCGCGACCGTCAAGCTCGGCGACCACGGCGGCACCTACATCGGCAACCCCGTCGCGTGCGCCGCCGCACTCGCAACGCTGCGCGTGGTGCGCGAGGAAAAGCTCGCCGAGCGCGCCGGGATGCTCGGCGACCGCCTGCTCGCGCGGCTGCGCATATTCGCAGCGGAGCACCCACAGCACGCGATCGAAGCGCGCGGCCGCGGCCTGCTGTTAGGGCTCGTGCTGCGCGATCTCGAGCGCGCTGGCACGCTCGCAAGGCGCGCGCTCGCCGCGGGCGTGCTCGTCAACGTCACCGCCGGCAACGTGATGCGCCTGTTCCCGGCGCTGAACATTCCGGAGGAGGAACTCTCGAGCGCGGTGGAGACGTTGCTGGAGCTGGTGAAGAGCTGACCGCAAGCGAAGCGCGCAGCGAGCCAACGGCGAGCGGAGTCGACTCAGCTTGGCGCGCGCTCGCCCTCGCCCAGCGTCAGCGGCTCGACGCCACTCGCCGTAACAAGCACGGTGTGCTCGAACTGCGCTGAGAGCGAGCCGTCCTCCGTCACCGCCGTCCAGCGATCCTCGAGGATCTCAGTCTTCCAGTGGCCGAGGTTGATCATCGGCTCGATCGTGAAGGTCATGCCGGCCACGAGCGGCTCGCCGCTGCCGGGTTTGCCGTAGTGAAAAATTGTCGGCGCGGTGTGGAAGATGCGGCCGGTGCCGTGGCCTGTGAACTCGCGCACCACGCCGTAGCCCTGGCCCTCGGCGAACTGCTGGATCGCGTGGCCGATGTCGCCGGTGGTGCCGCCGGGTTTCACGGCGCGGATGCCGAGCCAGAGCGCATGATAAGTATCCGCCACCAGGCGGCGCGCTTTCGGCGCGACGTTGCCGACCAGGAAAGTGCGCGAGCTGTCGCCGTGGAAGCCGTTCAGCTTCGGCGTGACGTCGATGTTCACGATGTCGCCGTCGCGCAGGATCGTCTTTGCGTCAGGAATGCCGTGGCACACGACGTCGTTCACCGAGATGCAGCTGCAGCGCGTGTAAGGCGGGTGGCCGTAGCCGAGCGTGGCGGAGACGGCGCCGTGATCTTTGGTGAACGCGTCGATGAAGTTGTCGAGCGAGAGCGTGTCGACGCCGGGCGCGACGCGCTTCGCGACTTCGTCGAGCAGCTTGCCCGCGAGCCGGCCGGCGGCGCGCATGCACTCGATTTCTTCGGGCGAGAGCAGCGGAATCGATCCGCCACGTCCGCGGCGCGGCTCCGGCTTCTTGTTCTTGTTACGCGTGAATCGCATGCGTGAGTTCCATTGGGGGCTGGGCAAGTTAGCGGCAGACCGAGGGAGGCTGATTAGCGGGGCCCTGCGGGCCCCCGCCCCGCTCGCATGACTTCGCTCGGCTGCGCCTCGCTGCGCGCTTCGCTTGCCGCCTCTTCGCGCAAAACACCAATCAAGAACGCCCGCATCTCGCGGGCCGGCACGATCGCTTCGAGGGAGCCGACGTCTTTGGCGCGCTGCACCGAGTGGATCTTGTCGAAGTCCTCCGCGAGTTCGGTCTGCTTCTCGAGCCGCACGTCTTCGAGCACTTTCTCGAAACGCGCACGCGCTTCCTCGTTGGCGTTGCGCCTGGGTTGCGCGGCGCGCACGCGCGGGTCGGCCGCAGCGCGCGCGCGCACGTCGCGGGCGAACACGACCGCCGCGGCGGGCCCGCCGCCGATCACGCTCGCGAAGGAGCCTTCCAGCGCCGCGGCGCGCAGCCGCGGGTTCAGCGCGCGCGAGAACACGACGTAGGCGCCGCCGTGATAACGCGAGACGACGAGGAACAGGATCGGGCCGTCGAAGTTGACGACGGCGCGCGCGATCTCGGCGCCCCACTCGAGCTGCATCTTTCGCATCGATTCGGGCGAGCCGTCGAAGCCTGATAAGTTGGCGAGGATCACCACCGGGCGGTTGCCGCTCGCCGAGTTGAGCGCACGCGCGACTTTTTTCGACGAGAGCGGGAAGAGCGTGCCGCCTGTCCACGAGCCCGGGCCGTCGGGCGGGCGATAGCCGTCGCGCGTGACCGACTGGCTCTCGATGCCAATCATGCAGACGGGCTGCCCGCCCAGGTGCGCGTCCCAGACGATCGCGGTCTCGGCGCCGACCCAGGCGCGCCAGCGCTCGAGCTGCGCGCTGTCCGCGTCGATCACCGCAGCCATTACGGGGCGCATCGAGAACGGGCGCTTGCGACCGGGGTTGGTGGCGTCGTCGAAAATCTCGCCGACGCGCGCGAAATCGGCGCCCTCGATCGGCGTCGCGCCCGGGTCGCGCGCATCGGGGTCGCGCGTCGGTTGCGAGCGCGGCGTGCGCTCGCCAGGCACGACGTACGTGAAGCGGTAGTGCTCGAACAGGATCCGGTACGCGTCGCGAATATCGGTGGCGTAATACTGCGCCTCGCCGTTCGGGCCCATGATGCGTTCGAAGCCGCCGATCGCCTGCTCGTCCTCGGCCGAGACCGCGCCCGAAGCTTCGAGCGCCGCGCGGCCTGTGAGCACGAGCGATGCGCCCGGCGTCATGATCAGTGCGCCGCGCGTGTGCATCAGCATCGTGGCCAGCGAATCCCAATAACTCGGCGCGCCGACGTTCACGCCGGCCACGATCACGTGGATCGTCCCGTTCGCCTGGGTGAACTCGATGATGCGGCGCACTACGCGCGCGGTGGCGTCGAGATTCTCGGTGCCGCTGTCCATCGCGATGCGCGCGCCGCTCGAGACCGGCACCCACTCGACGGGCAACCGGCGCGCTTCGGCGAGCCCGATCGCAGCGGCGATGCGGTCGCATTCCTCCGGGCCGAGCGAGCCCATGCCGAGCGTGGGATCCGAGAGCACGATCACGCGTTGCATGCCCTCGGGCACTTTCTCGGTGGGCGTGGTGATGATGCCGAACACGATCGCGCAGCTGTTACGGCCGTAAGGGCGAACGACGCGCAGCGCGCTTCCGCTCTCGTCGAGATCCCATTCTTCGAAAGTTCCGACCGGCAGCTCCACGCCGCTCGCTGCTTCGCCGTGCGAGCCGGTGAGCATGCGCACGATCTCGTACGGGTAGACGAGCCGGCGGCGGCGGGCCTCGACCACCTTTCGCTCGTACTGCGAGGCGGGTCGCAACGCGTCGCGCCGCGGTTCGCGCATCTCCAGCGTGAGGTTCGAGCCGGTGATGTTCGCGATCACGAGTTCGCGCTCGACCGCGGGCGCAGCGAGATCTGCGCGGTCGAGCGTGCGCAGCCGCACGATCACCTTCTCGAGCCCGAGGTTGCGCGTGGCCGGCGCCAGCTTGCGCGAGAGGCGATCGACGAGGCTCGCATCAATTGCGATTTCCGGCGCGAGATGAATCGCGATGCGGTTCCACTGCAGGCGGCGCTGGGGATCGCGCAGCGCGAGGTAGTTACGGAGCGTGCGAGTCGCCTCGAAGAACAGGTGCTCGAACGCCGGCACGTGCAGCGCCGCTTCGCGCGCCGGGTCGGGCGAGCGCGTGCGCAAATCGCCGAACACGAACATGCGCTCGTCGCTCGCTTCCTTTTGGCTCTTGCCCCAGAACGCGTAGAGGCTCTCGGGGGCGGGGAGCCGCTCGAGGGAGAACTCCGCGAGCCGTTGCAGATCGATCCGGCGCGCCGCTTCGGGATGGATCGCGTTGAGGCTCTCGTCCTCGCGGAAGCCGGCCGGCGTCGGCACGAAGGTGCAGTGAACGTCCGGGCCACCGGGCCTAATCAGCGAGATCGTGACGCGACCGGCGGCCAGCGTGCCCTCGAGCACGGGCGCCACCGTGGCCGCGATGTCGGGCGCCAGTTCGTCGTCGCCGAGCGCCGCGAACACCTCGAGCGCGTACACCGCCGGCCAATCGTGGCTCTCGCGCGAAGACTCTGCCGCGCGCACGACCACGCGCAGCGTCTCCGCGAGATCGGCGAGCGAAGCAGCGGCGCCGAGCACGACGCGCCCACCTGAGAAGTCCATGCGCTCGATCCAGCGCCCAGCCTCGCGGATCGAGAACTGCGCGATGGCTTCCTCTGGCGCGTAGGCGCGCTGCAGCTGCGCTGCGAGCGCGATCGCGCGCCGGCGCGGATCCGCATCCGAGATCCAGCCGCCGACGCGATCGAACACGGCGCGCTGTGCGCCCGCGAGATCGAGCAGCACGTTCGTAGGCGGCGCGGTGGGCTCGGCCTCGGCGGCGCCCAAATAGGCCTGCACCTGCTGGCTGGTGCGCTCGGCGAGGCGCTCCGCATCCGGGCGCTCGAAGATCACGTAGCGCGCTTCGATCGCGGCGTCGGCCACCGAGTTCGAGAGCAGGCCGCGCATACCGGCAATTAGGTCGAGCGCGCTCGCGAGCCGCGCGTCGTCCGCGAGCGCCACGCCGTGCCGCGCGAGCGAGGCGACGCGGCGCAGCATCGCGAGCGCGAGCCGGTCGCGCAGCTCGGCTTGTTGTTGGGAGCCGAGCAGGCGAAGCACCGCGCGTTCGAGCGCGTCGCTGTGCTCGAGGCCCTCGACGTCGAAGTGCGCGAGCGCGGCGCGCACGAGCGCCAGGAACTCTTCGCCGATGCCGGCGCCGCCAGCGCGCACGCGGCGCGCGAACATGCGCATGCGCGCGTCGTTCGAAGGGCCGAGGTCGCCGGAGACGGACGCGGCAGGCGAGCGAATGAAGAGCCGCGCCACGTCGGCGAGCAGAGCGAGTTCGTGCCGCACCTCGGCGAGCTCGCCATAAAACGCGGCGGGCAACTCGTCGGGCAACGCCGCCTCGAGGAACTCGGCGAGTTTCTCTGCCCGCGCCGGGCTCACGTCGTAGCCGAGCAGCGCGCGACGGGCTTCGTCGCGCCCCGCCACGATCGCCGCGCGGCGTTCCTCCGGCGAGGCGGTGGCGGCAGCCGCAAGATCGGGCGCGCCTAGCCGGTCGCCGTCCTTCTCGCGGAAGAGCGGCGCGAGCGGATCCGGCAGGTTTGGCAGTGCGAGCCGCGCCGTGCTCGCGGCGCTGGTTTCCGCGTCCGCATCGGTCTTGGGCTCGATCACCAGCATCACGTCGCCGGCAGACACCTTCGTGCCCTTGCGAACCAGCACCTCCGTAACAACCCCGGAGACGGGCGCTTCGAACGCGACTTCCATCTTCATCGCTTCGAGCAGGCCGATCGGCTGCCCGGCCACGACCGCGTCGCCCGGCTTCACGTGCACCGCGACCACCATCGCGGGCGCTGCGGCGCGCACTTGGCCGGCCGACTGTGAATGGAAGCGGAACGCGCGGCCCTCGACTTCGATGCGCAGCGCCGCTTCGCCCACGTCGTAGAGCACGCGGTAGACGCGCTCGCCGAGTTGCAGCCGCGCGGTGTGCGCGCCCTCCTCGCGCAACGTCGCGGTCACGGCGCTGGCGCCCTCGTGCACGCGGTAGCGCCAGGCGCCGACCGCGAACACCTCGAGCCGGTACTGCTCGCCGCCGAAACCAAGATCGATCTGCTGACCGGTCGAGACGGGCAGACGATCCGCGGCGAAGGCGCCCGCGCTGTAGAAGTTGAGGCGCGTCTGCGCGCGCGAAGCCTGATAAGCGAGGATGCCCGCCGCCACTAACGCGGGCGTTGCGAGCGAATCGTCGCGCTCGCGCGTCAGCGCGAAACGGTCGAGCCAGGTGGTATCGACGCCGCCCTTCCGGTAGTCGGCGTGCTCGAGAATCTCGGAGAGCCAGCCCTTGTTCGTGGCGCCGCCTTCGACCACGAGATCGAAATCGTCGAGCGCCGCCGCGAGCCGCGCGCGGGCTTCCTCGCGGTCGGCGCCGGTCGCGATCACTTTCGCGATCAGCGAGTCGAAGGCGGCGGGCACGGTGCTGCCCTGCACGTAGCCGGTATCGACGCGGATGCGCGGCCCGAGCGCGGGGTCGAAGCGCGCGATGCGGCCCGGCGCAGGCAGGAAACCGGCGTCGGGATCTTCGGCGCAAACGCGCGCCTCGATCGCCCAACCGCGCTCGACGATGCGCACGCCCGCGAGCGATTCGCCGCGCGCGATGCGGATCTGGATCTGCACCAGGTCGAGCCCTGATAACTCCTCGGTGATGCCGTGCTCGACCTGCAAGCGCGGGTTCATCTCGAGGAAGAAATACTCGGCGCCGGACACCAGGAACTCGACTGTGCCGACGCCCGCGTAACCGACGTGCTTCGCAACCTTCACCGCGGCGGCTTCGAGCGCCTCCCGCACTTCGCGCGGCAAGCCCGGCGGCGGCGCTTCCTCCAGCACTTTCTGATGGCGGCGCTGCACCGAGCAATCGCGGCAGCCCACCGCGAGCACGTTGCCGTGCAGATCGCCCGCGATCTGAACTTCGATGTGGCGCCCGCCCGTGACTTTTTGCTCGACGAACATGCGCCCGTCGCCGAAGGCGTTCTTGGCCTCGGAGCTGGCGGAGCGGAACGCCGGCGCAACTTGTTCGAGGGTTTCGACTACCCGGATGCCGCGGCCGCCGCCGCCCGCGGAGGCCTTGATCACCACCGGTAGCCCGATCTCGCTCGCCCAGCGCTCGGCTGCGGCCTCGTCCTCGACGATGCCCTTGCTCCAAGCTGTTACGGGCACGCCGACTTCCTCAGCGAGGTGCTTCGAGCCGATCTTGTCGCCGAGCGCGCGCATCGCACTGGGAGACGGGCCGAGGAAGCGGATGCCCTCCTTCGCGAGCCGCTCGACGAACGCGGGGTGCTCCGAGACGAAACCCCAGCCGGGCCAGACCGCGTCGGCGCCGCCCTCGCGCAGCGCACTGATTAGGCCGTCGTAATCGAGATAAGCCGCCACCTCGCCGCGCGGCGCGGGCATCGCGATCGCGACGTCAGCGTGGCGCACGAACGGCGCGTCGCGATCGATCTCCGTGTAGAGCGCGACGGCCTCGATGCCGCCGCCCTCCTGGGCGCGCAGCGCCTTCACGGCGCGAATGCAGCGCATCGCCGCTTCGCCGCGGTTGACGATCGCCAGGCGCCGGATCGGCTGGATGCGCGTCACGAGGCGAGCCTCGCGCTGTGCGTCGAGGCGTCGAGCTCGCACGCGTAGGCGACGAAGCGGCCGTGGTGCGAGAGCGAGAGATCGGCGCGCGCCGGTGCGCCGTGCACGCATAACACCGGGATGCGGCCGCGCTTCGCAACGCTGAGCGCAGCCGGAGCGAGGCCGAGCCGCGCGGCGAGTTCCTGGCACGCGTAAGCGCGCGCGGCCGCGGAGGCGTCTTCGCCGCTGCCGAGCAGCGCCACGCCCGCGCGCTCCCCGCTTGCTCGCAGCGCGCCGTCGGTAGCGAGCGCGTGCACGTAATCCTCCGTCTCTTCGATGTGCAGTGCGAAGCGCCGCGCGCCGTGCTGCACCACGCCGTGCCCGCGCGCCTCGAGCGACACCTCGAAACGCGCCGGCGCCCACACCACCGCCGCGTCGAGCTTCTTGGCGACTTTGTAGGCCGCCTCCTTCGCCGCCCATAACACCCAGCGGACGCGCTGCGTCGCGTCGCTCGCGATCAGCGCGCGCTCGCTCTCTGTGAACACGCGCGCGTCGAAGCGCGGGTGCTGCGCGCCCGGCTGCACGCCCCGGTGCGCGAGATCGACCACGTCATTGCCGATCATTGAAGTGATCCCGCTCGAGTTCCACGAGCTTGGCGACGATCTGGCGCGAGATGTCGAGCGAGCCGCGCAGTCCGCGCTCATCGCTCTTGGGTTCGAGCAGCGCCGTGCGGCCACGAAACACTTCGCCGCGCCTCGGCGCGTCGGTCATCTCCACTTGCCCGTCGCCGCGCAGGTAGAGGCACAGCACGCGGCAGCCCGGCACCGAGGCGACGATGCGGCCGACGCCGTAGGCCGCGCTCTCGAGATCGACGCGCCCGGTGCGGCTGCGCGCGCCTTCGGGAAACACCATCACCGTCTCGCCGATCCCTAACAGGAAGCGCACCTTCTCGAGCACGAGCGCCACTTCCTTGCGGTCCGAGCCGCGCGTGATCGGCACGCACTTCAGCAAGTACGTGAGCAGTTGCTTCCACCAGGTCGAGGCGAAGTGCACGCGTTCCGGCGTGTTCCACGGCAGCGCGGAGAAGTGCGTCAGGTAGAACCAGGAGCCGCCCAGCGCCCAGCCGATCACGAACGAATCGAGCATCGTCAGGTGGTTCGCGCAGATCAACAGCGGCGCTCCCGATTTCTCGCGCAGCTCGCGATACGTGGCTCGCAGCTGCTTCGCACCCTCGATGCGCCAGCGAAACGCCCAGGCCATCAGGCTGACGAATACCGGGATCCAGAGCGGCGAGAGCACGCGCGAAACCGCACGCTGCCTGCGCAGCGCGCGGTCGTCGGCTTGCGAGAGGCCGTCGGCCAACGCCGTGCCTCGGGCCCTTAGAGCTTCTGCGAGATCAGACCGACGCAATCGCCGATCGTGTTGACGGTGTCGACGTCCTCGTCGGCGATCTCGATGTCGAACTCGTCCTCGAACGCGAGCACCACGTCGACGAGCCGCGCCGAGTTCACCTTCAGGTCTTCGAGGATGTTGGTGGCAAGGCTCGCCTTCGCGAGCGCCGCCGTGTCCTTCACGTAGGGCGTCAGGATCTTGATCACGCGGGACTGAATCTCACTGGCCTGCATTGTCAGCTCTCCTTGTTATTGGTTCCGCCGCGGGCGCGGCATTGAATCGAACTACGCGGCCCACTTGCGCAGCACGAGCGCGGCATTCACGTCGCCGAAGCCGAAGCCGGCCTTCAAGATCGTGCGCAGCGTGGGCAGTTGCTTCGTCTCGTGCGGAATCGACGCCGCGAACGGCGCGATCTCGGGGTGCACGTCCTCGCAGTTCTTCGAGCCGTGCACATAGCCGCCGCGCAGCATCAGCACCGCACCGATCGCCTCGATCGCGCCAGCCGCGCCGAGCGTGTGGCCGATCAGAGATTTGGTGGACGTGATCCACGGAAAGTTGTCAGGGCCGCGGCCGAGAGCCGCCGACCACGACGCGATTTCGCGCGGATCTGCGCCGGTGGCGGTGAGGTGGCCGCTGATTGCGTCGACCTCGGCAGGCGCGATGCCGGCGTCGGCGACCGCAGCCTGAATGCAGCGCCGCACGCCTTCGGGGTTCGGCGCGGTCATGCTGCCGCCGCTGCGGTGGCCACCGCAGTTCACCGCAGCGCCTAACACTTCGGCGTAGACGCGCGCCCCGCGCGCCTGTGCGGCGTCGAGGCTCTCGACGATCACGACGCCCGCGCCCGCGCCGGGAATGAAGCCGCCCGCGGACGCGCTCATCGGGCGCGAAGCCCGCTCGGGCTCGTGGTTGTGTTTGCGGTTGAGCACACGCATCGCGTCGAAGCCGGCCCAGTTGTACGGAGTTGGCACCTCGGCGCCGCCGCATAGCATCCGCTCGGCGAAGCCTGCTCGGATGCGCTCGACGCCCATCGCGATCGCCTCGGCGCCGGTCGCGCAGGCGCTCGAGTTCGTCGTCACCTGGTTGCCGAGCGCAAGAATCCCCGAGACGCGCGCCGAGAGGCCGCTCGCCATCACCTGCTCGACCGAGGTCGAGCCGAGCCGGCGCACTTTGTTCTCGTTCACGTAGGGGACCACGCGGTCGCCGACCGTATCCATGCCGCCGATGCCGGTCCCTAACACCGCGCCTGTTTCCCAGTTCACGTGCTCGTCGCCGAACTTCGGGCGCGCGAGGCCGGCGTCGGCCCAGGCCTCGACCGAAGCCACCGCGGCGTAACGGTGGATCGCGTTCATCGCGATCAACTCTTCCTCGCTGAACAGCGATTGCGCGAGCTCTTCGACACCGCGCGGGATCGCGCCCACCGTGCAGGCGAATCCGTGCTTCACCATGAAGTCGACAGTGCCGAGGCCGCTCTTGCCCTTGCGCAGCGCGGCGTCGAACTCGACGAGGCCGTTGCCGTTTGGCGCAAGCACGCCCATGCCCGTAATCACTACACGCCGCTTCATCGCGGAACTCCCATGCCGGAGAGTTGCCCGGAGCACACGATTTTGCCGTCCTCGCCGGTCATCGTCGCCTCGACTTTCAGCTTGCGCCGCCGATAGAAGATTACGCGCGATTCGGTCTGCACGAGATCGCCGGGGCGCACCACGCCGGAGAAGTCGACCTGCGTGTCGGTGAACAGCGTCTGGAACTTCTCGGCCTCGGCGGCCTCGAGATCGCGATAGAACAAGAACAGCGCGATCGGCACCACGCCGCACTGCGCCATCGATTCGATGAGCAACACGCCGGGCGTCACGGGATTGCCTGGGAAGTGGCCGCGGTAGAAATCTGCGCTCGGTCGCCAGCGGTAGCGGCCGACTGCGCGCTCCGCGGAAAGCTCCAGGATCTCATCCACGAAGCGAAACGGCTCCTGCTGCGGAACCAGCGCGAGCGCCTC
>JANNRF010000022.1:0-5929 GCA_031401135.1 Deltaproteobacteria bacterium | reverse complement strand
GCTGCGCGCGGCGAAGCGCCGCTTGCTCGTTACCGGCGTCGCGGAAATACAGGCCGCCCCTCGTCGTTCGACACCGAGGCCCCTGTTCGATCTCCGCTCGGCTTCGCCTCGCTGCGCGCGGCGAAGCGCCGCTTGCTCGTTACCGGCGTCGCGGAAATACAGGCCGCCCCTCGTCGTTCGACACCGAGGCCCCTGTTCGATCTCCGCTCGGCTTCGCCTCGCTGCGCGCGGCGAAGCGCCGCTTGCGCCTGCGCGTCGTGACGATCGAGAATCGCGTGATCACGATCCTTGGGCGGCGGGGTTCGCGTTCAAACCCGCAGGGGCAGCGCGACCGGGCCTCGCAATAACACCGAGGGGCGATAGGCGACGGCGCTCGCATCACCGCGCAGGTTCGGGAAGCGCCGCAGCAAGGCGCCGATCGCGACCTCCGCCTCGAGCCGCGCGAGCGGCGCGCCCAGACAGAAGTGCGGGCCGAGGCTGAAGGCGAGGTGGCGGTTGTCGGCGCGACCCACGTCGAGCTGTTCGGGCGCTGCGAACTGCGCAGGGTCGTGGTTCGCGGCGCCGAGGAGCGCGACGACCTGACGCCCGCGCGGCACGAGTTGCCCGCCCAGCAGAATGTCTTCGCTCGCGACGCGGTCCGTGAGCTGCACAGGCGAGTCGAAGCGCAGGAACTCTTCGACCGCGCTGGGCATCAGGCCTGGCTCCGCGCGCAGCCGCTCGGCCTGATCGGGGAAGCGCAGTAACGCGAGGACGGCGTTGCTGATGAGGTTCGTGGTGGTCTCATGGCCGGCGGCGAGCAGCAGCGTGCTGAGCGAGATCAGATCACCTTCGTCGAGCACGCGGCCATCCTGCTCGGCCTCGAGCATTGCGGAGAGCAGATCGTCTCTTGGTTCGACGCGGCGCAGGCGCAGCATTCCGCGGAAATATTCCGCGAGCGCGGCGGCGGCCTCGACTGCGCGCGCGAGCCCGCGCTCGGCGGTGAGCGGGTCGAGAATCTGCACCACGCCGTTCGACCAATGCCGGAAGCGTTCGCGATCGCTCGCGGGAACCCCCAACAACTCGGCGATCACGATCACCGGCAGCGGATGCGCGAGGTCGCGCACCAGCTCGAACTCGCCTGCCTTCGCAACGGCATCGAGCTGCGCTTCGACGATCGCCTCGACGCGGCCTCGCAGCGCCGCGACGCGTCGCGGCGTGAACGCCTTGTTCACGAGGCCGCGGATGCGCGTGTGATCCGGCGGATCGATGTTCAGCAAGTTGCGATCGATCAGGTTCAGAAAATCCGGTGCGCCGCGGTTCATGAAGCGCATCAGCCGGAACGGCGCCGCGCGGCGCCGGTTCGAGGAGAAGCGCGGATCGCGCAGCAACGCCACGACATCCTCGTAGCGGCTCGCGACGAACAGCCCGAGCGGGCTGCGATACAGACCGCCGGCCTCGCGCACGCGCGCGTACGACGGATAGGGGTCGCGCCGGTTCGCGGCGAGGTACGGATTGAAGAGGCCGATCACCGGCGAGAGCAGGCGCAGCAGCCAGTCCTGTTGCACGAGCCACTGAAGCAGGCGGAGCATCGGCGTTCCTCGGGAGCGTCACGGAATCCTACGAGAACCCCGGTGCAAGCGGAGCGCCGACTCCGGTAACGTGCCGATTCCCCTCGCGAGGAGCACACGCATGCCCAGCAACGGAACGAACGGCCCGGATCACAAGTACAAGTGGGTCGGCACACGCCCGATCCGCCACGACGGCGTCGACAAGGTGACCGGCAAGGCGAACTTCGGCGCGGATCTCGCGTTCCCGGACATGCTCTGGGGCAAGATCCTGCGCAGCCCCCACGCGCACGCCAACATCGTGCGCATCGACGTCTCGAAGGCGCTGAAGATCGACGGCGTGAAGTCGATCGTGACGGCGAAGGATCTGCCGGATCTGGCGTCGCAAGAGGCAGCGGGCGGCGAGGGACACGGCGGCGATTTCCGCGACCTCTCGCTCAACTGCATGGCGCGCGACAAGGTGCTCTATCACGGCCACGCGCTCGCAGCAGTCGCGGCGACATCGCAGGACATCGCGGACCTCGCGCTCGCGGCGATCAAGGTCGAGTACGAGGTGCTGAAGCCCGTGCTCTCGATCGAGGAAGCGCTGGCGCCGGACGCGCCGATTCTTCATGCCGGCCTGCGCACGAAGGGCGTCAAGAACTCCGGCCCGACCAACGTGGCCTCGCGCGTCACCTTCGGAAAGGGCGACATCGCGAAGGGCTTCGCAGAAGCCGAGTTCGTGGTCGACCGCACCTACCGCACGCAGACCGTGCATCAGGGTTACATCGAGCCGCACGCCGTCGTCGCGCGCACGAACCCCGACGGCCAGTCCGTGGTGTGGTGCTGCACCCAGGGCGCATTCGTGGTGCGCAGTTATTGCGCTGCGGTGCTGGGCCTCGATCTCTCGAAACTGAAGGTGATCCCGAGCGAGATCGGCGGCGGCTTCGGCGGCAAGACCACGGTCTACACCGAGCCGATCGCGGTACTGCTCTCTCGCAAGACCGGGCGCCCCGTGAAGATGGTGATGTCGCGCGAGGACGTGTTCCGCGCGACGGGGCCTGCGGGCGCGGCGAAGGTGCAAGTCCGCCTCGGCGCGAAGCGCGACGGCACGATCGTGGCGGCAAGCTCGAGCCTGTGGTTCGAGGCCGGCGGTTTCCCCGGTTCGCCGGTGGGCGCCGGCGCGATGACCGTATTCGCGGCCTACGACATCCCGAACAGCGCGATCGAAGGCTTCGACGTTGTTACGACGAAGCCGAAGACCGCGGCGTATCGCGCGCCGGGCGCACCTCAAGCGGCGTTCGCAATGGAGCAGGCGCTCGACGAACTCGCGGCCGAGCTGCGCATCGACCCGATCGAGCTGCGCCTCAAGAACGCGGCGAAGGAAGGCACGCTGGCGCCCTACGGAGCGAAGTTCAACCGCGTGGGCTTCATCGAGACGCTCGAGGCCGCGAAGAAACACCCGCACTACAAGGCGCCGCTCGGGAAGAACCAGGGCCGCGGCGTGGCTTCGGGCTTCTGGTTCAACGTGGGCATGCAGTCGAGCGCCGAGGTGCACCTCGCCGAAGACGGCAGTGCGACCGTAATCACCGGCAATCCCGACATCGGCGGCTCGCGCGCCTCGATGGCGATCTGCGCCGCCGAGGAGCTCGGCATCGACGTGATGAAGGTGCGCCCTGTGGTGGGCGACACCGAGACCGCGGGCTACTGCGACCTAACAGGCGGCAGCCGCGTCACCTACGCGACGGGCATGGCGGTGATCGAAGCCTCGCGCGACGTCATCCGGCAGCTGCGCCAGCGCGCCGCCAAGATGTGGGCCTGCGACGTCGCGCAGGTCGAGTTCGTCGACGGGCGTTGCCTGCCCGTGAAGGGCTCTGGTCTCGATCACGCGCCGGTGACGGTGGCCGAACTCGCCAAAGGCATGGGCAGGACCGGCGGGCCGATCAACGCCAGCGCGCAGGTGAACCCGCCCGCCGCGGGCCCGGGCTTCTCGACGCACCTTTGCGACGTCGAGGTCGATCCGGAGACCGGCCGCATCGACGTGATCCGCTACACGGCGATCCAAGATGCGGGTCGCGCTGTGCACCCGAGTTATGTGGAAGGCCAGATGCAGGGCGGCGCTTCGCAGGGCATCGGCTGGGCGCTGCACGAGGAGTACGTGTTCGACAAGCACGGCGTGATGGAGAACGCCGGCTTCCTCGATTACCGCATGCCGGTCGCGAGCGACCTGCCGATGATCGACACCGTCGTGCTCGAGATCGCGAATCCGCTGCACCCGTACGGCGTGCGCGGCGTCGGCGAGACGCCGATCGTGGCGCCGCTCGCGGCGGTCGCGAACGCGGTGATGAACGCCTCGGGTGTGCGCATGACGGAGTTGCCGATCTCGCCGCCGCGCATGCTCGCCGCGCTGCAAGCGCGGGTCTGAAATTTTCGTCAGTCAACCGAGGCCAGACGTGGCAGTGGTGCTCGTACCGACAGCCTTGCGCGCGCTCACGGGCGCCGAGCGCGTGACGCTCGCCGCGCCGAACGTGCTCGGCTTGTTACGGGCGCTGGAGGCGCGCTTCCCCGGCTTCGGGGAAACGCTCGGCGCGCGCTTCGCGGTTGCGATCGATGGCGATATCCACGGCAACGCGGACTACGAGCCGCTCGAAGACGACAGTGAAGTGACGTTCCTGCCGCCGATCGCGGGCGGCTGACAAGACCGCGCGCGCTTTCGCGCTAGTAGAACCAGGAGTTCCCCAATGCAGAAGTCCTTTGAATCCCCGCGCTCGGTGGAAGACGCCGTCGCCGCGCTCGCGAAGCATGGCGCCGCTGCGCGCGTGCTCGCGGGCGGTACCGATTTGCTCGTGCAGATGCGCACCGGCGCTCGCACGCCGGCGGTGCTCGTCGATGTGAAGCGCATCGCCGAGTTCACCGCGATTACGCTCGACGCGCGCGGCGCGACGATCGGCGCTGCAGTGTGCGGGGACGAGTTCTCGGAGCACGCGGAACTGATCGCGCTCTGGCCGGGCGTGTTCGAGGCCGCGGCGCTGATCGGCAGCAAGCAGGTGCAAGGCCGCGCGAGCATCGGCGGCAACTTGTGCAACTCGTCGCCCGCGGCGGACACGACGCCAGCGCTGCTCGCGAACGAAGTGCGCTGCATCGTCGCGGGCCCGAACGGGCGCCGCGAAGTCGCCATCGACGCGTTCTGCACCGGCCCGGGCAAGAACGTGCTCGGCGCGGGCGAACTGCTCGTCGCGCTGTTCCTGCCGCGCCCGGCGGCGCGCACCAGCGACGCGTACTTGCGCCTAATTCCTCGCACCGAGATGGACATCGCGGTGGTCGGCGCGAGCGTGCGCCTCACGCTCGCGGCGGACGGCACCTGCACCGCGGCGCGCGTCGCGCTCGGCGCAGTGGGGCCGACGGCGTTCGTGGTGCCCGAAGCGGGCGCCGCGCTGGTCGGCAAGAAGATCGACGACGCCTCGCTCGCCGCCGCGGCCGCAGCCGCCTCCGCTGCCACGCGCCCGATCGACGACAAGCGCGGCACGATCGTCTACCGCCGCCACGTCGCCGGCGTCCTCACCAAACGCGCCGCACGCATCGCGGCCGATCGCGCCGCGGCGCGCTCTTAATCACCGGAGCAAGCGAAGCGCGCCGCGAGGCGTAGCCGAGCGAAGCTCGACAAGTCTGGAGAAGATTCATGTCCAAGCTCCACATCGAAACCACCATCAACGGCGAAGCCGCAGAGTTCTTGTGCGAGCCGCACCAGACGCTGCTGGACGCGCTCCGTAACAACATCGGCCTGACCGGCGTGAAGGAAGGCTGCGCGACCGGCGACTGCGGCGCGTGCAGCGTGATCTTCGACGGCCGGCTCACCGCGAGTTGCCTCGTGCTCGCGGCCGAAGCCGAGGGCCGCACGCTCGAAACCGTCGAAGGCGTCGCCAAGCCTGGCGCGCTCCACCCCGTGCAGCAGAAACTGCTCGAACACGCGGGCCTGCAGTGCGGCATCTGCACGCCCGGCATCGTGGTGGCGGCGAAGGCGCTGCTCGAGAAGAACCCGGACCCGACCGAGCGCGAGATCCGCTTCGGCCTCGCCGGCAACCTGTGCCGCTGCACGGGCTACGACAAGATCATCCGCGCCGTGCAAGACGCCGCGACGGTGATGCGGGGCTAGCTACGCCTCGGCACAACGGCGATGCCGCGCGGCGATGGCAACTACCGCGGAACTTTTCCTCGTCTGCGCGCTCGGCGCGTTGGTGTTCCGCGTGCTGCGTCCGCTGCGCCATCGACTGGAAGATTGGTACCGGCGTAATTTCGCGCCGCAGCCGAGACGAGGCCGTGTCGTCGATCTGAGGCCACGCGACGACGCGGCGTTCGACTCCGAGGAGAAGCCTGATGGCCATTGATCGCCCGATGCCGGGCTCGCG
>JANNRF010000021.1:0-12765 GCA_031401135.1 Deltaproteobacteria bacterium | reverse complement strand
TCGAGCTGGTACGGGATCGCCAGTTCCTCGAGCAGCCAGCGCACGCGCAGCGAGCGCGACATCGGGGCGTGGTAGAGCGTGATCACGCGGTCTCCTCCAGTGGCGCGCGAGCATGCCATACGCGCAGTTGGGGCTCACGGGCCCGCGCCGAAAAGCCGATGCGGCTGGGTCACTTAGCGCGCAGCGATCGGGACCGAAGCGGCTCTGGCCCGGGGCGCCTCGCGCCGCGAAGCCACGCCCTTGAAGCCACCACGAGAAAGCCCCGGATGAAGCTGCCCAAGAAGTCGCTCTGGACGCTGCTGGTGTTATTGGGCGCGTTGCTCGCGAGCACCGCGCTCATCGCGCTGCGCCCCGAGCCGAAGCCGCGCGCGGTGGAAGACGTGTTGCCGCTGGTGGGCGTGGTCGTGGCAGCGCCTGCGGCCGAGCGCATGCTCGTGCGCGCCCAGGGCACGCTCGCGCCGCGCGACGAGATCGAGCTCGTGGCCGAAGCGGCGGGCCGCGTGGTGTGGATCTCGCCCTCGTTCGATGGCGCGGGGGAGTTCGCGGCAGGCGAGGCGCTGGTACGCATCGCAGCCGATGATTATGAGATCGCGGCGCAGCGGGCGCGCGCCGCGGTGGCGCGGGCGGAGAGCCAGCGCACGCTCGCGCGCGCAGCGCTCTCGCGCAGCGAGGCATTATTCGCTGCCGGCGCAACCAGCCCAGCCGCGCACGAGCAGGCCGCGGGCAACGCGCAGGTGGCGGAGGCGAACCTGCGCGACGCGCAGGCCGCCCGGCAGCAGGCGGAGCTCGAACTCGCGCGCACTGAAATTCGCGCGCCGTTCGCGGGGCGCGTGCGCGAGCGCAGCGTCTCGCTTGGGCAGTTCTTAGGGCGCAACGCGACCGTCGCGCGCGTCTATGCCGCGGGCGGCGCCGAGGTGAAGCTCGCGCTGCGCGCCGAGGACGCCGCGTTTCTCGATCTGCCGAGCACCGCCGAAGACTCCGGCCCGCGCGTGAAGCTCAGCGCCGCGGTCGGCGGCACGCGACGCGAACTCGCCGCGCACATCGTCGGCAGCGCGGGAGCGCTCGATGCGCGCACGCGTCTGCTCACGGTGACGGCGCGCGTCGACGAGCTCGCCGCGGGCGCGGAAGACGTGGCGTCGCTCGCGATGGGCGTGTTCGTCGACGCCGAAATCGAGGGCCGCGAACTGCCGGGCCTCGTGAAGCTGCCGCGCTCGGTGCTCGCGGACGAGCGCGGCGTCGTGGTCGTCGACGCGAAGGACCGGCTCGAAGCGCGCGAGGTCGAAGTGTTACGGGTCGACGACGCGCACGTCTGGATCTCGCGCGGCCTCGCCGCGGGTGAGCGCGTCTGCGAACACGCGCCGAGTGCGCTCGCGCCGGGCACGCACGTGCGCGTGGAGACGCTCGCGGCGCGAGCCGTCACGCCGTGACGGGCCCGATCGCCTGGTTCGCGCGCAATCCGGTCGCCGCAAACTTGCTGATGGCGATCCTGATCGCTGGCGGCGTGCTGTCAGCGCCGATGCTGCGCCAGGAAATGTTCCCCGATGTCGAGCTGGATGTGGTGACGATCGCGGTGCCGTATCCGGGCGCCTCGCCGGTCGAGGTCGAAACGGGCGTCTGCGTTCCCGTCGAGGAAGCGCTGCAGGGCCTCGCGGGCATCAAGCGCATCCGCTCGAACGCCGCCGAGAGCATTGCGACGGTCGCGGTCGAGTTGATGAGCGGCGAAGACGTCGCGCGCCGGCTGGCGGACATCCGCGCGCGCGTCGATTCGATCGACACGTTCCCCGAGGAGGCCGAGCGCCCGATCGTTTCGCAAGCGGAACTGCCGCGGCAGGTGCTCTCGGTCGCTGTCTACGGCGATGCTGGCGAGCGCGCACTCAAGGAAACCGCGGAGCGCGTACGCGAGGATCTCTCGGCGCTGCCGGAGATCTCCGAGGTTTCGCTCGCGGCGGTGCGGCCTTACGAAATTGCGATCGAGGTTTCGGAGAGCTCGCTCGAGCAGCACGGGCTCACCTTCGATCAGGTCGCCGCGGCGGTCCGGCGCGGGTCACTCGATTTGCCGGCAGGCGTGGTGCGCGCCGACGCCGGCGAGATCTTGTTACGGGCGCAAGGCAAAGCTGCGAACGGCGCGGCATTCGCGCGGCTGCCGGTGCTCACGCGCCCGGACGGCACGCGCCTAACACTCGGCGACGTCGCGCGCGTGGTCGATGGCTTCGCCGAGAGCGATCAGCGCGCCACCTTCGATGGCAAGCCCGCCGCGCTCGTGCAGGTCTCGCGCGTCGGCGACCAGCGCGTGATCGATGTCGCGCTGGCCGCGCGCGCCTACGTCGAGCGCACGCAAGCCACGCTCCCGGCCGGCGTCGAGATGGTCGTCTGGCAAGACATGTCGAGCATCCTCGCCGAGCGGCTCGGCTCGATGAAGAGCAACGCCTGGCAGGGCGCGATCCTGGTGCTGGTCGTGCTTGCGCTGTTCCTGCGCCTGCGGCTCGCGGCGTGGGTCGCCTGGGGCGTGCCGACCGCGCTGCTCGGCACCTTCGCGGTGCTGCCGTTCCTGGGCGTCTCGATCAACTGGATCTCCCTAATGGGTCTGGTGCTGGTGCTCGGCATCCTGGTCGACGACGCGATCGTGGTCGGCGAGAACACGCACGTCGAGCAGAAGCGCAGCGCCAGCAAGCTCGAAGGCGCGATCCGCGGCGCTCAGGGCCTCGCGACGCCGGTGATCTTCGGCGTGCTCACCACGGTGGCGGCGTTCCTGCCGATGCTCGCGGTGCCCGGCTCGATGGGGAAGCTGGTACGCGGTCTCCCGATCATCGTGATCGTGAGCCTGCTCTTCTCGCTGATCGAGTCGCTGTTGATTTTGCCAGCGCACTTAGCGAGCGGTGGCCCGGTGGACGCGCCGCCGCGCGGCGAGGCCTCACGGCGCTGGCGCGCGGTGCAAGACACGGTGTCGGGTGGCTTCGACCGCTGGGTGGAGCGCGTGTTCCGCCCGTTTCTCACGCGCGCCCTCGAGTGGCGTTATTTCTCGATCGCCTGCGGCGTGGCGGCGGTGATTGTTACGGGCGCGCTGGTCGCGGGCGATTGGCTGCGCTTCACGTTCCAGGAGCCGGTGGACGGGGACGTGATCATCGCCGAGCTGACGATGGAGCCCGGCACGCCGCCACATGTTACGGCGGCCGCGATTCGCACGATCGAGGAAGCCGCGCGCAAAGCGCAGCGCGAGGCTGATGCAGGCCGCGATCTCGCACACGGCAGCATCTTCACGCACGTGCTCACCACCGTGGGCGAGCAGCCGTTCCGAAACTTCCAATCGCAGTTGCCGAGCGGCGGCGCCTCGGCGGGTTCCGGCGGGCATCTCGGCGAGCTTCAGGTCGAGATGATCCCGGCGGACTACCGCGACCTCTCCACTTCCGAGATGCAGCGCCGCTGGCGCGCCGCGCTAGCGCCGATCTCGGGCATCGCGGAGCTCACGTTCCAGAACACGATGGTGAACTCGGGCAAGCCGATCGAGCTCGAGCTGCGTGGCAACGATCTCGCGCAGTTGCGCCGCGCGGCGACGTTCCTGAAGGGCGAGATCTCGCAATACCCCGGAGTGTTCGACGTCGCGGATTCGTTCCGGGCGGGCAAGCAAGAGCTCGGCTTCAAAGCGCTGCCCTCGGCAGAGGCATTAGGCATCTCGCTCGCGGACGTGGCGCGCCAGGTGCGCCAGGCGTTCTGGGGCGAGGAAGTGCAGCGCGTGCGGCGCGGCCGCGACGAAGTCAAAGTCGTGGTGCGCTACCCGGCCGAACAGCGCCGCTCGCTCGGCGATCTCGAGGCGCTGCGCATTCGCAGCGCGGATGGCATCGCGGTGCCGTTCGCGAGCTTGGCCGAGGCCTCGCTCGGCACGGGCTTCTCCGCGGTTCAGCGCGTCGACCGCGCGCGCGTCGTCACGGTGAGCGCCGACGTCGATGTCGCGCTCGGCAACGCAAACGTGATCCTCGCGGACTTGCAGGCGGGCGCCTTCCCGCAGGTCGCAGAGCGTTTCCCCGGCGTCAGTTACGCGTTCGCCGGCCAGCAAGCCGAACAGCGCGATTTCCTCGACGCGATGATTCGCGGCCAGCTCTTCGCGCTGCTCGCGATCTTCGCGCTGATCGCGGTGCCGCTGCGCTCGTACACGCAGCCGATCATCATCATGAGCATCATCCCGTTCGCCGCAGTCGGCGCTGCGATCGGGCACTTGTTACTCGGCTACGACCTATCGATGTACTCGGTGATTGGGCTCGTCGCACTCTCCGGCATCGTCGTGAACTCGAGCCTCGTGCTCGTCGATCAGGTGAACGTGCTGCGCGCCAAGGGCATGCGCCTCGCAGACGCCGCGCGCGAAGCCGCGATCTCCCGAGTTCGCGCGATCTTCTTGACCGAGATCACCACCTTCGTTGGCCTGCTGCCGATGATGTTCGACACCGCGATGGCTGCGCGCATGACGATCCCGCTCGCGATCACGCTGGCCTTCGGCGTGCTTTTCGCCGCAGTGGTCACGCTCGTGCTGCTGCCGTGCATGTACCTCGCGCTCGAGGACGTCACGCTGCTGGTGAGCGGCACGAAGCGCACGCGCAGCACAGAACAGCGCGCCGAACGCGGGCACGCGGACGGCGAGGCCTCGCACGAGGCCAGCGCGGAGCCCGAAGCGGCGGCCTGAGAAGCGCGGCGCCGCACCTTCTCGCGCTAACAACAGCGCAGCTGAGAAGGAGCACCGATGGCTCGCCCTGCCGCGCTCGAAGCTCGCCTCGATCGCCTCGAGGCGCTCGACGAGATCCGGCAGCTCACCGCCAAGTACTGCCTCGCGCTCGACATGCGCGATCTCGACGCGCTGTGCGGGCTGTTTCCCGAAGACGTGCGCGTTTCTCGCGACGAGGCGGGCCGCCGCGCGCTGCGGCGCTGGTTCGATCAGACGTTGCGCGCGCAGTTCACCGGCACCGCGCACATCGCGGGCAATCACGTGATCGAGTTCGAGAGCGCCGACACCGCGCGCGGCCTCGTCTACAGCCGCAACGAGCACGAGACCGGCGAGCAGTGGATCGCGATGACGATGATGTATTGGGACCGCTACGAGCGGATCGGCGGGCGCTGGCTGTTTCGCCGCCGGCTCCCGCTCTACTGGTACGCGTGCGACCTGCGAACTCCGCCGATCGGCGCGAACAAGATGCGCTGGCCCGGTCGCGCGCCCTACGCAGGCGGCTACGCAGACTTCTTCCCGAGCTGGCGCGAGTTCTGGACGCCGGGCTTCGCCCTGGACGCCGATGTGGCCGAGCCCGCTCCGATCGACGAGTTTTTGGCGCGCCTGCGCCCCAATGAGACGAGCGCTTCGGTACGCGTGCGCTGAACGCACCGCGAGGAGAGAAGCAGATGGGATCCAGCAACACAGCGGGCGAAGGACGCGAGCAGGCTCGAGTTTGCGTCGTCGCTGGCGTCGGGCCTGGCAACGGCGTCGCGATCAGCCGGCGCTTCGCGCGCGAGGGTTATCAGGTCGCGATGCTCGCACGGCGCGGCGACGCGCTTGCGCAGTGGCAGCGCGAGATTCCGGGCGCGCGCGGCTTCGCGTGCGACGTCACCGACCCGCGCGCGGTGGCCGAGACGTTCGCCGCGATTCGCCGCGAACTCGGGCCCGTGGGAGTGCTCATCCACAACGCCGCGCTCGGCGCGTTCGGCGAGTTCATGGAGACGAAGCCCGAAACGCTCGAGGCCACGTTTCGCGTTAACACGCTCTCGCTGCTGTTGTGCGGGCAGGAAGCTGCTCGCGACATGCTCGCCGCGGGCAGCGGCGCCATCGTTGTTACGGGCAACACCTCTGCGCGCCGCGGCCGCGCGGGCTTCGCCGGCTTCGCGCCCACCAAAGCCGCGCAGCGCATCCTCGCCGAGTCGATGGCGCGCAGCCTCGGCCCGCGCGGCGTGCACGTCGCCTACGTCGTGATCGACGCGGTGATCGACGTGCCCTGGACGCGCGAGCGCTACGCCGGCAAGCCCGACGAGTTCTTCGCGAAGCCCGACGACATCGCCGAGACGATCTGGCACCTCGCGCATCAGCCCCGCAGCGCCTGGAGCTTCGAAGTCGACCTCCGCCCCTTCGGCGAAAACTGGTAGCCCCCGCGGCGGATGCTTACGGAAGGGCGAGCAGGGTGGCGGCTTCGGCGCTGGTGGCGAGCGGGCGGCCGACTTTCGCGCACAACTCCGCGGCCTCGCGCACGAGCTCTTCGTTCGAGGGCGAGCGCTCGGGGGAGTAGAACTCCTCGATGCCGACGTGCAGGTGGCCGCCGCGTTCGAGCGCGGCGCGCGCGATGGGCGTGGCCATTAGGTCGCCGCCCCACACCGAGACGGACCACGGCAGCCCCGAGCCTTCGAGCATCTCGAGATACGCGTCGAGCGCGCGCAGCGTGGGCGGCAGGCCGAACGAAACGCCGGGCTGCGTCGCGAAGATTCCGTAATCACCGCCGAAGTAGAGTTTCACGAGCGTGCCGCGCGGCAGCTTGCCGGCGCGCGCGTAGGCGAGCGTGGTGCGCAGCGAACCGGGCTCGTAGATGCCGAGGCTCGCGCCCATCCGGAGGCGCTCGCAGAACGCGAAGCCGTACTTCACGTCGTCGTAAGAGACGCCGTAGACGACGCCGCTCGGCAGCCCGTCCGGCCCCGGGCCACCGAGGTTCGTCGAACCTGGGTCCCAGCCCGCGATGCGCAGCGGCAGTTCGCGCTGGATCAGTTCGAGGTGCGCGAGCATCGCGGCCATGCCGCCGCCGCCGCCCGCCGCGAGCGTCGGGTACCAGAGCGCGTTGGGCTTCGCGCGTAGCACCCCGCGCCAGGCGACGAGGTAGTCGTTCGCCGCCGCTTGCCCCGCCAGCGCGTAGCTCGCGTTGTGCGCGTGCACGATCGCCGCGCCGAGCTCGAAGCAGCGCAGCGCATCGCGTGCGATTTCGGCGTGGCCGCACGGCACGTTCGGGTTTTTCTCCGGCGTGGTGCCGCCATTGATCGCAGCTTCGAGAATTACGGGCGCCTCGCGCGCGGTCGTCGCCATGCGGCCCACGCTACCGCGTGCCTCGCCTAGAACGCGTTCCATTTTGCGCTTGACGCGGCACTCCGCCCCGCGAGAAAGTGCGCCTTCACGCCGACGGTCCGGATGCGCCGACCCGTCGCGCGCGGAGGATTGTCATGACGTTCGCTCGCTGGACGATTGCACTGGGTCTGTCCACGTCCCTACTGCTCGCGCCGCAGGCGTTCGCGCAGGAATCAGCGCCCGACGCCGCGGCGACTGCCGAGGAAGCACCGCCCGCAGCCGCGACGCCCGCGCCGGAAGCGGATACCAGCGGGGTCGAAGAGATCTTCGTGACGATCACGAAGCGCAAGGAGTCGGTGCAAGACATCGGCGGCACGATCGCGGCATTCGGCGAGGAGACGATTCAAAACGCCAACATCGAGAACGTCGGCGACCTGATCAGCCTCATGCCCAACGTGCAGGTGAAAAGCGAGGACACGGATATCTCGATTCGCGGCGTCGCCCGCGCCGCCTTCGATTCGCAGTCGCCGGTCGCCTATCACATCAACGGCGTCTACCAGTTCAACTCGCTTGCGTACGTCGGCCAGTTCTACGACCTGCAGAACGTCGCGGTCGCTCTCGGGCCCTCCGGCACCGTCTACGGCCGCAATGCGAACGGCGGCGCGATCGACTTGCAGTGGCGCAAGCCGGACAGCAACTGGGGCGCGAGCGGCGACGTCACCTGGGCGCCCGAGTTCGACAACTACCAGTTCCGCAGCGCGGTCAACATTCCGCTCTCTGGCGTCGACAACGACCTGCTCAACGCGCGTTTCGTGCTCACGCGCGAGGTCGGCGACGGCACCGTGCGAAACCTCGCGGGTACGGGTCGCGAAGGCTTTGGCGCGAAGAACGACTGGTACACGCGTCTCTCGCTCCGCTCAGCACCGACGGACAACCTGAGCATCGATTTGCGAGGTTGGTACTTCAAGGCCGAGGACCGCTACGCGGGCGGCGTCTCGCTCCTGCCCCAAGGCCAGCGACCGTTCGGCGTGCTCGCGCTTTCAGCCGTTCCGTGCAACCAGCCCGGCGGCTTCTGTCTTCCCTTCGACTGGGCGAACGGCCTCACGCAGTTCCAGGCGGCGGTATCGGCGCCGACCTCTCCGTTTCGTCCGCTCATCGGGATCATCCGCCTGCAGAACCCGGGCATGACGCTCGCGCAAGCCACCCAGGTGTTCCTGCTGAATGGCTTCTCCGGCGTCGTCGGCCCGCTCGTGCGCGACGCGCAGTTCTTCACACCGGTTCCCGCCGAGCAGTTCTCCGCCGGCCGCAAGCGCAGCTTCTCGAACCTCGACGCTCTCGGCCCGGGCCGGCTCGAGACCTGGGCCATCGATGCGGCGATCGAATACAACATGAACGGAATCCCGCTGCTGGGCGACGTCGATCTGTTCCTGCTCGGCGGCTACGGCAGCATCGAGAACGAAGGCCTGTCGGAATCCGACGCCACGACCTACGGCGCGCTCGACACGGAGAGCGCACAGATCCCCGAGACGAAGCGGACGGTCGAGCTGCGCTTCCAGTCGAACAACGAGAGCTGGCTCAACTGGACGGCCGGCTTCTTCTACGTCAAGAACGAGGTCGATCAGGTCCGCAACACCCTCACACCGCTCACGATCTCGGGCGCGTCGCTCAACCAGATCGACACCGGCTATGCGCCCTTCGCGAACGTGACGCTCAAGCCGATCGACCCCATCGAGATCAACCTCGGCGTGCGCTGGAACCACGACGACTTCCATCGCTTCGAGGCCGCGAACCCCACCGCGTTGTCACCGAATCCGTTGCCGCTGAACGGCAACGAGACGTGGCGCGAGACGACGCTCGACGCTGTTATCAAGTGGTTCATCAACGAAGACCACATGGTCTACGCGAAGTGGGCGCGCGGCTACAAGTCGGGCTTCATCCAGCTGCTGCCGAATCCGGCGGGTGGAACGACGCCGAACGATCCGACCGATGACACGTTCACCAACAATGTCGATCCGGAGGTGAACATCGCCACCGAGATTGGCGCGAAGACGTCGTGGTTCGATGGCCGACTCACCGCGAACTTCGCCGCGTTCCACTACGACTACACGAATCTTCAGGTGCCGACGATCAAGGTGATTCAGATCGTGAACGCCAACGCGCAAGCTGCGACGGTCTGGGGCGCCGAACTGACGATGGATTCGCGCCCGATCGAGAACCTCGATCTGCGCATGGCGCTTGGCTGGCTGAAGGCGGAGTTCGATCGCTTCTGCCTCGACGAGCCGCTCGACAGTTTCAACCCGCCGCCCGTCGACCCGAAGTGCGTGGGCGACGCGAACGGCGGCGTCGACCTCTCGGGCAATCGCCTCGAAGATTCTCCCGAGTGGAAGATCTCGCTGCTCGGCACCTACCACTTCGACTTCGGCGCTGCCGGCAAGGTGACTCCGACGCTCGAGTTCACGTGGACGGATGACGGTTGGCGTCGCCCGAACAACAACCCGGTCGTCGATCGTGTGAAGGCCTACACGAAGACCGACTTGCGTGTGCGCTGGGAAGAGTCGGAGGGCCGCTACTTCATCGAGGCCTTCGGCGAGAATCTCGAGAACAACTACGTGTACCCGCGCGGCATCGTGGTGGCGCTCACCGGGTCCGCGCAGGCCTTCGGCTTGCTCCAGCCGCGCACGTACGGACTGCGGCTCGGGTTCAAATGGGGCGGCGAGTAGCCGCGCCGCCGCCTTGATCGAGCCGCGCCCATCGCCTCGCGGCGGTGGGGGCGCGGTGCTTTCGGCGGCACAGGTCCGGGCTGGGCGCGCAAAATGGTGCAACGGCTCGAGCTGCGGCTTGCCGAACACAACGAGCGCTGGCGTAGGTCGCCCTGCCGCTGGCAGCATCGACAGCCCCGACGACGAAACGCGCAACAACCTGGAAAGCGGCCAGTTCTCCGCCGAGTCAGCGAGCCCCGAGCCACAGTGATTATTGAGAACCGCTCCCCCGTCCGCTTCGACGCGCGCGATTGGCGCGCGCTCGCGCTGCTGCTCGCATGCTGGTTCGCGTTGCCGCTGCTACTGGGCACGGGCGCCGAGATTCCACTCAACGACGATTGGGCTTACGCGCAGACCGTCCGCACGCTGCTCGAGACGGGCGAGTTCCGCCGCCCCTCGTGGACCTGGGTGCCCGCGATCACGCACACCGCCTGGGGCGCGCTGTTTGCGAAGTTGTTCGGGTTCTCGTTCGTGTCGCTCCGGGCGGCGAGCTTCGTCGCAGGCGCACTCGGACTTGCGGGCGTGTTCACGTTGGCGCGCCGCTCGGGCGTGGCGACAGGCGCCGCCGCACTGCTCGCCGCGGCGTACGCATTCAACCCTGTCCACGTGCACCTCGCGTTCACGTTCATGACCGAGACGCCGTTCCTCGCGCTGTGCATCTGGAGCCTCGTATTCCTCTCCGATCACGCACGCAGTGGTGGCTGGGGCGCGTTCGCGGCGGGCGTAACACTTGCGATCGCCGCGGCATTCTCGCGTCAGACCGCGCTCGCGTTGCCCGCTGGGTTCGCGGCTGCGCTGCTCGTCTCGCGCCCGCTCGACAAGCGCGCCTGGCTCGCAGCGGCGTCTTGCGCCGGCGCCGTGGTGTTCGCGTACCTGCGCGCCGAAGAATGGCTGTTCGCAACGGGTGGCAGCTCGGCGCGGCTCTATTCCGTGCGTGACGCGGGAAAGTTCATCGCACACGCGCAGAGCGGAGTGCTGTTCCACTTCCTGAAGCACAGCGTCGCGAGCCTCGTCTGCCTCGGTTGGTTCCTGTTTCCTGTGCTCCTGCGCGTCGTAGCGCCGCTCCGGCTGCGTCTCGCGGCCTCGGCATTCGGCGTGGCTGCCGCGACCGCGCTGATCCTCCGGCTCGATCTAGACCTACCGCCCACCTACAACATCATCTGGGATCTCGGCGTCGGCCCGCTCACGATTCGCGGCCACGAGTTCTTGCCGCACGCGCCGGTGTGGCTGTGGTGGCTGATCACGGGGCTCGGAGCCGCAGCGGGAGCGGAGGCGATCGCATTGTTCCTGGTACGTGCGCTGCCCAAGTGGCGGGAATTGCTCGCGCGCCCGGACTTGTTACTGCTGCTCGCGTTCTCTGTCGCGTTCCTGTTGCCGCATCTGCCGCGCGCGCCGTTCTTCGACCGCTACCTGTTGACACTCGTGGCGCCGCTCGGAGTCGTACTGCTCGCGACAACGGTAGGCGCGGAGGCTCCTCCAGCGTGGCGGCGCTACGCGAGCCTCGGCGCTGCGGCGTTCCTGGTCGCGTTCGGCTGCGTCGGGACGCGCGACTATCACGTGCGCAGCGAAGCAAAGTGGGAGCTGCTGGCCCAGCTACGCGCTGAAGGCTTCAACGAACGCCGCGTCGTGGGCGGGGTGGAATACAACGGCTGGTTCGACGACCCCAACCGAACCGTACCCACCGCGGACAACTTCGTGTGGGATGAGGAGTTCGTTGCGACTTATGCACCGACGCGCGAGCGCTACGACGTCTACGCGAAGAAGACGTATTCGCGCTGGCTCCCGCCGGGCCAAGAGACGGTCTACGTGCACCGTCGCAAGCCAGCGCCGGAGTCAGCGCTTCCCGAATAAGTGCTTGCGGCTCTCGTCGTCGGGGCCTTTCGCGACGATCTGCCGTAATTCCTTGCCGAGTGCGAAGCCGCGCTGCAGTGCGGGCCGCTGCTTCAGCGCGTCGTACCAGCGCCGCACGTGCGGAAACTCCGCGAGGTCGATGCCCTGCGCCTTGTTCGTCACGACCCACGGCCAGCTCGCCATGTCGGCGATCGAATAATCACCCGCCAAGCACTCGCGATCCGCGAGCCGGCGGTCCATCACGCCGTAGAGCCGCTTCGCCTCGTCCTCGTAGCGCGCGATCGCGTAGGGGATCTTCTCGGGCGCGTAGAGCTTGAAGTGCCCGTTCTGGCCGAGCATCGGCCCGAGGCCGCCCACCTGCCAGAACAGCCACTGCATCACTTCCGCACGGGGGCGCGCTTCCGTCGGGAGAAAGCGCCCGGTTTTCTCGGCGAGGTAGACGAGGATCGCACCCGTTTCGAACACGGCGATCGGCGGGGAGATGGTTTTGTCGACGATCGCGGGGATGCGGTTGTTGGGGCTGATGGCGAGGAAGTCGGGTTTGAACTGGTCGCCACGGCCGATGTTGATCCAGTGGGGTTGGTAGGGGAGGGACATTTCTTCGAGGGCGATGGAGATTTTCCAGCCGTTTGGTGTTGGCCACGAGTGGAGTTCGATCACTTGGGTTCTCCTTGTTGGAGGAGTGGAGTTTGCACGCTCGTTCGGGGCGCCGCTCAGGGGCGGGAGGGGTGCTGGCCGGCTGCGGGCCTTCTCGTGGAGGTGTGCGAGCAGCGGGTACGACGGGCAGCGGGGCGAATTCTGCATGGCACTGAGGTGGTGGCGGAGATCCGTTGTGCGTTCGCTGCGCTCCGCCGTGCGATCTCGTTGCTCGTAGCGGCCCTCCGCGGCCACCCCCCGCTCCCGCCCCTGCGCTCCTCGGGTTTCTGCACTCGTACAGACCGACGAGTTCATACTTATTCGGGAGTGTGCCGCCCCGGCGGCATCGAGCCGCCGTGGCGGCGCTTTGCAGCGAGGCGCGCACGCGCGTAGGCGAAACGAAGCGCCGAGGTGCGCGGCAAGATTCTTCGTGCGGGCAACGAGTTCGCGCCGAGCACACCTCGCCGCGTTCGAAGAACTCAAGCGCAACGCACGCCCCGCTAG
>JANNRF010000020.1:0-7443 GCA_031401135.1 Deltaproteobacteria bacterium | reverse complement strand
CATGTCGCCGACCCACACGCTGTGCGGGCCCCAATCATCAGGCGTGCGCGCGCTGTGTCCGACCTCCTCGGGCGCCACGTCCGCGAACGCGGTTGCGGCGAGGACGATGAGCGCAACCGACAGGCAGTGCATGCGCATTGAGCAAAGACTAATCCGAACGCGGAGTGGAATGCTGCGAAAAGCGGCGCTCGCCACCGCACGCTTCGACCCCCTGCGGCGACGCGCGCGCGGCTGGAATAGCGTCCCCTTCACGACCGGAGGCTCACATGAAGTTCACGTTCTTCAACCTGATGCCTTGGCCCCACCTGCCTGACGGCTTCCGCGAGAAACACCGTTCGGTGTGGGTCGATCTGCCGAACGCGATGTACGACCCGCTCGAAGGCAACCGCGTCTACCACGAATACATGGACCAGCTCGAGTACGCGGAATCGCTCGGCTTCGACGGCATCGGCGTGAACGAGCATCACCAGAACGGCTACGGGCTGATGCCTTCGCCAAACATCATTGCCGCGGGCCTCGCGCGCCGGACTTCGCGCGCGGCGATCGCGGTGATCGGCAACTCGATCGCGCTCTACAACCCGCCAATTCGCGTGGCGGAAGAGTTCGCGATGCTCGACGTGATCTCCGGCGGGCGCCTGCTCGCGGGCTTCCCCGTCGGCACGCCGATGGACACGAACTTTTGTTACGGCCAGATCCCGGCGCTCACGCGCGACAAGTATTACGAGGCGCACGATCTGATCATGCGCGCCTGGCGCGAGCGCGAGCCCTTCGCGTTCGATGGCAAGTACACGCAATTGCGTCACGTGAACCTATGGCCGCGCCCGATCCAGCAGCCGCATCCGCCAATTTATATTCCTGGCGGTGGCTCGGTCGAGACCTGGGAATGGTGCGCGCGCATGGATTACAACTACTCGTACCTCTCGTTCGGCGGCTACCTCGCCGGCCAGGCAATGCTCGAAGGTTTCTACGAGCACGTCGCGAAGCTCAACAAGGACGAGTCGCCGTACCGCAGCGCTTTCGCGCAGGTGATCGCGGTGGCCGACACCGATCAGGAAGCCGAGGAGCTCTACGCCGAGCACATCCTCTACTTCTTCAATCGCTGCTTGCACGTCTATCCCGGCTTCTCCGATCCGCCGGGCTACCGCACGATCAAGACGATCCAGGGCGGCAAGCTCGACCAATTACGGGCGGAGGCGCAGCGCGAGTACGCGACGCTCACCTGGAAGAACCTGGTCGAGCGCGGCTTCGTGATCGCTGGCAGCCCCGCGACCGTGCGCGAGCGCTGCGAGGACATGATCAAGCGCCTGCACGTCGGGCACATCTTCTGCCTGCTCCAGTCCGGCAACATGCCGGACTGGAAGACGCGCAAATCCACCAAGCTGTTTGCGGAGAAAGTGATGCCGCACCTGCGCGATCTTTGGCCCGATTGGAAGGGCGACGACCGCTGGTGGTGCAAGCCGTACGACGCGCGTGTCAGGCCGGAGGAGACGTTCCCGGGTGGCGAGCGAGACGTGCGCGCGCACGCGGCGCGAAAGGTTTGAGCATGGCCGAGAGAAGCATCGAGACTCGTCGAGGCATCAAGTGCCGCGTGCGCGAAGCGGGGCGCGGCGAGCCGCTGCTGTTTCTGCACGGCGCGGGGGGGCTCTTCGCAAGCGAACCGCTGCTCGACGCGCTGGCCGAGCGCTTCCACGTGTTCGCGCCCACCTGGCCCGGCTTCGGCGCCGAGGCGGGCGAAGAGGCACTGGAAGACATGCTCGATTTCACGCTGCACGGCTGGGACGTGGTCGAGGCATTAGGGCTCGTGCGCCCGCTGCTGGTCGGCCACTCGCTGGGCGGCATGATCGCGGCCGAGATGGCCGCCGTGAACAACGCGAGCGTCGAGAAGCTCGCGCTGATCGCGCCTGCCGGTGTGTGGCTCGACGCGCACCCAATTCCCGACATGTTCGCGATGACGCCGTTCGAGCTGCCCGGCTACTTGTTCGCCGACGCGAAGGCCGGCGAGGCGCTGCTCACCTCAGGCCTCGACATGAAGAACAACGAGGCGCTGAAGAACTTCATGGTGGCGAACTCGCGCCGGCTCGGCACCGCGGGCAAGCTGCTCTTCCCGATCCCGAATCGCCGCTTCAGCAAGCGTGCCTACCGCGTCAGTGCGAAGACGCTCATTTGTTGGGGCAACCAGGATCGCCTGATTCCGCCGGTGTATGCGGAAGCGTGGCAGCGACTGATTTCGCAGGCGGAGATCGCGCGGATCGAGGGCGCAGGGCACATGATTACGCTGGAAAAGCCCGCTGAGCTGGCCGCGGCGCTCGCGAAGTTCCTCGCGTAGTCGCGATGAGCACGGCGACTTCGGGCGCTTGCGAGTTCATCGTCGACGCCGACTCGCACGTGCTCGAGCCGCCGGATCTCTGGGAGCGCTACCTCGAACTTCGCTTCCGCGAGCGCGCGATTCGCGTCGTGCCGGGGCCGGGCGGCACCGAGCAGCTGATTGCGGACGGCGAGGTGTTAATGCAAGCGGGACTCGCTGGCCTCGGTGGCGTCGAGCACGATGCGGCCTCGGTCTTCGCGAATCCAACGCTGCGCTACCTCGACACCGCGCCTGCCGCGAGCAATCAGACATCCGCGCGGCTCGCGCTGCTCGATGCGTGGGGCGTCGACGCCGGCGTGATCTTCCCGACGATCGGGATCCTCTGGGACAAAGAGCGCGACCCTGAACTCGCGATGGCCTGGGCGCGCGCCTACAACCGCTGGCAGGACGACTTCGTGGCGCCAGCGCGCGAGCGCCTCTGGCCGATCGCGCACATCCCGCTCTACGACGCGAAGCTCGCGCGCGAGGAACTCGAACGCTGCTTGAAGCGTGGTTTCAAAGGCATGTTCGTGGCGCCGGAGCCGGTGTTAGGGCGCCGCCCGTCGCACCCGGACTTCGACCCGCTCTGGGCGCTGCTCCAAGAAGCCGGCCTGCCGCTCTGCCTGCACGTGATCGTGCGCTTCAACCGCTCGCTCGGCGGGGTCTCGCAGTGGTACGAGCGCGAGAAGGGGGAGTTCAACGCCGTGTTCGCGTTCGGCCTCGGCGGCACCTATCAGCTGATCCCGGCGATCTCCGCGCTCGTGTGCGACGGCCTCTTCGACCGCTTCCCGCGCCTCAAGGCGTTCGTCGTCGAAGCTGGCGGCGGCTGGGCCGGCTACATCATGGACCGCCTCGACGAGAAGTACGCGCGCTTCGGCTCGCCCTTCATGAAGCGCAGGCCGAGTGATTATTTCCGCGAGAACGTCTGGGTCGCCTGCGACACGACCGAGCGCGGCATCGACGCCGCCTGCGATCAGCTTGGCGAAGAGCATGTGTTATGGGGAAGCGACTACCCGCACATCGATTCGCATCTCGCTGCGCCGCAGGAGATTCGCGCCGCGGTCGCGGGACTCAGTGAAAAGAGGCGAAGGCTCGTGCTCGGAGAGAATGCGCGGAGGCTCTTCGGTTGAGCGGGATCCGTGCTCTCAACTCGCGATTAATGGATCGACCACTTCGAGAAACGGGAAGCGGTGAAAGTCAGCATCTCGCGTGCAAATCTGGCGAACGCCATGCTCGCGCATGAGAACTGCGGTGTGCACGTCGTGGAATAGGTTTCCGGCGAGGTGGGGAATCTCCTCGATGACCTGGGCTGCAACCTCGCCGTGCCGATCGGTTGCCACGAGAATCGAGAGTCCGGGCGACGCGGTCAGTGCGGATACGAATTGCCACGCCTCCGCCGCGCTCCACGGACGCCGCATCACGCGCGGGTGGGTGCTGACGCGAAGGAACTCATAAACGATCGACCAAGTCATGAACCACGCGCCCACGCCGGTTCGTCGCGTTTCGAGCCAACGATGGCAGGCCGAATGGAACGGCGAACTCGCGTCGGCGGCGTAGATCAGGACATTCGTGTCGACGACGACCACTAACGACCTTCCATCGCCTGATACAGCGCATCCCGATCCGCGATATCGACGAGCGCGCCTCCGCTCTCGAAAGTGGGCAGCGGAGGCAACGCCGTGCGTCGGCGCGGGGAACGCAGCAGCAGCCGCAGGGCGGTCTCGACCAGATCGGACATCGTTCGGCCCTGCCGGGCGGCCTCGCGCTTGAGCTGCGAGAAGACTTGGTCGTCGATGTTGAGTGTGGTCTTCATCCGGCTAGGCGTATCGGCCGTATGGGAATATGGCAAGAGAGCAGGTTAGTACGGGTCCGCGGGGGCGCATGCTGCGACGGGCCGGGTTCGCACCGTCAAGCCGCGCCTTTCGCCCGCTCGCGCCTGCGCTCTCTCCGCAACAAGTTCCTGCTCACGCCATCGCACACCAGATCGAGGTACGCCCCAGGATCGAGCGGCGGGTTCAGCGGCACGCTGCTCTGGAAGTCGAACGTTGCGTGGGTGAAGTAGGAGAAGTCGCGGTTGGTGGAGCGCTGGAGTTCGAGCAGCTTCCTCGCCGCCTTCACCTTGTTAGGCTCGCGAGCGAGTGTGGCCGCGAGCGAGCCGCCGAGCGCGGGCAGCTCGTGATGCACGGCGTGCGCGACGCGGAAGCCGAGGCCGAGATCGCCGACGTAACGAATGCCGACGCCCGGACCGCGCACGGGGTTCTGCTGGAAGTAGCGGGTGATGCGCTCGCGGCACAGCTGAATGGGCAGCGCGCCTGATAAGCCCGCCACGGCATGCCGAATTCGCAGCTCGCCGCGCGGCGGCGGCGCGAACGCGGCTTCGACGATGCGGTGCGCGACGGCGTCGCAGGGCACCACGTCGAGGCGCGCGCGCAGATCGCCCGCGACGACGCGCAGGCGCCCGCTGCCGAGCAGCGCGACGAAGCCCGCGAACGCGGCGGCGCTGTCGATCCAGCCCGTGAACGGCGCGCGCTCGCTCGCCGAAACGATGCTCGGCCGTAACAACGTGAGCGGCAGCCCCTCGCCGCGGCGCGCAACCAGGTGCTCCGCGATGCACTTCGTCAGCGTGTACGTGTTCGGATGCCCGGTCTCCGCGAGCAGCCGCTCCTCGTGGGTGCGGCGAGCGAGGATGTCCGCGTAGGTCGAGGCCGCGTCGCGCGGTAGCGGCGCCAGCTGCTCATCGACGCGCAGAACATCGCCGCCGATCGCCTGAGGGTGGGCAGCGACATAAGCAGTCGAGACATCTACGAACGACGCGAGCCGCCGGCACTCGCGCGCGACATCGAGAGCGGCGAGGGCGCCGCCCGTGTTCACGGCGGTCGCCTCCACGAGCGGCAAGTTGAACTCCACCGACGCGGCGCAGTGGATCACGTGCGTGACTTCCGCCGCGATGCGTTCGCGCACTCCGGGCGCGAGCCCGAGGCCCGGCTTCGTGAGATCGCCCGCAATCGCTTCGACGCGCTTCTCCCAGCCGAGTGCGTGCTCCGCGAAGCACGCACTCGCGACGACATCCGCGCGCAGCCGCGCATCGGCGTGCTCGGGATCGCTCGCGCGCACGAGCGCGAGCACGCGCGCGATGCCTAATTCCTCGCGGCGCCGCATCAGCTCCTCGAGCACCACCTTGCCGACGAAGCCGGTGGCGCCCGTGAGCAGTACGACGTGCGATGCCGCTTCGTCCGTCACAGGGCGCTATCCCGCACAGGCAGAATGCACATGCCGACGAAACGCGGGCTCGATGGAAACCGCAAGCCGCGAGCGCCCAAGCTAGTACGAAGCTCAATGCATAACGCGGCGCGCAGCGAGCCGGAGTCTTCGGAGGCGAGCGAAGCAAAAGGGGAAAAGCAGGACACCAGCGACCCGAAAAACCCAGATCGCTGCGCACCCCAGAGCGAGGCGAAGCCGAGCTTCCTCATCCGTTTCCGCAGCCGAGCACGTTGTCAGGGTCGAGCGCTTGTTTCATGCGGTCGCGCCAGGCCAGCGCCGCGGGCGTGAACACGCGCGGCAAGAATGCGCTGCGCAGCTTGCCGATGCCGTGATGGTGCGAGAGCGAGCCGCCGCCCTTCAGGATTTCGTCGCGCGCGGCACGCTCGATCTCGGCAAAGACTTCGCTCGGGTGCTCGACGCCTTTGTAATGGAAGGCGAAGTAGAAGTACAAGCACACGCCCGCTTCGTAGAGTTGCGTCACGCGCACGCAGATGAACGGCTTGCCGGGCAGGCCGCGCGCCGCGTGCTCCTCGGCGACGCGCCGCTTCACGTTCTCGCACAGTGCGCGCGCTTCGCTCCACGGCACCGTCGTCTCGAAGGATTCCGCGACCAGCCAATGTTCCATCATGAAGTCGCGGATGTAGGCGATCGCGAACGTCAGTTGGTAGCCCCTCTCGCCGTTCTCGCTGCCGCCCTTCATGCCGCGGTTCTTCGCGGCGAGCGCGTACACCGCGCGCTCCTGCGCGGAGACTTCCTCTTCGTTGCCCTCGAACAGCAGCGTGCAGGCGACCATCTGGTTCGCGTCAAAACCCTTCACGTTCAGCACGAACCATTTCTCGGCCTTGCTGATTAGGGTCGCGAGTGCGGTCTTGGGCGGCTTCAGCGCTTGCCCGAGTTGGAATTGCAGGTTGTCCATCAGGCGCACGCTCGCGGGCTTGCGCCCCGAGCGCTCGACGTCATGCATGAACTCGAAGCCGTCCTCGAAGCGCTTGAAGAGCACGGAGCCAAAGCGCCGGACCACCGGCTTCGGAAACACTTTCAGGATCGCGCTCGTCACGATGCCGAGCCGGCCCTCGCTGCCGATCAGCCAGCGCGCCGGGTCGCCGCCGACGGCTTCGCGCGCAGAGGGTGCGCGCGCCAGCTCGCCGCCCTCAGCTGTTACGGCGGAGATCGAGAGCACGAGGTCCTCGATGTTGCCGTAACGGTTCTTCTTCATGCCGCTGGCGTTGGTCGCCACCCAGCCGCCGAGCGTTGAGAGCTCCGCCGAATCGGGTTCGTGGCCGGTGGTGAAGCCGTGGCGGCCGAGCTGTTCCTCGATCTCACTGCCGGTCGCGCCGGCCTGGATGCACGCCGTGCGGTTCGCAGGGTCGATCCATAACACGCGGTTCAGCCGCCGCAGGTCGAGAGAAACGATCGTGCGCTTCTCGGCTTCGAGGCAGCGCAGCGCGTCCGTAACATTGGTGCCGCCGCCGTACGGCACCACGCAGGCGCGGTGCGCGCGCGCGAGTTCCACCACGATGCGCACTTCCGCTTCCGTCGTGGGCCACACCACCAGGTCGGGCACGCGCGCTAGGCCGCCCCACTTGGCGCCCCACATGTCTTCCTGCGTGTGGCCGTGGCCGTGGCGCAGCCGCAGCTTCGCGTCGGTCGAGATGCGCGCGGGGTCGAGCTTCTCCGCGAGCGCGTGTTCGAACGCCTCGTTCTCAACGCGCGGCGGAACGGGCGTCGGGTAGCGCGGCGGGTTTTTGTCGCGCGGATCGAGCTTCAACTCGACGATGCCCTCGGCCCACGGCAACAGCGCAGGAATCTTCTTGCCGCCGATCGCGTAACGCGAACCC
>JANNRF010000019.1:0-7287 GCA_031401135.1 Deltaproteobacteria bacterium | reverse complement strand
GCCGTCGCCGTTCACGAGATTGAAGACGCCCGGCGGAACGCCTGCGTCGTGCAGGATCTCGGCAAAGATCAACGCGTTGAGCGGCGCGATCTCGGTTGGCTTCAGCACGATCGTGCAGCCCGTCGCGAGCGCAGGCGCCACCTTGCAGGCGATCTGATTGATCGGCCAGTTCCAGGGCGTAATCATCGCCACCACGCCGACCGGTTCCTTCGCGATCAGCGAAGTGCCACGCTGCTCCTCGAACTGGAAGTCCTTGAGGATGGAGAGCGCGGTGTTGAAGTGGCCGAGCCCCGTCGCGGCCTGCGCAGCCTTCGAGAGCCAGATCGGCGCGCCCATCTCCTGAGAGATCGTCGTCGCGAGTTCGTCGTAACGCTTCTGGTACGACGCGATGATGCGCTGGAGCAGGTCGACGCGCTCCTCGCGGGTCGTGCGCGAAAAGGTCTCGAACGCCTTGCGCGCTGCGTTCACGGCCAGGTCTACGTCCTTGGCGCCACCGAGCGCGATCTGCGCGATGGCTTCGTCAGTCGCGGGATTCATCACGTCCATGAGTCTCGGTTCCGCCGAATCGACCCAGCGGCCATCGATGTAGTGCTGCAAATACTTCTTCATGGGTTCCTCGCTTTGGCGGCTCGAGGCCGCGTTATTCCCGGGCGAGAATAACGCAGGCCTCGGAGACTTTGCGGGTCCGGGCGATGAGAGCGGGAAGCTGCGGCCGGGGACCTTCAGCTGAGCTCGACCGCATCCCCGACGCGCACTTCACCGCTGCTCGCCACCTTCGCGTAAGCGCCGACGTTCTGCCCAGCTTCCTTCACCACAGTGCGCATCAGCCCCGTGTCTTGCGGCACGCTGCCGAAGCCGTGCGTGATCATCACGCAGCGCGCGCAGGGCACGAGCACGTCGAGCGCGGCGCCGCCGATGCGCAGCTGCTTGCCCGCCCACGCGAGTTCGGGGAAGCCATCGCTCTCGGTCGCGATCACGAAGTTCGGGCGGAAGCGCCGCACGTCGATCACCGAGCTGGGCGCCAGCGCACGCAGCTTGCGCAGCGTCGCGTCCGTAACAACCAGCAGCGGGTAGGCGTCGAAGTAGGTGCCCGGCGGCGATTCGTACTGCTGCAGCTCGGGCGGAAATTGAGTGAAGTCGGGCAGCGGCTCGTCGGCGGTGCGGCCAAACATCGCGCGCAGCTCGCTGAGCATGTCGGGATGATCTGGCGCGCCGCGCTTGTAGTGCTCGAGCGCGCTCGCAGGCAAGAGCGGCCAGAGCGTCACTCTGCGCTCGACCGCGGCGCTCACACGCTCCGCCGCGCCCGCATCGCCCGCACGCACCACGGCGCCGCTGGGCAGCGTGATCTCGGGCGCCGGCGCGGGCCCATTCGCGGGCGGCTCGCTGGTGTAACGCGCCTTGCACGACATCAGCAGCGGAATCTTCTTCGCGCCCTGGATCGCGCCGCGCTCCTCGTTGCGCACCGCCCAGGCGCGGTCGCCGGGAATGCCGTTCAGGCCGAGCGCCGCACTTTCAATGCGCTCGCCCTCCATCGATTTCACGGGGTGACGCCAGATTTCTGCGATGCGGCCGACGATCATGCTCACTCCTCGTGCGGGCCGGGTGACAATCGCACAATCGTTGGCATCGCACTGAACTCGGCGTTGCGTCGCGCCGTAGCCGCAAAAATCCAAGCGCGCGCTCAGCAAGGTACCCCTGATGACTCCCTGGAGCGCGCTTTCGCTCACACTCGCGATGGTCGCTGTCCCCGGACTCGCGTTCGGCTTTCGCTGGCTCGGCCGGCCCGGCGGCGATCTCGCCTCATTATTCGTCCAGCTCGCGATGTTCGCGCTCAGCGCCGTGATGCTTTGGGTCGTGCGCGCAAAGGAAGGCCGCGACTGGGCGTCGCTCGGGCTCGCGCGGCCCCGCGCGGGCGAGACCGCGCTGCTCACGCTCGGCGCGCTCGCCGCTCTCTTCGCCGGGCTCGCGGCGCTCTACTTCAGCGCGAACGCGCTTGGGCTCCCGTTCGGGCAGGGCGATTCAGCGATGCCGCCGAAGTGGCTGCTGCTCGCGCTGGTGGTGCGCGCGGGGGCCATCGAGGAAGTGACGTATCGCGCCGTCGCGATCGACCGCGTCGCGGAACTCACCGGCAGCCGCACGCTCGGCTGGCTGCTTCCGCTGCTGATCTTCGGCGCGCTGCACTACCCGCAAGGCATCGTCGTAGTGCTCTACGCCACGTTCGCAGGCGGAGTCCTGAGCGCGCTCTTCCTCTGGAAGCGCAATCTGTGGGCCAACATGTCCGCGCACTTCCTGTTCGATTTCCTGATGAACTTCGTCCTCAGCTGAGCCGCGCGAAGGCCACACGCGTCGCGATACGCTGCGCGCATGCCCACCGCACTCGGCCATCTGCGCATCTGCGATTTCACCGGCCAGCTCGCTGGCGCCGGCGCCACCAAGTGGCTCGCCGCGTTCGGCGCGGAAGTGATCCGCATCGAAGACCCGGTCACGCACGGGCTCTGGGACATCTTGCGCCCGATGCCGCCGTTCGTGGACGAGCGGCGCGGCCCGGATTTCGGCGCGGGTTTCAATAATCACAACGTCGAGAAGCTCGGCATCACGCTGAACCTGCGCACCGAGCGCGCGCGCGAGATCCTGGCCGAGATCGTGAAACGCTCCGACGTGGTGAGCGAGAACTTCGCGAAGGGCGTGCTCGAAAGGTGGGGCTTCGGCTACGAGCAGTTGAAGCAGCTGAAGCCAGACATCATCTACGTCTCGAACTGCGGCTTCGGGCAGGTCGGGCCGTACTCGGACTGGAAGACCTGGGGCCCGATCGTGCAGGCGATCTCGGGCGTCACGCACTTATCAGGGCATCCCGGCCGAGAGCCCGCCGGCTGGGGCTACTCGTACATGGACCACACCGGGGGGATGTACATGGCGATGGCGATCCTGCTCGCGCTCGTGCATCGCCAGCGCACCGGCGAAGGGCAGTGGGTGGACATGTCGTGCACCGATGCGGGGCTCTCGCTCACGGGCACCGCGCTGCTCGACTACACCGTGAACGGCCGGCCCTCGCGCCGCGAAGGCTCGCCCGACAGTAATCACAGCGCGTCACCCGAGATGGCGCCGCACGGCATCTACCCGAGCCGCGGCGAGGACGAGTGGATCGGCATCGCGTGCCGCAATGACGGCGAGTGGCAGAAGCTCGCTGCGAAGATCGGCGCGTCCGAGAGCGCCAACAGTGATTGGGTGCGCGACGTGCGCTTCGCGTCGCTCGCTGGGCGCATCGCCGGCCAGGACGCACTCGATGCACAGCTCGCGAGTTTTACGCGGGCGCACGAGAAGTTCGCGCTCGCGCGCGAGTTGCAAGCGGCGGGCGTGCCCGCGGCGGCGGTGGCGAGGCCGCAGGAGCGCATCGATCAGGACGAGAACACCGCGGCGTGGGGGCTGTGGCCGACTGTCACGCACTCGAAGATGGGCCGCGTGCGCGTGGACGGTTTGCCCGCGCATCTCTCGAAGACGGACTGGAAAATCGAGCGCGGCGGGCCGTGCCTCGGCGAACACACGGAGCTGGTGTTGAACCGCGTGCTCGGGATGTCGGCCGACGACGTCGCGAAGCTGCGCGCGGAGGGCGTGGTATGAGCGCCGCGAACGCGACGAATCCGCAAGGACGCGAAGCGGACGCGCAGCGAGGCGAAGCCGAGCGAAGTTCAATCGAACCTGGAGCGCTGCACGGCATACGCGTGATCGAGCTCGCGAGCGAGAAGTGCGCCTGGGCGGGCAAGCTGCTCGCGGACATGGGCGCGGACGTGATTCTGGTCGAGCCGCCAGGCGGCGACGCAGCGCGCAATTACGGCCCGTTCCTCGGCGACGAGCCCGGCGCGGATCGCAGCCTGTATTGGTGGCACCACCACACCAGCAAGCGCGGCATCGTGCTCGACCTAGCGACCGAGCCGGGCCGCACCGCGCTGCGCAAGCTCGCTGCGAGTGCCGACGTCGTGCTCGAATCCGAAGCGCCCGGCGCACTCGCCGCGGGCGGGCTCGACTACGCGGATCTCGCGCGGCTGAAGCCTGGCCTGATTCATTGCGCGATCACGCCCTTCGGGCGAAGCGGCCCGCGCAAGGACGAACTCGCTACCGATCTAACCGTGCTCGCCGCTGGCGGGCCGGCCTGGATGAACGGCTACGACGATCACTCGCTGCCGCCCGTGCGTGGCCTCGGCAACCAAGGCTGGGCGGTGGGCTGTCATTACGGCGTGATGTCGATCCTCACCGCGATTCTGTATCGCGCCGTGTCGGGCGAGGGGCAGTTCATCGACGTGAGCTCTCACGCCGCGGCCAACGTGACGACCGAGGCGGGCTCGTACTGCTGGCTCGTGGCGAAGCAGACCATGCAGCGCCTGACAGGCCGACATGCTTCGCAGACGCCAACGCTCGGCTCGCAAATGAAATGCGCCGACGGGCGTTATGTGAACACCGGCGTACCGCCGCGCAAGCCTGCTGAGTTCGCGAGCCTGCTCGGGTGGCTGCGCTCGCTCGGCCTCGAAGCGAAGTTCCCCGAGGCCGTGTTCCTCCAACTCGGCGCCGAACGCGCGTCGATCGACCTCAGCAAGATCGGCCAGGACGACGAGATCACCGCGATCTTCGGCGCGGGCCGCGAGGCGATGAACCTGATCGCTTCTCGCGTAACTGCCTACGAGTTCTTCACTGGCGCGCAGCGCGCGGGCCTCGCTGTGGGCGTGATCTTCTCGCCCGAGGAGGCGTACGAGGACCCGCACTTCAAAGCGCGCGGCTTCCAGGTGGAAGTGCACCACCCCGAGTTCGGACGCAGCTTCCGCTACCCCGGCGCACCGTACGCGATGCAGAAGGGAGCGTGGCGCATTTCCCGCCGCGCGCCGCGGCTCGGAGAGCACACGGAGGAAGTGCTCAGGGAGCTGGCGGAGTGAGCGCGAAGAAGAAGCCGGGTGCGGGAGCGAAGAAGCTGCGCGTAGCAGCGAAGCAGCCGCGCGCCGCGCATCGACTGATTACGGCCAAGGGCGGTGGTGGCCTGATCGTGGAAGCCGCCTTCGCGCTGGCCCGCGTTCCGCTCGAGATCGAAGACATCGCGTGGGACGACGTCGGCCCGCACAGCGCGCGGCTCGCCGCGATCAACCCGCTCGGCCAGGTGCCCACGCTGATCCTTCCCGGCGGCGCCGTGATGACCGAGAGCGCCGCGATCCTGCTCCATCTCTCAGAGCGAGCGCCGCGCGCGAAGCTCGCGCCGCCAGCGCGCCACCCGCAGCGCGCCGCGTTTCTGCGATGGCTCGCATTCCTCGTCGCCGCGCTCTACCCCACGTTCACGTACGGCGATGCGCCCGCGCGCTGGGTGGGCGACGAAGCGGCCCCGAGACTGCGCGCGAGCACCGATGCGCACCGCGAGCAGTTGTTGCGCTTCCTCGACACCCAGGTCGTGGGCACGCCGTGGTTCCTCGGCAAGCGCTTCTCGGCGCTCGATCTGTACTTGCCTGTGCTGCGCCTCTGGCGCCCCGGCGCGGAGTGGTGGCGCGCGCAAGCGCCGCGGCTGAACGCGATCGCGGATCGCTGCGAGAAGCTGCCGCCTGTCGCGCGCGCGTTCGCACGCAATCGCGCCTAACTGTTGACGCCGGGAGCTGGCGGTCGAGCGGAACGCGACCTCAAACGCGTCGTCGCCGCAGCGACCATCTCCAACTTCGGCTCGATGCTCACCGGCGTTGCGCTGCCGTTCGTCGCGATCGACGCGCTCGGCGCGGGCGCCAGCGAGATGGCGGCGCTCAGGATGGCGCCCCTGCTGCCAGCCCTAATCGCCGGGCTCTCGCTCGCGGCGTGGATCGAGCCGCGCCGCAAACGCGGCGTGATGATCGGCGCCGATCTCGCGCACGCGGCGCTGCTGCTCGCGGTGCCCGCGGCCTACGCGCTGGGCGCGCTCTCGATGCCGTTGCTGTTTGCCTTCGCGTTGCTCTCGGGCCTGCTCTCGTTCGCGTTCGGCGTTGCGCGGCAGTCATTCGTGCCGTCGCTGGTCTCGCGCGAGCAGCTCACCGCGATGAACGCGCGCATCGCCGCCGGCAACAACGCCGCCGAAGCGCTCGCGTTCGGCGGCGGCGGCTGGCTGGTGCAGCTGCTCTCTGCGCCGCTCGCGCTCGTCGTCGATGCGTTCAGCTACCTCGCCTCCGCCGCGCTGCTCGCAGGGATTCCCGAGCGCGAAGCCGACCCGCGCGTGGCCCTCGCTCGCGAGCGCGGGTTTGCCCGGTCCCTCGCAGGCTTGCGCGCGATTCGCGGCGATGCGCGCCTGTCCGCCCTGCTCGCAGTCTCGCTGGCAGTCGTGATCGCGAGCGAGGCGCTCGGCGTCGTCTACTTCCTGTTCGTGCGCGCGGAACTCGGCTTCGAGCCGGGCGTGTTAGGGATGCTCTTCGCCGCGGGCTCGGTCGCCGCACTCGGCAGCAGCCTCGCGGCGACGTGGCTCGGCGCTCGCTTCGGCCAACGCAACACGATGGGCTTCGGGCTCGTAGGCGGCGCACTCGCGACAGGCGTGCTCGCGCTCGCTCCAGGGCCGAGCTGGGCAGGCGCCGCCTGCATCTTCGCCCAACAACTCGGCGACGCGGGCCTTGCCGTCTTCCAGATTCACTCGCTCACGGCGCGCCAGGAAGCCGCAGCCCCCGAACTGCAGAGCCGCATCCACGGCGCGTTCGGCTTCCTCACCCGCTGGGCCGCGCTCGCGGGCGCCGCGCTGGGCGGCCTGCTCGGGAGCACGCTGGGCCCGCGCGAAACGATCGCGCTCGCCGCGGGCACGCTGCTCGCGGTGGGGGCGGCGTGGCTGGTGGCCGCGCCGCGGACTCGCTGACTATTCGATCTGGTCGCGGACGAGGATGGTGTGCGTGCCATTGCGGACGGCGATGTGGGACAGGCGCCTCGACTCGACTTCTGGCTTAGGCAAGAGGTCGATGGGTGGCAGCAGCGAGCGCCCCAGGCCGATCGAAGCGAGGTTCTCGCGCGCCGTAAGGTGGTAAAGGAGTGGCCGGGTTCGCGAGAACGCATCGAGTTTGAGCGCCACGCTTCGAAGTGTCTCCCGAGGCGGGGGGAACGCAACGGCACTCTCTGCTCCCGTCGCGGGTCACGACGCGCCGGCTTATGCTGCCGCCAACCGCACCGGAGGACTCCATGAAGCGCTTCATCCAGCACGAAGAACTCGCCCGCGACAGCCGATTCACGCGCCAGACCACCGCGCTCTCGACTCTGATCGCGCAGCTCCCTAATGACGTGAACGCGGTCGTCACCGTGTTCGAGAAGTTCGCGTCG
>JANNRF010000018.1:0-3605 GCA_031401135.1 Deltaproteobacteria bacterium | reverse complement strand
GAGCCGCAAGCGGCGCTCGCGAGCTGCGGGCTTCACGCTCGTGGAAGTGATGATCGCGGGGGCGATCATGGGCGTGCTCGCGGCGCTCTGCACGACGAACTATTTGGTCTACATCGAGCGAGTGCGCGTGGCGCGCGCGATTGTCGAAATCAAGGGCATCGCGACGCATCTGGACGTGACGAAGATTCAGGGCGGGAATCTGCCCGCAACGCTCGCGGCGATGAGCCTCTCGGGAAATGATCCTTGGGGTCGTCCCTACGAGTACCTGCCGATCGCTGGATACCCGGCGTCACTACCCTCTTCGCGGAAAGATCAGTTCCTGGTGCCGCTCAACTCGGACTTCGATCTGTACAGCAAGGGCGTCGACGGGCTGTCCCAGAAGCGGATCACCCACGCGGAGAGCCTCGACGACGTGGTGCGCGGGAGCAACGGCGCCTTCATCGGCCTCGCGCGGAATTATTAGGCGATGGCGCTCGCCGGCTGGATCGAAGGGCGCTTCCTCGAGAGCCGCATCGCGCGCCGGATCTTCTTCGTGGTGATCGCGAGCGCGCTGCTGCCGATCTCGCTGTTCGCGGGCGTCACCTGGTTCGCGACCTCGGCGCAGCTCGAGAGCGACGCGCAGGCCCGCCTTGCGCGCGAGGCGAAGCAACTCGGCATGGGCGCGATGGAACGGCTGATGCTGCTCGACAGCGCGCTCGCGGCGCCGGGCGTACGCGCGGGCGACAGCTTCCTCGCGGGCAAGCTGCGACGCCTCTCGGTGTCGCGCGGCGCTGCGCCCGCCGCGCTCTCCGCGGATGAAGCCGCGCATCTCGCTGCGGGCGGCCCGTTGCTGCGCACGCTGCCGGGCGCGGCGACGCGCATTCTGTTGCTCCGGCGCGGCGCCAGCGGTGAGCTGCTCAGCGCCGAGGTCGAGCCGAGCTTCTTGTTCTTCGCCGATGCGCTGCGCGCGAACGCGGCGATCCGCGTGAGCAGCGCCGCGGGCGTGCTGCTCGATCAACCCCAGGGCGCCAGCGGCCCGCTCGCGACCGAAAGCTGGGAGCTGTTCCTGCGCGGCCACTTCGGCAGCGAGGCGTGGACGTTCAGCGTCTCCGAGCCGCGCAGCTCCGTGCTCGCCGCGCTCGATCACTTCCGCACGGTGTTCGCCCTCGTCGCGCTCGGCGCGCTGCTACTCGTCGCGCTCGCGACTTCGATCCTCGTACGCCGCAGCCTCGTGCCCGTGGAGATCCTGCACGCCGCCACCCAGCGCATGGCGCAGCGTGATTATGCGGCGCGCGCGAATCTGGTCGGCAACGACGAGTTGGCCGCGCTGGGCGCCTCGTTCGACGAGATGGCGGCGCGCATCGAGCGCCACGTGGGCGTGATGCAGCGCCTCAACGGCGTCGGCGCGGCGCTCTCGAACGAACGCGAACTCGATCACCTCGTGCGCTCGATCGTCGAGGGCGCGAGGTTTGTTACGGACGCGCCCGTCGGGGCGCTCTACCTGCTCGACGACGCCGATCGCCTCGCGCGCAGCCTGCTCAGCGGCGTGGCCGCCGCGAACGAAGCCACGCTGATCACGCTCGCCGAGCGCGCGCTCGCCGCGAACGAGACGCAGCACGAGCGCGCGCTCGAGACGCTCTCGATGCCGATGCGGAACCACGAGGGCTCGCTGATCGGCGTGCTTCAGCTCGCGGGCGCAGCCTTCCCAGCGAGCGACCGCTCCATCGCCGAATCGCTCGCCTCGCAGACCGCGACCGCGCTCACCAAAGACCGGTTGGCCAGCGAGTTCCGTGCGCTGTTCGAGGGCTTGATCGAACTGATCGTGCACGCGATCGACGAGAAGTCGCCGTACACGGGGCAGCACTGCCGGCGCGTGCCGCTGCTCACCGAGCTGATCGCCGATGCCGCATGCGCCACCCAACAAGGTGCGCTCAAGGAGTTCACGCTGAGCGAGGCCGAGCGTTATGAGCTGCGCATCGCCGCGTTGCTGCACGATTGCGGCAAGGTCACGACGCCCGTCCACGTGCAGGACAAGGCCACCAAACTCGAGGCGATCGTCGACCGCATCGAGCTCGTGGACGCGCGCTTCGAGATCCTGCGCCGCGACTTGTTACTACTCGCGGGTGCATCGGTGAGCGCAGCGCGCACGGACACGGGCGAACTCGAAGTCCGGCTCGCCGCGCTCGACGAAGACCGCGAGTTCCTGCGGCGCGCGAACATCGGCGGCGAGTTCATGGAGCCGGCTGCGCAGGCGCGCGTGCGCGAGATCGCCGCGCGCTACGCGTTCCGCGACGCCGCCGGCGCCGAGCGCGCACTGCTCAGTGACGAAGAGGTCGAGAACCTCACGATCTCGCGCGGCACGCTCAACGCGCGCGAGCGCGAACTCATTAATCACCACGTCACCGCTTCGATCCACATGCTCGAGCGGCTGCCGTATCCGCGCTCGCTGCGCGGCGTGCCCGCGATCGCCGGCGCGCACCACGAGCGCATGGACGGGCGCGGCTATCCGCAAGGCCTCGTGCAGAGCCAGATCTCGCTGCAGGGCCGCATCCTCGGGCTGGCCGACGTGTTCGAGGCCCTAACAGCCAAGGATCGCCCGTACAAGCCGGGGTTGTCGCTGCGGCGCGCGCTCACGATCCTGCAGGCGATGTGCGACGAAGGGCACGTCGATGCGGATCTGTTCGAGCTGTTCGTGCGCGAGAAGGTCTATCTCAGCTACGCGATCGAGCACCTCGACCCCGAGCAGATCGACGACGAGTTCCTCGATGAGGCTGTGCAGCGCGGTTTCGCTCTGCCTAATGACTCGCCGAGGCCCGCGTAGCGCCGGCGCCCAGAGCCACCAACTCGCGCGTGCGCTCGAGCGCGCTCGTTAGGTCGGGCAGCGCGTTGTCTTCGCCGAGGCGCGCGAGGAAGCCGCTGCGCTCGATCGCCACGAGGGGCTGCGCGTGTACGCCAGAGAGCAGCAGCACCGTGCCGTCACGCTTCGTCTGCTGCAGCAGATCGTCGAGCGCGCGCAGTCCCGACGCGTCGATCACCAGCACGTCGCGCATGCGCAGGATCAGCGCGCGCGGCGGGCGCTCCATCTGGCGCACGGTGTCTTTGAACTTCGCGACCGCGCCGAAGAACAGCGTGCCGTAGAGCTCGAACACCTCGACATCCGCCGGTAGGTCGCGCAACGCCGCGACTTCGGGATCGTTCTTGCGCTCCTCTTCGCCCGCCATGCGGCTCACGTATTGGGTCTCGCTGATCTCGGCCATGCGCCGCATGAACAGGAACGCGGCCAGCACCATGCCGGCTTGGATCGCGACGGTGAGATCGATCGCGACGGTGAGCCCGAACGTCGTGACCAGCACGACGACGTCGCTGCGCGGGCTCTTCAGCAAGCTGCGGATCACGTGCAGCTCGCTCATGTTCCACGCCACCACCAGCAGAATCCCGCCGAGCGCCGCGAGCGGGATCGTGCCGGCGAGATCGCCGAACAAATACAAGATCGCGAGCAGCGTGAGCGCGTGCACCATGCCCGCGATCGGCGTGCGCCCGCCGCTGCGCACGTTGGTCGCTGTGCGCGCGATGGCGCCCGTCGCGGGCATGCCGCCGAACAGCGGCGAGGCGAGGTTCGCGATGCC
>JANNRF010000017.1:0-6128 GCA_031401135.1 Deltaproteobacteria bacterium | reverse complement strand
TTCGAGCACCGCGAGCGAGCCGCCGAAATGCTGCTCGTCCGTGAGCACCGAGAGCGCGGCGGCGCCGGCTTCCTGGTAGGCGCGCGCGATCGCGCAGGCGTCGAAGTCGCGGCGGATCTCGCCCTTGCTCGGCGAGCGGCGCTTGATCTCTGCGATCACGCGCACGCCGAGGCCATGCTCGATCGCGGCACGCAAGCCAGAGATCGCTCGCGTGCACGCCCGCGCGCGCGTCGCGAGCGCCTCGGCGCTCTCCTCGCGCTTCGCAGTCGCGACCTCCTGGCGCTTCGTCGCGAGGATTTTTTCGAGGATCGTCACGCGCGCGCCGCCTGGGTTGCCGCCGCGAGTGCGGCGAGCTTCGCCTTCGCGGCGCCGGAGGCGATGCTCTCGCGCGCGAGCGCGACGCCCGCTGCGATGCTCTGCGCCGCGCCCGCCACGAACAGCGCTGCGCCCGCGTTCGCGAGCACGATCTCGAGCGCGGCGCCCGGCTCGCCGTCCAGCACTGCGCGTGCGATGCGCGCGTTCTCCTGCGCATCGCCGCCGCGCAGCGCGCTCGCGGTCACGCGCGCGAGGCCGAGCGCCTCGGGCTCGAGCGTCAGCAGCTCGATGCGCCCGTTCTCGAGCAACGCGGCGTGCGTTCGGCCCGTGGTCGTGATCTCGTCGAGCCCGTCTTCGCCGTGCACCACCAGCGCGCGTTCGCTGCCGAGCTCGCGTAACACCTCGGCGAGCGTCGCGACCAGCCCGCGCGCGTAGACGCCGACGAGTTGGCGGCGCGCGCCCACTGGCGAAAGCAGCGGGCCCATCGCGTTCATCAACGTGCGATGCGGCAACTCGGCGCGCACGGGCGCCATGAAGCGCATCGCAGGATGCGCGCGGCGCGCGAAGAACGGCGCGATGCCGAGCTCGCCGAGAATGCGCGAGGCCACAGCGATCGGGAGATCGCCGTGCACGCCTAATGCTTCGAGCACGTCGAAGCTGCCGCACTTGCTGGTGGCTGCGCGATTGCCGTGCTTCGCAACGGGCACGCCCGCGCCGGCCACGACGAAGGCCGCGATCGTCGAGATGTTGAAAGTGTTCGCGCCATCGCCGCCGGTGCCGCAAGTGTCGATTGTGCGCGGGTCCGCGAGCACGGCGGTTTCCGCGCATGCACGCAGCGTGCGCGCAGCGGCGGCGATCTCGCGCGCCGTCTCGCCCTTCGTGCGCAACGCGACCAGCAGCGCGGCGATCTGCACGGGCGAGGCGTTGCCCGTAACAATCTCGCCGAACGCGGCCTCGAGCAGCGCAGCCGGCACTTCCTGCCGATCCGCCGCCAGCGCGATCGCTTGCGCGAGGCTCATGCCGCCGCTCGCGGTGCGCAGCGCGCCAGAAAGTTCGCGAGCAGCGGCTTGCCGTCGCGCGTGAGAATCGACTCGGGGTGGAACTGCACGCCTTCCACGGGCAGCGAGCGGTGGCGCACACCCATGATCTCGCCGTCCTCGGTTCGCGCCGTCACTTCGAGGACAGCCGGGCAAGTCGCAGGCTCGATCACGAGGCTGTGATAACGCGTCGCCTCGAGCGGGCTCGCGAGGCCGGCGAACACGCCCTTCCCCTCGTGCTGAATCAGCGAGGTCTTGCCATGCATCAGGCGCTGCGCCGAGACGATGCGCCCGCCGAACACCTCGCCGATGGCCTGATGACCGAGGCAGACGCCGAACACCGGCGTGCCGCGCTCTGCGAAGGCGCGCACCGCGCGCATCGAGACGCCCGCGGCGTCGGGGCGGCCAGGCCCCGGCGAGATCACGAGCCCATCGACCGCGCGAGCCAGCAATGACTCGAGCGGCTGCGCGTCGTTGCGGATCACCTCGACCGACGCGCCGAGTTCACCCAAGTACTGAAACAGGTTGTACGTGAAGGAGTCGTAGTTATCGATCAACAACAATCGGGGCATGGTTAATCGGCCCCCTCGCGCGCCATGTCGATGGCTTGAATCAGCGCGCGCGCCTTGTTCTCGCACTCCTTGTACTCGAGCCGCGGATCCGAATCGGCGACGATGCCGGCACCGGCTTGCACCGAGACTTTGCCCTCGTGCGCGAGCATCGTGCGGATCGTGATCGCGAGATCCATGTTGCCCGAGTAGTCGATGTAGCCGCAGCAGCCCCCGAACGGGCCGCGCCGCAGCGTCTCGAGTTCGTCGATGATCTCCATCGCGCGCACCTTGGGCGCGCCAGAGAGCGTGCCCGCCGGGAAGGTCGCGCGTAACAAGTCGAGCCAATCGAGGCCCGTGCGCAGCTTGCCCTGCACGTTCGAGACGATGTGCATCACGTGCGAGTAGCGCTCGATCGAGGCGTACTCCGTGAGCTTCACGCTGCCCACCTCGGCGACCCGCCCCACGTCGTTGCGCCCGAGATCGACGAGCATCACGTGCTCTGCGATCTCCTTCGGGTCGCTGCGCAGCTCCTGCTCCATCGCGAGGTCGTCCGCCGCGTCGCGCCCGCGCCGTCGCGTGCCCGCGATCGGCCGCACGTCGATCGCGTCTCCTTCGAGCCGTACGAGAATCTCGGGCGACGAGCCGATCAGCACCGATTCGCCCATCCGCAGGAAGAACAGATACGGGCTCGGGTTGATGCGGCGCAGCTGGCGGTAAAGCATTAAGGGATCGACTTGGAGCGGCACCGTCAAGCGCAGCCCGAGCACGACCTGGAAGATGTCGCCGGCGACGACGTATTCCTTCGCGCGCTTCACCGCGTCCTGATAAGCCTCGGGCGTCATGCTGCGCTCGACTTCCATCGGCGCGAGCACGCGCGGCCGCCGCACATCGGGCGCCCGCGCGCCGCGGATGCGCTCGACCAGCGCGTCGGTCTTCTTCACGGCATCCGCATAGGCCGCGCGCGGATCGCGCCCGTCGCGCAGATCGACGTGGTGCACGATCAGCGCGGTGTGCCGCAGGTTGTCGTAGACCACGACGCTGTCGGGGAAGCTGAACCACACGTCCGGCAGCCCGATCGGATCCGGATTCGCGTCGGGCAGCTTCTCGATGAAGCGCACCCAGTCATAACCGACCATGCCGACCGCCCCGCCCGTAAAGCGAGGCAACTCGACACCCGGCAGCGTCACCGGTCGAAACTCTGCGAGCCGCGCACGCAATACCGCGAGCGGGTCTCCGCCGGCGTCGAAGCGGCGCGTCTCGCCGCGCTCCGTCCATTCGACAACGGCGCCGTGTGCATGGAACTGCGCGCGGCTGCCGACCCCAATCAGGCTGTAACGCGCCCACTTCTCGCCGCCCTGGACGGACTCGAGCAGGAAAGAGCTTGCGCCGTCGTCGAGCTGGCGGAACAGCGAGAGCGGCGTGTCGAGATCTGCGAGCACCTCCCGAACCACCGGGATCAAGTTGCCGCGCAGAGCCAGCTCGGCGAACTCGTCGGCCTGGGGGCTCGTCACGGGGTCCTCACACTGCGCGAAGTGCGCGAATGGCCACGTCTATCAGAGCGCGCCAGGCGCCGCAAACGCGGACGCAGACGGGCGTCGCGGGAAGGCGACCCTCGAAGCCCAGCGACCGCGGAGGCCACTGTTCGACTCCGCTCGGCTCACGCGAGCCCAGGGCTCGCGTGGCCTCGCTGCGCGCGCCGAAGCGGCGCTTGCTCAGCGCCCCTGGATGATCGAGTCCTGGGAGCCCACGCGGCGCGCCGAGAACGGCCGCAGCAGATCGTCGCCGACACCCATGATTCGATACGACACGCTCAGCGCGAAGCCGCGTGAGCGCTCGTCCTCCGCCTCGACGCGAATCGCCCAGCACTTGCAGCGCGACACATACTCGAGCCCGAGCTGCTGGCGCAGCGAGAAGCTGCCTTCGAGCGAGTACAGCACGCGGTAGGTGACGGCGAAGCCGCGCAGCAGCGTCCAGCGGCCGTACACGTCGAACTGGTTGATCTGCTCGAAGTTCTGGGAGAACTCGTCGAAGCGCGATTGGTCGTAGCTGAAGCCTTCGTAGAACTTGGGCAAGTCGCGCACGAAGCGGTAGCCGAAGGAAACGTCGTTGCCGCGCTCGTCTGCGTAGCCGAGCTCGATCAGCGATTCGTCGAGCTGCGTTTCGTCGATGTCGAAGCCGAGGTCGAAGCGCGAGCGCCAGTTCTTCGCGGGGAAGACCGCGCCGTCCAGGAAGATGTTACGGACCGTGTCGCCCGCGAAATCCCACCACGCCGTGACGGTGGCGTCGGCGAGCAGCCGCGGCGGCGCGCCCTCTTCGTCGGCTCCGACGTACAGGCGATTCCCGAGCGAGAAGTGCAGCGCCTTCAGCCCGTTGATGCGATCCGCCGGATCTCGCGTGAGGCTGGTGGGTTCGAGCGCGCGCAGACGGGCTTGCAGAATCTCGGAGCGCGGAACGAAGAGTGGGTTGTCGCTCTGGCCGTCGTGATCGAGGGCGCCAACCCAAGCAAAGCCCAGGCGCGGCTCCAGCAGATGTGTGGCGCGCTGCTTGGTGAAGGGCACCGGCAGCGTGCGTCGCAGGCGCACGCGAAGGTCGAGATTCGCCGTCCCGAGGTTGCGCATCTCGGTTCCGCGGCGCTGCGAATTGTAGAAGGTTCCGTAATAACCGAGTTCGGGCAGGAACTCGAGCAGGTCGAAGAAGCGCAGCGGCAGGTACAGGCGCGGGTTCAGCACGACGCGGTGGCCGCGGTCTGCGAGCAGTTCGCCCTCTTGGAAGAGGCCGTCGCCCTCGCGGCCGCTCGGGTTGAGCAGTGCGTCGAAGTCGTCCTCTGAAAGGTCGGTCAAACCCGGCGCGCCCGACGTTGGATCGCGCTCGAAGCCGGTGGGCACGCCGTCGAGGCCCGTGTCGAGGAACAGTCCATCCGGACCGAGCGCTGCGCCCGGGTACACCTGGCGCACGCGGTCCAGCGCGGAGAAGTGCGTGTAGCGCGTGTCGAACGACCAGAACGCGCGGGAGCCGAACAATCCGCTCGGCAGCGCGGACGCGCGCACGTCGGGCACGCGCTGGAGCCAGCTGCGATCGCGGTCCAAGTTGTCAGGGCTCTGCAGATCGTCGGCGAAGCGGACCTCGGCGGAGACGCCGAGCTGGTCGCGAGCGCCGAAGCGGTTCTCGACGAACGCGAGCGAATCGAGATGGCGGTCGTTCCGGTAGTTCGCGAACTCGCGGAAGTCGAACGGGAACAAATTGTCGGAGACCACGCGAGCATCAACCTTGGCGCGCCAGCCCGCGGCCAAGTCTTGATCGTGCACCCAATCCAGCGCCCAGCGGTCGTTCGAGAAGTCGGTCGACGGGCTGTTGCGCTTCACCTCATCGTCGTTCCACAAGAACGTGCCGAAGGCCTCGCCCCAGGAGCGCTCGCCGATCACGTACTCGAGCGACAGCTCGGGCTTGAAGCCGCGCTTGGTCAAGTAGTGCGGCGCGATCGTCACGTTCAGCGGGTCCGCGACGGCCCAAAAGAACGGCAGGCCAAAGTCGAGGCCGGTGCGCGTGCTGGTGCGCAGCTCGGGAAAGAGCAGCCCCGACTCTCGCTCGCTCTTCACCGGGAAGGGAAACCACGGGAGCCAGAACGCCGGCACGCCCAGGATGTCGAGCGTCGAATTGCGCGCCTTGGCGTAGCCACCGATTTCCACGTCGAGGTCGCCGGATCGGACCGCCCACGGGTCGCGCTCGCCCTCCGGACACTGACAAGTCGTGAAGCGAGCGTCTTGGAGCCGGTACTGGTCCTCGCCGCGGCGCTCGATCAGCTCGCCCTCCAGCTTGAACTCCTGGGACTCCGACTCGACGCTGCCGCCGAGCACGATGCCGGTCTGCTCATCGAGTTGGAAGCGCATCGCGCGCGCGCGCAGGATGTCGTCGCCCTCGCGTACCACGACGTTGCCGACCGCCATGCCCTTCCGCGTGGCGTTGCTGAACGCGATCCAGTCCGCGCTGAGCACGCGCCCTTCTTGCGCAACCTGCACGCTGCCCAGCGCGAGATAGAGATCGCCCTCACGCTCGTGGGTGATCTTGTCCGCCGTCAGATCGAAGGCGCGTGCACCGATGCGGAAGTGTTTGCGCTCGGGCGCGTCGCTGCTTTGGGCATGTGCGACACCGCTGAGCACGAGCCCGAGCGCGCTCGCGCAGACTCCGAGCGCGAGGAGTCGCCGCCCTGCCGCTGCGAACCACGAAA
>JANNRF010000016.1:0-8344 GCA_031401135.1 Deltaproteobacteria bacterium | reverse complement strand
GTCCCAGCCGAGGCGCACGCCGTCGACCGTGGCGTGCACGCGCAGGCCGTAATCGAGCGCGCTGATCTCGAGCGGGTCGGAGGCGCTCGAGAGCAGGCCGTCCGCATCGATCGCGACGAGGCGGTAGGTGACTCGCTCACCCGGTACGACCGCGGAATCGCTGGCGCGCGTCGTGTTCGCTGGGAGCTGCGCGACAACTTCGATCTCGGCTGCGTCCGCGCGCCGCCGTAACAATCGATAGCCGCGCAGATCCGGCTCGACGTTCGCCTCCCAGCGGAGTTCGTTGGCGCCGATGCTTTGGCTCGCGACGCGCAGGCCCGTCGGCGGCAGCGGCTCGCCCTTTGTTACGGCGCGCTCCGCGCCGCTCGGGTCGCCCGCGGCGCCGGTCGCATCCAGCGATGCCACGCGGTAGTAGAACACGCCGAGATCCGGCAAGCGCTCGTCGAGGAACACCGTCTGATGGCGGCCCTCGATGTTCGCAACGATCGCGTACGTCCCGCTCGGACTCGGGCTGCGCGAGACGACGTAGCCCGTGACCTTGGGATCGCTCGCGGGCTGCCAGCGCAGCGCGATGCGGCGGGGCAGGTGGCTGTAGGCCTGCACGCCGCTCGGAGGCGCGGGCTTCGCGGCGGTCGTGCCGGAAACAACGCTGGGCGCCGCCGCGGCGATGCGCCCGCCGCCGTCGAACGCGCGCACGCGGTAATAATAAGTCTCGGCATGCGCGAGGCCGCCGCTCGCCTTTCCCGCGATGCGCTTCGGCGCGAGATCGCGGCCCGAGTCGACGTAGACGGTGCGGAAGCGGTCGGAGAGCCTGGCGATGAGAGCGAACGGGCCGTCGGCGCTCGGCGCCCGGTCGACCACGTAGCCCGCGACCTCGGCCTCGCGGCTGGCGTCCCAGCGCAGCGGGATCGCGTTGAGCTCGCCGCTCACGGCGCGCACGCCCTCGACTTGCGCGAGCGCCACGTTGGGCGAATCGCTCAGCGCTGGCCCCGCTTCGGGGCCGAGCGGCTCGATCGCATCCTTCACGCGCGCGAGATCGAGCGAACTCGCGCAGCCGAGCGCGGCGGCAAGCGCGAACGCAGCGAGCTGCGCGCTGCGCGTCACGGGCGCGCCGACGCCGGCGGCTGCGGCTCAGCGCGCAGTTCCTCGAGCCGCTCGAGCAGCTTGCGGGCGCGCGCCGCGTACTCGCCCGCCTCGTCGTTGCGTGGGTCGATCAGCAGCACGCGCTCCCATTGGTCGAGCGCGGCTTGCAGGTTCTCTTGCTGATAGTGGCGGCGCCCGGCTTCGAGCAGGCCGGCGACTTGCGGCGCGAGCGCGCGGCGCAGCGAAGCTAGATGGCTGCGCGCGCCCGCGTGGCGCGCGTCGGTGTCGAGAGCGGCGAGGTCGTAGCGGATCGCTTGCAGCGGATCGCCGCCAGCTTCGGCGCTGAGCGCGTTTTGCAAGAAGCCCTCCGCGCGAATCTCGGCTTCGGTCGCGCGCGCGCGCGGTTGGCGCGGGCGCGCCCGCGAAATCTCCGCCGCTTCGGGGTCCGGCGCATCGGTTGCGCTTGCCCCGAGAGCCTCCGCGCGATTTCGCTCGATGAAGGCGAGGTAACCGCGCGCGCTCTCGTTCTGCGGATCCAGTTCGAGCACCGAGCGAAAGGCGCTCTCGGCATCGTCGAAGTTGCCTACGTCGAAGCCGCGCGCGCCGCGCGCGAGGCTCGCATCGATGCGGCTCGCGAGTGCTTCGGCCAGGCGCCGCTGGCTGTCCGCGACTTCCGGCGAGAACGCGTCGAGGTTGCGCAGGCTCGCGATGTGCACGCGCGCGGCGCCGAGATCTTCGCGCTCGAACGCGGCGCGGAAGAGCGCGAGGCCCTCGCTGCGCGCCGTCGCGACGCGCCGCGAAAGTTCCTGCACGTGCGCGAGCGTCTCGCGATTGCCCGGGTCGATGCGCAGCGCGAGGCGGTAGTCGAGCACGGCCTCCGCCAGCCGGCCGCGCTCCTCGAAGTAACGCGCGCGCTGTTGATGGCGCGTCACGAGCTGGCCGCGCTCCTCGGAGACCGCGTCGATGCGGCCGCGGGCGGAGTCGTAGTCGAGTTCGGCGGAGTCGATGTCGCGCCAGGCTTCGATCGCGCCTTCGCGATCGCCGCGCTGGTAGGCCTGCTCGCCGACTTCGAGCGGCGTCGCGCAAGCGCCGCCGAGCGCGCACACCAAGAGCGCCGCCGCCGCGCGCTTCAAGCCGCTGCCTCGCCGCTGCCGCGCAGCTCGACGGCATACACGTGCACCGGTTCCTGCCGGCCCGAGAGCTGGCGTTCGCCCTCGAAGCGAAGCCGGTGGCTGCCGCGCACCCGCCGCTGCACGGCTTCGGAGACGAGGATCGCGCCCGCCGGCGCCAGCTTCTCGAGCCGTGCGGCGACGTTCACCGAATCGCCGATCGCGGTGAAATCCGTGCGGCGATCCGAGCCGATGTTTCCAACGATCACCGTGCCGGTGTGAATGCCAACGCCGACGCCCACCGCGTGCTGGCCTTGCTCGAGCTTCGCGTTGCGCTCATCCACCGCGCGCAGAATGTCCACCGCCGCGCTCACCGCCGCGATCGGGTGGTCCGCGCTCGGAACGGGCGCACCGAAGTACGCCATCACCGAATCGCCGATGAACTTGTCGAGCGTGCCGCCGCGGGCCAGGATGCAATCGCTGACGAGTTGGAACACTTCGTTCAGAAGCTTGACGACCTCCGCTGGTTCAAGGCCTTCGGAGAGCCGCGTGAAACCGCGGATGTCGGCGAACAGCACCGTAACGTCGCGCTCGGCACCTTGCATCTCGGCGCCCTCGGGGCTCTCGAGCAGCGTCTGCAGCACGTAATCGCTCGCGTAGCGCCCGAACGCGCGCTGGATGCGCTCCTTTTGCTGGAGCGACTCGCCCATCTCGTTGAACGAAGCCGTGAGCTCGCCGACCTCGTCGCGCGAAGTTGGCGGCACGCGCGTCGCGAGATCGCCCGCAGCGAGCCGCTCGACGCCCGCGCGCAGCCGTCGCAGCGGGCCAACGAGCAGGGCGACAAAGCCGAGCCCCGCAACGACGCCGAACGCGGTGACGCCGAGGGCGACCCAGGCGAGCTGCATGCGCGTTTCGCGCAGGATCGGCCCGACCAGCCGCGCCAGATCAATCTCGACCTGCGCCTCACCGATCGCGTCGCCGCTCCAAGTCACTTCCGCCGCCACCATCAGCACGTCGCCGCGGTGTTCGAGGTGGAAGCCGTTCTGGTACTGCTCCGCGAGCGGAACCGGCAGCCCGACGAAGGCTGGACCGTAGGCCGAGAATGCCGAGGCAACCTCGCCGGTGCGATTCACGACGCGCGCTGCGACCACGCCGCGCTCCGCCCCCGCGTTGTTCACGAGCCCGTCGAGCGTGAGCGCGTCCTTCAGCAGCAAGGGCGTCTTCGCGTCCTGGGCGAGGTTCATCGCCAGGGCGATCGCGCCGCGCTCGATCTCGGCCTCGACCGAGGCGCGCTCGTGGCGCGTCGCCATCCAAGCCAGCACGACGCACGCGACCACCAGCAGGGCGACCACAAGAGCGCTGAACTTGAGTTGGAGAGATCGCAAGCGCGACTCCCGGGCTCGTTAAGAGGCTTGACCCTCGAGCAGCTCGAAGCGGATCTCGCGGATCTCGAGTTCGCGCATCCCCTTGGGCACCTGCACGCGCACGCTGGCGTCGCGCTCTTTGCCCATGATCGCCCGCGCCACGGGCGAGGTCACCGAGATCAGGCCGCGACCGATGTCGGCTTCGTCTTCGCCCACGATCGTGTACGTCACTTCGTCGCCCGAGCCGGTGTCGGAAAGGACGACCGTGGCGCCGAAGCTCACCTTTTCGTCGCTCTGGCCGCGGCCGTCGATCACCTGTGCACGGGCGAGCCGGTCTTCGAGCATCCGAATGCGCGCCTCGACCTGCCCCTGCTTGTCCTTCGCCGCGTGGTACTCGGCGTTCTCCGAGATGTCGCCGTGCGCGCGCGCGATCTCGATCTCCTTGACGATGCGCGGGCGCTCGATCGCCTTGAGCCGCTTCAGCTCGTCGTCGAGCATGGCCTTGCCACGCGGCGTCATCGGAATGCGCGAGTCGGACATACAGCCTCAGGATGAGCGATTGCCCTTCGATCGGGGGGCCGAGAGGGCGTCTCGAACTGGCCGAAGCTAACCACCGGCGGTGGACGACGCCAAGGAAACCGCGGCCTTGGAGGATCGAGGCGCGGATGTGCCTGCGCTGGCTCGCAAGGGCAAGCGGCGCTCCGCCGCGCGCAGAGAGCCGCAGGCGAACGGAGTCAACGCGGTAGCGGATCGCGGAACTGCACATCCTTGAACTGCTCGAACAGCGGCACTAGGCGCCCGCGCTGGTATTTGCCGGTCGACGTCACCGGAATCTCGCTGCCGAACACCACCACCTTGGGCGCCTTCCCGAACGGCAACTGCTCGCGGCAGGCGCGCAGAATCGCGGCCTCATCGAGCGTCGCGCCGGCTGCGAGCATCACGTAGGCGCCGACCTCCTCGCCGTACCACTTGTTCTCGAAGCCGACGGCGAGCCCGCGCGCGACGCCGGGAATCGCGTTCAGCACCTCGTCGATCTCGAACGGCGAGAGGTTCACGCCGCCGCGGATGATCAGCTCCTTGAGCCGGCCGGTAATGAAGAAGTAGTTGCGGCCATCCGGACCTGCGCGGAAGAAGCCCTCGTCGCCGCTGCGAAACCAGCCGTTCGCGAAGGTCTCGGCGTTCGCTTCGGGGCGGCGGTAGTAGCCGCGCATCACGTTCACGCCGCGGATCACGATCTCGCCGCGCTCTCCCTCGGGTAGCGCGTTGCCGGCGGCGTCGTGGATCGCCATCTCGTTGGGCGGAAGCGGCGCGCCGATCGAGGGGAAGCCGTGCTCGCGCAGCCAGCCCTTGTGGGCGGCCGCGTCGAGCTCGACGGGCAGCATGCTCGAATAACAAGTCGTCTCGGACAGCCCGTAGCCGTGCAGGATGCGGAAGCCGAAGCGGTCTTCGAAGCGCGCGGCGAGTTCGACCGTGAGCGGGCCGGCGCCGCAGATGAAGTGCCGGAAGCGCGCGAGGCCGCGCCGCTCCTCGCGCTCGTCCTCGAGCAGAAACGCGAGCAGCGTCGGAACGACAGACACGATCTGCACGCCCTCGCGCGCGACGGTTTCCCAGAACGCGCTCGCCTGGAACTTGCGCGCGAGCACGACGCTGCCGCCCGCGAGCAGCGGCGTGATCAGCGTCATGACGATGCCGTTCACGTGGTGCGTCGGCAGCACACACATCAGCCGCGTGTGCTCGTCGATGCCGTTCCAGAGCGCCAACGCGTGCGCATCGACCAGCAGGTTCTGCTGCGTCAGCACGACGCCCTTCGGCGCGCCGGTCGTGCCCGAGGTGTAAACGATTAGGGCTTCGTCCTCGGGCCGCGGCGGATCGGGCGGGGCGCTGGCTGGCGCCCCGTCGGGCGGCGCCGGCGCCGAGACATCGTGCCAGCGCACATCGACGGCGTTGTCGCGCAGCGCGAGCGCGCGCTCTTGCGCCTCGGGGGAGTAGAGCGCAGCGCAGGCCTCGGAGTTGCGCAGCACGAAGGCGAGGCGCTCGTCGTCCTCGCCGAGGTTCAAGGGGACGACGCTCGCGCCGATCGACCACGCTGCGAAGAGCGTGATCGGCACCTCGGGGTCGTTCGCGAACAGCGTTGCGACGCGCTTGCCGCGCGCGACCCCGAGCGCGCGCAGCGTGCGTTCGCGCTCGGCGACGCGCGCGACGAGTTCGCGGTACGAGAGTTCGAGACGGTTCGCGCCATCGCGAAAGACGAGGAACACGCGCTCGCCCGCGAGTGCGCGTGCGCCGAGCAGCGCGTCGAAGCTGCGGAAGGGCAGCGCGTCGATGCAGGGCGCCGTCGCCTCGCTCGTGCGGGCGAGCGCGATGCGCTCGAGCGTGGCGTCCGACATTGTCCCACTCCGCTCGCCTTCGGCTCGCTGCGCGCAGCCTGAGCGCTTCGCGCTCGGGCTGCTTGCACGAGCGACAGCCATTGAAGCTAACGCGTTGCTCGGAGGCTCTAGGAATTCGGCGCGTGGCGTTTGAGGCGCGGTTCCCTGATCTCGCCACCGCGCTGCGGGGGCCGCGCGTCACTCGCCTTCTTCGGCCTCGTCTTCGCTGTCGCTTGCTTCTTCCACGGCGTCGTCGTCGCCCTCGATCAGGCGTTCTTCGAGCACGCGCAGCAGGTAGCCGAGCAGCATCAGGTTCGGGAGGCGGCCTGCGGTGCTCGTCTCGACGTGTTCGCGCTTGCCGAAGGATTCGGCGTAGGAGTTGAAGAACTCGAGCGCTTCGAGCGGCACATTCTTCGCGAGCATCTCGTTGATCTGCGAGGTCTCGAGTTCTCCGAAGAGTTCCGCCAGCTCCCAGGCCAGCTCGGACGTGTTCATGGCGAACTCCGGCTCACGCGACGGCGCGCGGCGAAACGAGCCGAGGCAGCGTGGCATCGTCGTTTTGGAGTGTCAACGAAAACCAAGCAATCTCGCGGACTTGGCGCATTCGTAAAACGCACGCGAGCTGCCGGTGGGCGATCAGCGGATGTCGCTTTGACGACGCCGGGCCTGGGCGCGGAGTTGCCGCTGCGCTGCGCGAGGAGCGCACGCCGTTTCGCCGCCGCGCGCTCCCAAATGCGAGCAGGCTCGCCGCGTCCCTAACAAGCGAGCTGCGCTCGCAGCGACCGCCCAGCCAGCTCGCAGCGCCGAACCTGGCGCTGCGAGCTGTGAAGTGGTCGGGGCGACAGGATTCGAACCTGCGACCTCTTCGTCCCGAACGAAGCGCGCTACCAAGCTGCGCCACGCCCCGAAGGCGCGGACTATGCCAGAGATTGCTCGCCTGGCCAGGTAGCCCGGCGAGGTTCCGTGGGGCGCGGCCGCGAGTTCAACTCTCCGCGAGTTTGCGCAGCTCGCGAATCGCTGCGGCGTAATCAGGCTCGCGGAACACCGCGTTGCCTGCGACGAACACGTTCACGCCCGCGCGCGCGGCCAGGGCGATCGTCTCGCGGTTCACGCCGCCGTCGATCTCGAGTTCCACGTCGAGCCCGCGCTCGTCGATCCACGCCTTCAGCTGGCGAACTTTGGGCAGCACGCCATGGATGAACTTTTGCCCGCCGAAGCCGGGATTGACGCTCATCACGAGCACCTGATCGACGTCGGCGAGCACGGCTTCTACGGCGCTCGCGGGCGTTGACGGGTTCAGCACCACGCACGCCTGCTTTCCGAGGCCGTGGATCTGCTGAATGGTGCGGTGCAGGTGCGGGCAGGTCTCGACATGCACGCCGATGCGGTCGGCGCCGGCCTCGGCGTACTGCGCGAGCGAGCGCTCGGGCGCCTCGATCATTAGGTGCACGTCGAAGGGCAGCGCGGTCGTCTTGCGCAGCGCTTTGATCACCTCGGGCCCGATCGTCAGGTTCGGCACGAAGTGGCCGTCCATCACGTCGATGTGAATCCAGTCGGCGCCGGCGCGGTCGATTTTCTGGATATCGGCGCCAAGCGTCGCGAAGTCTGCCGACAGGATCGACGGCGCGATGCGGATGGGTTTGCTCATCGCGCGCCTCGGCGGGCGCCGCGCGCGCTCGGCTTCGCCGCGCTGCGCACCAGGCTTGCTGCAAAGAATCCATCGGTGCCGTGCCGCTGCGGCCAAGTGCGCATGAAGCCGTCTGCCTCCACGAACGGACGCACCGCGGCGGGTATCGCCGCGCGCGCCAATAATGAGAAGTCCGCATGCTTCGCCAGGAACGCGGCGACGACCGCCTCGTTCTCCTCCGGCAGCAGCGTGCACGTACTGTAAACGAGCGTGCCGCCGGGCATCAGCTCGTGCGCGGCGTTCGTGAGTAGCGCGCGCTGCAACGCCGCGAGTTCGACCGAGTCCTCGGGCTGCACGCGCCAACGCGCGTCCGGGTTTCGGCGCAGCGTGCCGAGCCCCGAGCACGGCGCATCCACGAGCACGCGCGCATACGGCGCGGCGGGCAAATCCACGAGCGGCTGGCTGCCGTCGACGTGCACGAGGTGGATGTTTTCGAGCCCGAGCCGGCGCGAGGCGCGGCCCACGAGGTCGAGGCGCCGCTGATTGCGGTCGCAAGCGACGACCAAGCCCTTCGCGCCGACGCGTTCTGCGATCCCGGTGGTCTTCGAGCCGGGCGCGGCGCACAGATCGAGCACGCGCTCGCCGGGCTGCGGGTCGAGCAGCGCGACCACGAGCTGCGAGGCCTCGTCCTGCACCGTGAAGCGGCCCTCGCGAAAGGCGGGGTCGCTGCCGGGATCGACGCCGTGGCCGAGCGAGAGCGCGAAGGGCGCGTGCGCGGCGAGCTTCACGCTGGGC
>JANNRF010000015.1:0-6619 GCA_031401135.1 Deltaproteobacteria bacterium | reverse complement strand
GCTGTACGGGGCGAAGCCGCGGGAGTGACGGAGCGCGTGCCGAACGAGCCTTGGCAGTTCTGGATCGACCGCGGCGGCACGTTCACCGACTGCATCGCGATCGCCCCGGACGGCGAACTCCACACGCGCAAGTTGCTCTCGCACGCCCGCGCTCCAGTGGAAGCAATCCACGCGGTGTTGCGAGAGGCGGCGGGCTGGCGGCCGGGCACGCCGCTGCCGCTCTGTGAGGTGAAGCTCGGCACCACCGTTGCGACGAACGCGCTGCTCGAGCGCAGCGGGGCGCGCACGCTGCTGGCGACCACGCGCGGTCTCGGCGACTTGCTCACGATCGGCACGCAAGAGCGCCCGGAGCTGTTCGCGCTCGCGATCGTGAAGCCGGAGCCGCTGCACGAGCGCGCGCTCGAACTATCAGGGCGGATCGACGCGCGCGGGCGCGAACTCGAAGCGTTCGACGAGGGCGCAGCGCGCGCCCCGTTCGCCGCCGCGCGAGCGGAGGGTTTCGCTTCGGTAGCGGTGCTCGGCATCCACGCGAGCGTCGACTCGCGCTGGGAGGAGCGCGTCGCCGCGCTCGCGCGCGAGGCGGGCTTCGCGCACGTCGTCGCCTCCAGCGAGATCGCGCGCGAGCAGGGCATGCTCGCGCGCGGCGAGACCGCGGTGGCCGACGCGTACCTAACACCGCTGCTGCGCGCGCACCTCGCCTCGCTCGCGGCCGAGTTGCCCGGCGCGAAGCTGCGTTTCATGCAGTCCTCGGGCGGGCTCACGGACGGCGCGCGCTTCCGGGGCCCGAGCGCGCTGCTCTCAGGGCCAGCGGGCGGTGCGATCGGCGCGGCCAGCGCGGCGCGAGCGGCGGGCTTCGAGAGCGCGATCGGCCTCGACATGGGCGGCACCTCGACAGACGTGTCGCTGATCGTCGACGGCGAACCGGACCGTGCGTTCGAGACCCGCGTCGCCGGCGTGCGCGTGAAGGCGCCGATGTTACGGGTGCACACGATCGCGGCGGGCGGCGGTTCGCTGTGTCGCTTTGACGGCGCGCGCTTCACGGTCGGGCCCGAGAGCGCGGGCGCGGAGCCGGGGCCGCTTTGTTATGGGCGCCCGAGCGCGCGCGAACTCGCGCTCAGCGACGCGAACTTCTGGCTCGGCCGGCTGCCCGCGGAGCGGTTCCCGTTTCCGCTGCGCCGCGAACCGGTGGCGCGCGCGCTCGAAGCATTAGGAACGGAACTCGAGCGCGCGGGCCATCCGCGCAGCGCAGACGAAATCGCCGCGGGCTTTCTCGAGATCGCGAACGCCAGCATGGCGCAGGCGATCGCGGAGGTTTCGATCGCGCGGGGCGTCGACCCGCGCGAACTCGCGCTGGTGGGCTTCGGCGGCGCAGCGGGGCAGCACGTGTGCGCCGTCGCGCGCAAGCTCGGCATGCGCACGATCGTGCTGCATCCGCTGGCGGGGATGCTCAGTGCTTATGGGATCGGGATCGCGCCGCGAACTTGGGATGGCCAGCGCGATGCGGGGCGCGTGCTGCTCGGGGCGCACGGCGCCGCGCCTGCGGATGTTCTCGCGCTGCTCGACGGGATCGAACGCGAAGGGCGGGAGGCGCTGCTGGCGGAAGGCGCTGCGGGCGCCTTGCTCGCTGGCGAGCGTTTTCTCGATCTGCGTTATCAGGGTTCTGAGACGTCGCTCACGATCGCGGCGCCGCGTGACACCGACTGGGCTGCGGCGTTCGAGGGCGCGCACCGGCGCCGCTTCGGTTACGCGCGCACGGGACGCGCGATCGAGATCAGTGCGGCGCGCGTGCGGATACGCGCCGCGTCGCGCGCGCAGCCGAGCGTGACGCACGCGGGCAACGCGCGGCCCGCGGCGCGCGCTCCCGAACTGAGAGAGTGCTGGTTCGAAGGCGCCGGCCGCGTATTAGTGCCGCTACGCGATCGCGCGTCGCTCACGGCAGGCGAGCGGTTATCAGGGCCCGCGCTGGTTGTGGACGACACGAGCACCCTCGTGCTCGAGCCCGGCTTCAGCGCGGAGCTGCAGGCGGATGGCACGCTGGTCGTGCGCGATCTCGCTCTCGCGCGCGCGAGCGGCGCAAGGCTGCGTGACCCGCGCGATCCGGTGCGACTCGAGGTCTCCGGCAACCGCTTCATGTCGATCGCCGAGCAGATGGGCGCCGTGCTCCGTAACACCGCGGTCTCGGTGAACATCAAGGAGCGGCTCGATTACTCATGCGCGGTGTTCGATGCGGCGGGCGGGTTGGTGGCGAACGCGCCGCACATTCCCGTGCACCTCGGTGCGATGAGCGCCACGGTGCGCGCCGTGCGTGCGCGCTTTCCCGACTTACGCGGCGGTGACGCGATCGCGACCAACGACCCCGCGGAGGGCGGTTCGCACTTGCCCGACGTCACCGTCGTGTCGCCGGTGTTTGTGGGCGCGGCGCTGCAGTTCTTCGTCGCCAGCCGCGGTCATCAGGCGGACATCGGCGGCATGGCCCCCGGCTCGATGCCGGCAGATTCGCGCACGCTCGATGAAGAAGGCGTCGTGATTCGCGCGTTTCCGCTCGTGCGCGGCGGCGTCTTCGACGAAGCGCGGCTGCGCGCGCTGCTCACGGGCGCGCGCTTTCCTGCGCGCACGCCAGACGACAACGTGGCGGATCTCGAGGCGATGGTCGCGGCGAATCACGCCGGCGCGCGCTTGCTTGCCGAGTACGTCGCCGAAGAAGGTGTGGAGATGCTCGCGGCCCTAATGAGCGCGCTGCAGGCGGCGGCGAGCCGCAGGGTCGCGCGGGAACTCACGCGGCTCGGCGACGGCGAGCGCGAGTTTGCGGATTGTCTCGATGACGGCACGCCGCTGCGCGTGCGGCTGCGGCTCGCGGGCGGGCGCGGCGAAGTGGACTTCTCAGGGACGAGCGCTGCAGTCCCCGGAAACTCGAACGCGCCGCGCGCGGTCGTCGAAGCCGCGGTGATCTACGCGCTGCGCTGTCTGGTTGCCGAGCGCATCCCGCTGAACGGCGGCTGCCTCGCGCCGATCGCGATTCTCGTGCCGCCTGGCTCGCTGCTCGATCCGCCGCCCGGCGCGGCGGTCGCTGGCGGCAACGTCGAGACCTCGCAGCGCTTGGTCGACGTGCTGCTCGGCGCGATGGGTGTTGCGGCCGCGAGCCAAGGCACGATGAACAACCTCGCGTTCGGCGACGCGAGCTTCGGTTACTACGAGACGCTCGGCGGCGGCGCGGGCGCAACGCCGCACGCGCCGGGCGCCTCGGCCGTGCACACGCACATGACCAACACGCGCATCACCGATCCGGAGGTGCTCGAAGCGCGCACACCCGTGATCGTGCGCGAGTTCCGGGTTCGGCGCGGATCGGGCGGAGCCGGGCGCATGCGCGGCGGCGACGGGCTCGTGCGCGAGCTCGAGTTCACGGCGCCCGTCGAGGTGTCGCTCCTCACGGAGCGGCGCGTCGTGGCGCCCTGGGGCGCGGAAGGCGGCGCGGCCGGCGCGCGCGGCGAGAACTGGTGCATTCGCGCGAGCGGCGCGCGAGAACGCCTCGCGAGCCGGGCCAGCATCGCGCTCGCGGCGGGCGACCGGCTGCGCATCGAGACGCCGGGCGGCGGGGGCTGGGGCAAGCCCGAAGAAATGGTTGACTGACCCGATCAGTCAGTTTAGGGTCGGCCCATGCCGCGCACGATTCCACCCGCCCGCTTCGACGCCCTCGTGCGCGCGGCCACGCTCGTGTTTCTGCGCCAGGGCTATCGCCGCACCCAGATGAGCGACGTGGCCGCGGAGCTCGGCGTCGCGAAGGGCACGCTCTACCTGTACGTCGAGAGCAAGGAGGCGCTGTTCGAGCAGACCCTGCTGCACGCCGATCGCACTGCCCCGATTCCCAACCCGAAGGCGCTGCCGATCCCAACGCCGCGAGCCGGCAGCACACTGCGCAAAGTGAGGCAGCGCCTAGCGCGCGAGAGCGCGCTGCCCGAGCTGGCAGCTGCGCTCGCGCGGCGCAGAGCCCGGGACTCGCGCGCCGAGGCCGAGGCCATCGTGCGCGAACTCGTGCGGCTGCTTGCCTCGCACCGCGTTGCAATAAAGCTCCTCGATCGGTGCGCGCCGGATTTCCCGGAGCTCGCGGCGCTCTGGTTCTCGGCCGGACGCAGCGGCGTGGTCGCACTGCTGGAGCAGTACCTCCGCAAGCGCATCGCCGCGCGGCAGTTCGCCGCTGTGAAAGATCCCGCGCTCGCGGCACGCTTGGTGCTCGAGCTCGTGGTTTATTGGGCGGTGCATCGGCACTGGGATCCCGCGCCAAACGCCGCCGTCGTGAGCGACGAACTGGCCGAGGCCGCCGCCATCGAGTTCGTTTCGCGCGCCCTGCACGGAGATCTCCCATGAGAATCGCGAGAGCCCCCGCCGCCGCCCTCACTGTCGCCCTGATGAGTCACGCGCTGCTGGCGCGGCCCGTCGCGGCCGAGCCGCCGACCGCGGACTGGCCTGTTACCGAAGGCGCGGCCGGCGGCGGCCGCTTCTCGCCGCTAACGGACATCACGCGCGAGAACGTCAAACAACTGCGCGTCGCCTGGAGTTACCGCCACGGCGACTTCTTCAAGGGCAGCCTGCCGCTCACTGTGAATCGCGGCAGCGCGTTCGAATCGACGCCGATCGTCGTCGACGGGCGCATGTTCTTCACGACGCCGCGCAACCGGGTGATCGCGCTCGACCCCGAAACCGGCCGCGAGCTGTGGACTTTCGACCCGGCGCTCGAGCGCGGGCGCGCCTACGCGAACATGTGGATCAACCGCGGCGTCGCCTACTGGCGAGACGCGAACGCGCAGGGTGCCTGCGCCGCGCGCGTCTTCCTCGCAACGCTCGACGCGCGCCTGATCGCGCTCGACGCGGCGACCGGCAAGCCGTGCGCCGCGTTCGGCGCCGACGGCACGCTCAACCTCCTCGATGGCATTGCGCCGGTCTACGACTCGTGGGAGTTCAACTCGACCTCGCCCGGCACCGTAGTTGGTGATCTGATCGTCGTCGGTTCCTCGATCGCCGACACGCTCCGCCCGGATGCTCCGCCCGGCGACGTGCGCGCCTTCGACGTTCGCAGCGGCAAGCTGCGCTGGACCTTCCACACGATTCCGCACGCAGGCGAGCCCGGCCACGAAAGCTGGGAGAGCGGCACGCGCCTAACAGGCGCCGTGAACGTGTGGTCCACAGTCACCGCCGACGTGAAGCGCGGCCTGGTCTTCTTGCCCGTCAGCACGCCGAGCCCGGACTTTTTTGGCGGTGATCGCTTCGGCGACAACCTCTACAGCGATTCCATCGTCGCGCTCGACGCCAAGACGGGCGCGCGTCGTTGGCACTTCCAGACCGTGCATCACGATCTCTGGGATTACGACCTCGCCGCGCCGCCCGTGCTTGTGACACTCGTACGCAACGGCAAGCCCGTCGACGCCGTCGTGCAGGCGACCAAGCACGGCTTCGTGTTCGTGCTCGATCGCGAAACCGGCGCGCCGCTGTTTCCGGTGAACGAGAAGCCTGCGCCGCCGAGCGATTTGCCCGGCGAGCGCGCATCGCTCACGCAGCCCATCCCGAGCGCGCCGCCCCCGCTCGTGCCGCAGCTGTTAGGGGAGGGCGACCTGTACGCGCCGACTTCCGAGCACCTCGCCGCCTGCCGCGAGCAGCTCAGCGAACTTCGCAACGACGGCCTGTTCACGCCGCCGAGCACGCGCGGCTCCGTCCTTTACCCCTACACCGGCGGCGGCGCGAACTGGTCGGGCGCGACCTGGGACCCGACGCGACAGCGACTGTTCGTGCCCGTCAACAACCTCGTGCACGTAATCCGTCTCGACGAAGTGGCCGAGCGCGCGACCGGCGGCGGCGCCGACGTGAAGCCGCTGCGAGGCGTCAACCTGCGCAACGCACTCTGGCTGCTCACAGGGCGCGGCACCGGCGAGCGCTACCGCCTCCACCAGCTGACGGGCCGCACGCTGCTGACGCACGACGGCGTGCCATGCAACAAGCCGCCGTGGGGCATGCTCGTCGCCGTCGATCTCGCGCGCGGAACCATCGCATGGCGCGCATCGACCAGCGCGAGCGACAAAGACCCCGGGCGCACGAGCTTCGCACCCGCACTCGCTACCGCGAGCGGGCTCGTGTTCCACGGAGGCTCGACAGCGTCCGCACTACGCGTGCACGACGCCGAGAGCGGCGCGCGAATCGCGACGTTCGAGCTGCCCGCGGGCCTGCACGCAGGTCCGATCACCTACAAGCTGCGCGCGGACGGCAAGCAATTCCTCGTCGTCGCGCCCGGCGGCCACATCGGCGTCGGCTCGCCGCTCGGCGATCACGTCATCGCGTACACGCTGCCGTGATGAAGCTGGGAAAAGCCCTTGCCCGGCACCGACGAGGTTCGTACTTTCCGCCCCCTTCAAGCGGGCGCGTAGCTCAGTTGGTAGAGCAAGGGACTCTTAATCCCTAGGTCGAAGGTTCGAGCCCTTCCGCGCTCACCAATGAATTCAAGTAGTGCGTCGCGAAGATGCGCACGCACCTTAGACGCGCCTGAAGCGATTCGTTGCCGATCCGAGCCTGCTGGCTGCGAGTTGCGCCAAAGCCAGGTCGTCGCCGAGTTGGCCTCAAGGCCAATGTGCTCGAG
>JANNRF010000014.1:0-2023 GCA_031401135.1 Deltaproteobacteria bacterium | reverse complement strand
ACAAGCAGACGCGGCGGGGCCGGGGGCTGCGGCGCCGAGGTAAAAGCGCAGGCGCGGCCCACTGCAATGAAGCGCCTTCAGAGAGTGCTCGCACACCTGAAAACGCACTCCGATCCAAAGGCCGCGACGAGCCACGAGGAGCCGCAGCCCCCGGCCCCGCCGCGTCTGCGGAGCCCGCAACAAAGCGCCCCTACGAAGCCTCGCCCGAGAGCAAAGCCCGCCCAATCACTTTGAGTTCAAGGATCGGCTTCACCCCCTCAAAGATGGGAAGCACCTGCGCATCTACGACGTAGCGGCTGATCGGATACTCCTCGGCATACCCCCAGCCGCCGTGCATCAACTGCCCCTGCTGCGAAACCTCGACCGCGATATCGCACGCGAGCAGCTTCGCCTGCGCTGCGAGCGGCGCCGCCTTGCGCTCGTCCTCGTCCATCGCGCGCGCCGCCGCATAAGTGATCGCGCGCGCCGCCAGCAGCTTCGCGGCCATGCGCCCGAGCGTGTACTGCGTGAGCTGATACGAAGCGATCGAGCGCCCGAATTGATTACGGCCGGCGACGTACTTCGCGGTCTCTTCGAGCGCGGCTTGCGCAAGCCCGCACGCCCGCCCGCCGGTTTGCAGCCTGCCCGCCGCGAACCCGCTCATCTGCAAGTAGAAGCCCCTGCCGAGGCCGGCCTCGCCGCCGACCAGATTCTCCGCCGGCACGAAGTAATTCTCGATGCTGAGCGTGAACGAGTGCATGCCGCGGTAGCCGGGCGTTGCATCCGCCTTGCCCGCCATGCGGCCGCCGCCGGGTTGGCGCATTTCGAAGGCATGCCCCAAGAAGCGGTCCTTGGGCACGATGAACAGCGAGAGCCCGCGTGCGGCCTTCGTGGGATCGGGATCCGTGCGCGCCAGCAGCGCGAGCACGTCAGCGCGGCCGGCAAACGTGCACCACGCCTTCGGCCCGTTGATCAGCCAGCCCTCGCGGCCGCCCACGTTCCCGCGCGTCGCGCGGCACTTCACACCCGCCACGTCGCTGCCGATGTCCGGCTCCGTGACCGAGACACCCACCATCACCTCGCCGGATGCGAGCCTCGGCAGCCAGCGCTTCTTCTGCTCTTCCGTGCCGCCCTGCAACAGCGCCTTCGTCAGGATCTCCGGACGAGTGATTAGGGAGCCCGCGCCCGCGAGCGATGCGCGCGAAAGTTCCTCGGTGGTGAGGATCATCGCGAGGTTGCCGAGTTCGTGGCCGCCGTACTGCTCGGGGATCGAGAGCCCGAAGTAGCCGAGCTCGCCCATCTTCGTGATGAAGTCGTCGGGGATGTCGTCGTCGCGGCGGTGGATGTGTTCTGCGCGGGGCAGCACCTCCTTCGCTGCGAACTCGCGTACGGATTCGCGCACCTGCTCGAGCGTCTCGTCGAGGGGCGGCTCGCCCCGGCCGCGCGTCTCGATCGTGTGTGCGCCGATCCGCCGCATGCGCGCATCGCTCGCGAGTGCGCGCAGCGTTGCGCGCACGTCTGCCGGGAACGCGGCGGCGAGCGCAGCGTCGCCGAGACCGAGTTCGTCGATGATCGGCTCCAGCCGATTGCGCGCCGCCATAACAAGCTCGGCCACTGCGGCGCCCGCGCTGAGTTCGAGCAGCTCGCTACTGCGGCCCTCGGCGCGCAGGCCCCGGACGAGCGCGAGGGTCTCGCTAGCGGCCCGGACCTCGGTCGCGGCGTAGGCGACGCGTTCCGTCAGCACCTGGTGGTCGTCGATGCCCTTGCCCTGGTCCGTGAGCGTGCGCGCGCGGTCCAAAGCGGGCTCGACCAGCGCACGACCGGCCTTTTCCGCCGCCTCGATGGCCACGATGTCCAGATTTCCAGCTCCCAGCAGGCCCTCGGCAGACATTTTTTGTGATTCTCCTCACAACTCTTGGCAAAGAACGTCGTAGGATACCAGCGCCTTGCCGGCTGTTCGCCGGAAGTGACTACACAAAAGTGAGGAGAGAGAATGTCGAAGGGTTTGATTCGCTCCCTGGGTTTTGGAGCGACGCTGGTTGGA
>JANNRF010000013.1:0-7253 GCA_031401135.1 Deltaproteobacteria bacterium | reverse complement strand
GTCGCGGGAATGCACACGTCGAGGCGCAACAACGACGGAGGCCCCTGTTCGATCTCCGCCCGGCTCACGCGAGCCAAGGGCTCGCGTGGCCTCGCTGCGCGCGGCGAAGCGCCGCTTGCTCAGTCGATGATCGCCGGATACACGATCGACTTCAGCTGGCCGCGGAAATTGAACGTCCCCGACGGCATGAACTGCGTCATGAAGATCACGATCAGCTGCTCGGCCGGATCGATCCAGAACGCCGTGCTGGCCGCGCCGCCCCAGGCGTACTCGCCCGGCGAGCCGATCGTTTGCGCGCGCGAGAGATCGAGCGTCACCGAGAAGCCGAGGCCGAAACCGACGCCGTCGTAGGTCACCTGGCTGAACTGGCCGCCGAGATTCAGCTGCGCGATGTCTTGACCGCCGGGCAGGTGGTTCATCGTCATCAGCTCGATCGTCTTGCGCCCGAGGATGCGCGCGCCCGCGAGCTCGCCGCCGTTCAATAACATCTGGCAGAAGCGCAGGTAATCGCCGGCGGTGGAGACGAGGCCGCCGCCACCCGAGAGGTAGGCGGGCTGCGTCGCGTATGGGCTCGCGGCCGCGTCGTCCTCGATTCGCAGCGTCTTGTCCGGCATGCGCATGTAGTTGGTGGCGAAGCGGTGCAGCTGATCGGCCGGCACGCTGAAGCCGGTGTCGTTCATGCCGAGCGGCGCGAAGACTTCCTCGCGCAGGAACACGTCGAGGCGCCGGCCCGAGATGCGCTCGATCAGGTGGCCTAACACGTCGGTCGAAACCGAGTAGTTGAAGCGCGTGCCCGGCGAGAACTCGAGCGGCAGCTGCGCGAGCAGCGCGATCGTCTCGTCGAGCGTGCGGCTGCGCTCGCCGATCCCCAGCCTGCGGTACGCGCGATCGACGTTGCTGCGCTCCATGAAGCCGTAGGTGAGGCCGGAGGTGTGCGTGAACAAATCTCGAATCGTCATCGGGCGCAGGGCGGGGCGCGTCGCGAACGCCGGGTGGTTGCCGCCTTCGTACACGCGCAGATCGCGCCACGCAGGAATATATTTGTGCACCGCGTCGTCGAGCTGGAAGCGGCCATGCTCGTAGAGCGTCATCAGGGCAACCGACGTGATCGGCTTGCTCATCGAGTAGATGCGGAAGATCGTGTCTGCCTGCATCGGCGCGCCGCGCTCGAGATCGCGCATACCGACGGGCGCGAGATGCGCGACTTGGCCGCGCCGTGCGACGAGCGTGAGCGCGCCGGCAATCTTCTTCTGGTCGAGGTAGCCGCGCTCGAGGTGGCGCTCGATGCGCGCGAGGCGCGTCGACGAGAGCCCCACACTTTCGGGCCGAACGATCTCCATGGCGTCTGCTCCTCGCGCGGGTCGCGCTCGCGGATGTTGCGCTCGCGGATGTTATTGCAGTTTCGCACGCTGCGAGCGCGCGGGCCCGCATGGCATGACGGGGGCGGGACGGCCTAGCCTCGCTTTCCGGGGGATCGAGATGAGCAGCAGCGAAGAGAGCGCGTCGCCGAGCCGCGACGATGGCCGCGAGTTCGATGTGATCGTGGTCGGCGCGGGCTTCGCTGGCATGGTCATGCTCCATCGCCTGCGCGGCATGGGCTTGACGGCGCGAGTCTACGAAGCCGGCACGAGCGTCGGCGGAACCTGGTACTGGAACCGCTACCCCGGCGCGCGCTGCGACGCCGAGAGCCTCGCCTACTCGTACTCGTTCTCGCGCGAACTCGAGCAGCAGTGGGACTGGTCCGAGCGCTACGCGACGCAGCCCGAGATCCTGCGCTACGCGGAGCACGTCGCCAAGCGCTTCAAGCTGAAGCGCGACATTCGCTTCGAGCGCCGCGTGACGCGCGCGCACTGGAGCGACGCGACCAAGCGCTGGAGCGTCGAGACCGACCGCGGCGATCGCGCCTCGGCGCAGTTCTGCATCATGGCGACCGGCTGCCTCTCGATGCCGCTCGAACCTAACATCCCGGGCCTGCGCGATTTCGCGGGGCCCACCTATTGGGCTAGCAAGTGGCCGCACTCGCCGGTCGACTTCGCGGGCCAGCGCGTCGGCGTGATCGGCACCGGCTCCACCGCGATTCAGGCGATCCCGGTGATCGCGGAGCAAGCCGGCCACCTAACAGTCTTCCAGCGCACGCCGAACTTCAGCGTGCCCGCGGTGAATGCGCCGCTCGACCCGAACTGGGTGGATGCGTTCAAGGCGCATTACGCCGAGCACCGCCAGAACCATCGCCTCGGCCTCGGCGCGGGCTTCGGAGATCTGCGGCCCGAGCCGCATCCCGGGACGCCTGCGCTCGAGACTGCCGCAGGCAAGAGCGAGGCCGAGGTGCGCGCGGCGCTCGAGAAGTACTGGCAGATCGGCGGCGCGCAGTTCGCGGCCGTCGTCGCCGACACGCTGCTGAACCTCGACACGAACCGGCTCGTCGCAGATTTCGTGCGCGACAAGATTCGCAGCACCGTCAAGGATCCCGACACCGCCGCTTCGCTCAGCCCGACCTCGCACCCGATCGGCAGCAAGCGCATCTGCGTCGACTCGAATTATTACGAGACCTACAACCGCCCGAACGTGCGGCTGATCGACCTCGCCAAGAACCCGATCGAGCGCATCAGCGCGCAGGGCGTCCACACTCGCGACGGCGCGCTTCACGCCCTCGACGCACTCGTCATGGCCACGGGCTTCGACGCGATGACGGGCGCGCTGCTGCGCATCGACATCCACGGCGCCGAGGGCGTGCGCCTCGCCGACAAGTGGGCCGCGGGGCCGCTCAGCTACCTCGGCCTCGGCGTCGCGGGCTTCCCGAACTTGTTCACGATCACCGGGCCGGGCAGCCCCTCAGTGCTCAGCAACATGCTCGTCTCGATCGAACAGCACGTGGACTGGACGCTCGGCTGCATCGATTACATGCGGGAGCGCGGCTTCCGGCGCATCGAGGCGACGCCCGAGGCCGAGAGCCAGTGGGTCGCGCACGTCAACGAAGTGGGGAACACCACGCTCTACCCGCAGGCGGGCTCCTGGTACATGGGCGCCAACGTCCCCGGCAAGCCGCGCGTGTTCATGCCCTACGTCGGGGGCGTCGGGCCGTACCGCGAGAAGTGCGATCAGGTTGCCGCGAACGGTTATGAGGGGTTCGCGCTGGCGCGTTGAGCAAGCGGCGCTTCGCCGCGCGCAGCGAGGCCACGCGAGCCCTTGGCTCGCGTGAGCCGAGCGGAGTCGAACAGTGGCCTCGGTGGGGGATGCGCCCGAAAGTTCGCATTACTTCGTGGCACCGGACGCCTAGGCTGCGCGGCATGAGTGAAGACGCATCCCAGCCCACGCCCGGCTTTGCGGCCATCGGCGTCGAGCCCGTGCTCGCCGCGGCGCTCGTGAGCCTCGGCTACGAGGAACCCACCGGCATCCAGCGCGAGGCGATTCCGCCCTTGCTGGCAGGCCGCGACCTGCTCGGCCAGGCGGCGACCGGCACCGGCAAGACGGCGGCGTTCGCGCTGCCGATCTTGCAGCGTGTTGTTAATGGCAACCCGGAGCCGAACCGCCCGCGCGCGCTGGTGCTGGTGCCGACCCGCGAGCTCGCGATGCAGGTCGCCGAGGCGGTGCACCGCTACGGGCGCGAGAAGCACGCGAGCGTGTTGCCGATCTACGGCGGTCAGCACATCGTCCAGCAGCTGCGCGCGCTGCACCGCGGCGCCGAAGTGGTGGTCGCGACGCCGGGCCGCGCGCTCGACCACATCGAACGCGGCACGCTCGACCTAACCCGCGTGCAGATGGTGGTGCTCGACGAGGCCGACGAGATGCTCGACATGGGCTTCTCCGAGGACCTCGACTCGATTCTGAAGCGCACGCCGAAGGAGCGACAGACGGCGCTGTTCTCGGCCACGCTGCCGAAGCGCATTCTCTCGATTGCCGAGAAGCACCTGCGCGACCCCGTGCGCATCGCGATCGCCGGCTCGCGCGCGCAGGCGGGCGACATCCCGCGCGTACGCCAGGTGGCCTACGTGGTCGCGCGCCCGTACAAGCACGCTGCGCTCGGGCGCGTGCTCGACATGGAGTCGCCCACCTCCGCGATCGTGTTCTGCCGCACGCGCCTCGAAGTCGACGAACTGGCGGAGGCGATGAACGCGCGCGGCTACCGCGCCGAGGCGCTGCACGGCGGCTTCTCGCAAGAGCACCGCGATCGCGTGATGAAGCGCTTCCGCAGTAACAACGCGGATTTGCTGATCGCGACCGATGTCGCCGCGCGCGGCCTCGACATCGAGCACATCAGCCACGTCGTGAACTTCGACACGCCGACCGACCCGGATGCGTACGTGCACCGCATCGGCCGCACTGGGCGCGCGGGCCGCGAAGGCGTCGCGATCACGCTGGTCGAGCCGCGCGAGCATCGCCTGCTCCGCAACATCCAGTTCGCGACCAAGCTGAAGATCACGGTGGGCACGCTGCCCACGGTGAACGACCTTCGCAACCGGCGCCTCGAGCTCACGCGCGCAGCGCTCCAAGAGGCCGTGCAAGGCGGTGAGCTCGATTCGTTCCGCAAGCTCGTCGAGGACATGGCCTCCGAGTTCGATCCGCTCGATGTCGCGGCGGCGGCCGTGAAGCTGGCTCATCAGGCCGGGCAAGACGAAGAAGGCGCGCGCGAAGACGAGCAGGACATTCCCGTGGTGCCCGTGCAGGACCGCAAGGAGCGCGGGCCACGGAACTTCCGCGAACGCGGTGGGCCGCGCGCAAGCGGCGCTTCGCCGCGCCAAGCGAGGCACAGCCGAGCGGAGGCGGAAGCTGACCGTCCGCCCTATCGCGGACAGGCGCGTGGACCGAATCGCGGAACGGGGCCTCGCGGGCCCGGCCCGCGTGGGCAGGAGAGCGGCGGACCCGACGGCGACGGCCACGAGCGTGGCGGCCCCGAGCGCGGCCGCGGCCCGCGCTCTTGGGATCGCGTGCGGCTCTTCATCGGCGTCGGCCGCGCGGCGGGAATGCGCCCCGCCGACATCGTCGGCGCGATCGCGAACGAAGCCGGCGTGCCCGGCTCGGCGATCGGCGCGATCGAGATCGCCGACAACTTCTCGCTGGTCGAGGTGCCCGCGGAGGCGGCTGACCACGTAATCGACGCGCTGCGCAACACGAAGATCCGCGGCAAGAAGGTGAGCGTTCGGCGCGACGGGGACCCGCCGCATTAGGTGCCGCGTCCTACGCGGGTGCGGCCTCGTAGTTATGCGAGTCCGGCGCCGCCAGCATTCGGCCGTACTCGGTCATCGTGTACGGGAACTGCGTGACGATGCGGCCCGAGGGCCCGCGGTAGTAACCACCGCAGTCGCTGCGCCAGACGGCGACGCCGTCGATGTCCTTCTGGAGCCGCTCGTTGTACTCGGCCATCGCCTGCGGCCGTACGTCCAGCCACGCCAGCCGTTCGTCGAGCAGGCGGCGAATAGAACGCACCGCATAACCCGCTTCCAGCTCGAGCATCGTGATCAGCGAATTGTTGTTGGTGTTCGGCCCGTACAGCATGAACAGATTCGGGAAGCCGGTGCTGGTGATGCCCTGGTAGGCAATCGCGCCGTCGCGCCAAGCGTCCTTGATGTGCAGCCCGTCGCGCCCGCGGACGTCCAGCGCCGAGAGGTAAAGCGTGGTCTCGAAGCCGGTGGCGAGCAGGATGGTGTCGAGTTCTCGCAGCTCGCCGCGGCCAGTGATTATGCCTTCGGGCACGACGCGCTTCATACCGTCGTCCTGCAAGTGCACGTTCGGGCGATTGAAGATCGGGTAGTACTTGTTCGAGAGCAGCGGCCTGCGGCAGCCGTAGCGCCAGTCCGGCGTGAGACGCCGGCGCAGCGCCGGGTCGTGCACGAGTTCGAGATTGGCGCGGCCTGCGTCTTCCGCTGCGAGCAGCGCCTGCGGATTGTCGAACAGGATCGCCGCTTCGAGTTGCGCCCAGAGTTCTTCGCGATGGGCGCGCACCGCCTCGGGGTGGCTGCGGAAGTGTGCGAGCTGCGCCTCGCTGAAAGGCTCGTCCTGCTTGGGCAACACCCACTGCGGCGTGCGCTGAAAGAGATCGAGACGGGCGACGATCGGCGCGATCTCGGGCGCGGTTTGCACGGCGCTGGCGGCGCTGCCGATCAGCGCCACGCGCTCGCCTGTTAGGTCGTGATCGTCCTGCCAGCGAGCGGTGTGAAACAGCGTGCCCGCGAAATCGTTCAGGCCTGGGATCTCGGGCACCGCAATCTCGTTGAACATGCCGATGGCGCTGATGATCGTGCGCGCAGCCAGGCGGCGTCCGTCCGTGAACAGCACGCGCCACACAGCCGCGGCTTCGTCCCAGCACGCAGAGCGAACCTCTGTGCCGAAGCGGCAATACGGGAGCATCCCGTGCTTGGTGGCGACGTGCTCCACGTACGCGCGGATCTCCGCTTGGCCGGCGTAAGGCCGCGACCAGTCGGCCTTGGGCTCGAAGGAGTACGAGTACAGATGGGTCTGCACATCACACTCCGCCCCGGGGTAACGGTTGTGCCACCAGGTGCCGCCGACGCCGGCAGCCTTCTCGACGATCACGAAGTCGCTGATGCCCGCGCGGGCGAGCTCGATGCCGGCGCAGATCCCTCCCGGGCCGGCACCAATGATTAGGACGGTGGTGCGTTCGGGGAGGCCCGTGCTGAGGGCTGCGGCTGCGGGCTTCGCGCTCATGGAGATTCCGCTTCGTTCGATGGATGACGGGCCACGCTAGCGCGGCGCGTCCGACTCCAGCTGTGACAGACTCGTGGGCGCTGGATTCACGCACGCCCGAACGCGGCGTTGCGGTGCAACCGAGGCCCTCGTGACAGACGCGCTTCCTCCTCCGCTCGCTGGCACCACCGTCGTCGATCTCGGCGGTTCGGTCGCAACGGCGGCGTGCGGGAGACTGTTCGCCGATTTCGGCGCGCGCGTGATCGATGTCGAGCCGCCCGGCGGCTTCGCAACGCGCCGGCTCCAGCCCCTCGCAGCTGGGGTCGCGGGCGCTGAGAGCGCGCTGCACGCAATGCTCAGTCCTAACAAAGAGAGCGCGGTCGCTGCGAGCGAGGCGGACGTGCTGGCGTGGATCGCGGGTGCCGACGTCGTGCTCGATTTCGGAGCGCCACGGATTCCGCACGAACGCATCTTCGCCGCGGCGCCGCACGTCATCCTCGGCGCGCTCTCCTGGCACGGGCTCACGGGCCCGCTCGCGGCGCAACCGGGCAGCGACGCGACGATCGCCGCGCAGATCGGCTGGGTGAAGAGCATCGGTCTGCCGGGCGAGG
>JANNRF010000012.1:0-1781 GCA_031401135.1 Deltaproteobacteria bacterium | reverse complement strand
CCCGCGAGAAACGCCGCGGGATGATGCGTGTGCAGGTACGCCGACGCGTACGCGATCAGCGCGAACGAAGCCGAGTGCGATTCGGGGAAGCCGTAGAGCGCGAACGAGGTGATGCCGCGCACGACCTCGTCCTGCGCTTTGCCGACGATGCCGCGCGCGGTCATTCCGCTGCGCAGGCGATCCTCGATCTGCGCCATGCGCTCCTGCGAGCGCTTGAAGCCCATCGCGCGGCGCAGCTCCTCGGCTTCGCCGCCGGTGAAGCCCGAGGCGGTCATCGCGAGCCGTAACAATTGTTCCTGAAAGATCGGCACGCCGAGCGTGCGCTTCAGGATCGGCTCCAGCATCGGGTGCGGGTAGACGACCGGCTCGCGGCCCGCGCGGCGATTCAAATACGGGTGCACCATCTGCCCGACGATCGGGCCGGGCCGGATGATCGCGATCTCGACCACCAGGTCGTAGAAGTTCACAGGCTTCATGCGCGGCAGCGTCGCCATCTGCGCGCGGCTCTCGATCTGAAACACGCCCACCGTGTCGGCGCGCTGGATCATCGCGTAGGTCTTCGGATCATCGGGCGGCAGGTGCGCGAGATCGATCTCGACGCCCTCGTGTTCGCGAATCATCGGGATGGTTTGTTCGAGCGCATCGAGCATGCCGAGCCCCAACAAGTCGATCTTGATCAGGCCGAGATCCGCGCAGTCCTCCTTGTCCCACTGGATCACGCGCCGGCCCGGCATCGCGGCGGACTCGATGGGAACCACCTCGTCGAGCCGGCCCGCAGCGATCACGAGCCCGCCCGTGTGCTGGCCGAGGTGACGCGGCAGGCCCTGCACCTGGCCCGCGAGCTCCAGTAACAGCTGGATGCGCGGCGAACTCGGGTCGACGCCCGCGCCGCGCAGCAGCAGCTTCACGTCGTCGAGGTCTTCGCGGAAGTGCAGGTGGTGGAGGTGCTTCGAAATCTTGTCGCAGGCCTCCGTGCTCATGCCGAGCACCTTGCCCATCTCGCGAAAGGCGGAGCGCGTGCGATACGTGATCACCGTCGCGGTCATGCCGACGCCGTGCGGGCCGTAGCGCTCGTAGACGTACTGGATCACGCGCTCGCGCTGGTCGCCGGAGGGCAGATCGAGATCGATGTCTGGCCACTCGCCACGCTCCTCGGAGAGGAAGCGCTCGAACAACAGCTCCATGCCCACCGCGTCGACCGCGGTGATCTCGAGCGCATAACAAACCGCGCTGTTCGCCGCCGAGCCGCGGCCCTGGCAGAGAATCTGCTGTTCGCGGGCGAAGCGCGCGATGTCCCAGACAATCAGGAAGTAGCCCGCGAGATCGAGCTTCTCGATCACCGCGAGTTCGTGCTCGAGCTGCGCGCGCACGCGCGCCGAGAGCACGGCGCCATAACGCTTGCGCGCGCCTTCGTAAGTGAGCCGGCGGAGCAGGGCGGCCTGCGATTCGCCGGGCGCAGTCGGGAACGTCGGGAAGCGGTAGCCGAGATCGGCGAGCGTGAACTCGCACTGCTCGGCGATCGCGCGCGTCGCGCGCAGCCAGCTGGGTTGATCGGCGAAGCGCGCGGCCATCTCGGCGGGCGAGCGCAGCACTCGCTCGCCGTTCGGCAATAACAGCTTGCCGGCTTTGTCGAGCGTGGTGTGGTGGCGCAGACACGTGAGCGCGTCGAGCAGCTTGCGGCCTGCGGGCTTGGCGGCGCGCACGTCTCCGCTCGCCGCGATCGGGATGCGCAGCGTCTCGGCGAGCGCGACGGCGCGCCGCGTGCCGGCCTCCTGCGCGCG
>JANNRF010000011.1:0-9367 GCA_031401135.1 Deltaproteobacteria bacterium | reverse complement strand
GATGCCGAGCCGCTGCGCCGTCTCGACACTCGTGAGAATCAGCGCCGCGCCTTGGTCGACGTTGTTATTGCTGTTCATCAGCTTCGGATACGGGAAGCTCACCATGCGGTTATCAGGGCCCGGCGTGCGGATCTGCTCGGCTGTCTTGGCCTCGCGAATCCAGGCGTGCGGGTTCTTCGCCGCCACCGCGCTGAAGCCCGCCCACAACTTCGAGACGCGGTCGATGTGCTGCGGAATCGTCTCGCGCCGCGCGTAGCGCAGTGCGTTCTCGAACACGGGATACATCTGCACGGGCTGCTTCACGCCCGCCTTGCGCTCGGCGTCGTGGGACATCGGCGCGTCGTGGCCAATCAACAGGTCCGGCGTGCCCGGCGCCTCGCTCCAGGCGAGCTTCAAGCCTTGCTTGCGCGCGCGCGCCTGCGTGTAGCCGCACTCCGCGCCGGTGAGGATCGCGATGTCGAGCGTGCCGGCCTGGATCTCCAGCGCGCTCTTGTTGAGTGTGGTCTGCACGAAGTTGCCGCCGAACTGCGTAATCGCCGTCTTCGCCTGAGCGGCGCCTACGCGCTGGGCGACGACGCGGCCCGGATCCGCGTACGGCCACATGCCGCGAATCACGCGCACGGAATCCGCGCGCGTCAGCAACTCGCGGCTGCCGGCATCCTCGGCGGCGAGCTTCGTCGCCTCGACCATTAGGTCGAGCGGCTCGCGCGAAGCGAGTGGCTCGCGCTCGCGCTGCTCGACCTGCGCAATGCCGACCAAAACGGGAGTGCGGGGCGGGATCGTCATCTGAGGCTCCTGTGCAGACGGGCACGCTAGCGCGATGAGCAGCGCTGCTCGCCGCGCGGCGGTGGTAGGCTGGCGCATTCGCACGCGGAGGACGCATGCGCCTTCGAATCTCTCGCTGCCTCACGCTCGCGCGCTTCGGAATTCTCGCCGCGGCTTCACTGCTCGCCGCGAGTGCGCAGGCGCAAACCGCCGCGCCGCCGAGCCCCGCGCCGCCACCCGCGTGGTTTTCGGCGCGCTCGGCGCACATCGAGGCCGTCAGCAGCGCGGGCGCCGAGCGTGCGCGCGCCCTCGCGTTGCAACTCGAACGCGCGCTCGCCGCCGCGAGCACGCTCGTGGGCGCGGCGCCCGCGCGTCTCCCGCCTGTTAGGGCGATCGAGCTCACGCCCAGTGCGGGTTACTCCTACCTGCGGCCGCTCTCCGGGGCGGCGGCGTTTCTGCACGTTGCGCCCGATGGCGCGACGCTCGTGCTCGACGCGTCGCTCCCCGAGCAAGCGCGAACGGCCGCGCAGCACGCGCTAGTGCACCTGCTCGCCGCCAGCGATCCCGATCCGCTGCGGCCTCTCTGGCTCGAAGAAGGCGCCGCGGAGTTCGTCTCGACCGCGCGGGTCGTGGGCAACGCGCTCGAACTCGGCCGCCCGCCGCGCGCGCGGCTCGAGTGGTTCGCGCTCGCGACGCTGCATCCCCTGAAGCGCGTGCTCAGCGCGCGCGAAACGTTGCGCTGGTCGCAGCACGCGCGCGAGGGCTTCGCGGCCGAGAGCTGGGCGCTCTTGCACTTCGTACTCGAGAGCGACCAGCTCGGCTTTCCGGATCGCGAGGCGCAGCTGGCGCGCTACCTAACACTCATGCGCGAGGGAGCGCCGGAAGAGCGCGCCTGCACCGAGGCGTTCGGCGCGACACCCGCGGAGCTCGAAGCGGAACTTCTCAGGTACTTGTCGTTCGGCGAGTTGCCGCGGCACACGATTCCGCTGGCCGCGCTCGCGGTTGGCGATGTGGCAGCGCCCGCGCCGCTCGCGCCCGCGGATTCCGATGCGCTGCTCGGCGAACTCGCGTTCGCGCTCGGGGAGAGCGCGCGCACGCCCGCGGAGCGCTGGCTGCGCAGTGCGGCGCTGCGGCAGCCGGCGGCGAAGGCGTTGCTTGCGCGACTGCGCGCCGAACGCGGCGACGAACTTGCGCTGATCGAGCCGCTGCTCGTAGAGGCGGAGCTCGCCGACCCGCACGCTGCCGCAACGCTGCGTGCGCTCGGACGCGCGCGGCTCACACTCGCGGTGCGCGGCGGTGCGCCCGCGGATGCAGCGCAGCTCGCCGAGGCCGAGCGCCTAGTACGCGCGAGCGCACGCGCTGCGCCCTCGGCGGTGAGCACGCAGCTCGCGCTGGCCGAACTCGCGCGCGCGCGCGGCGAGTTGCCGGAGGCCGAAGCGCAGCTGCGCGATGCCCAGCAGCGCGCGCCGGCGGATGGCGCGATCGACATCGCACTCGCGCGCTTCGCCCTCGACGCGAACGATCAAAGCGAGGCGCGCGCGCAGCTCGCGCGCGTGCTCGCGCGCCCGCACGAAGACATGCGCGGCACGAGCGCCGACGAGTTCGAGGCGCTGCTGCGCCGCGCGCGCGTCGCTGCGGGTGGCCCGATCGCGACGCGTCACCTAACAGCCCACCTCGAGGTTTCGGCGCCTCCCGCGGTGCGGGGCGTCAGCGAAGTCGAGATCGCGGGCCGCGGCGGCCGTTGGGAGGCGGCCTTCCACGACGTCGTGATCGCGCTCGACGAATCCCAGAGCACGCTCGTCGCGACCGGCCACGACATCGACGGCAACGGGCGCGTCAGCCGCAATCGCACCTGGGATCGCCACGTCGAATCGATCGACGGACTCGTGCAGTTTCAGGCCTCGGCGGATCCCGGCGACGCAGTCGTCTCGGCGGAAGTCGTCGCCGCCGAGCGCCTGATTGCACAACTCGATCCCGAGACCATGCGCGTCGGGCTGGTCTCGTTCGCGGGCGTCGGCTGGGTGGATGCTCCGCTCGGCCACCCGAGCGCGGTGCTGCGCCAGCTCGCCACTTATGCGCCCGGTTATCACGACAACGGCACCAGCATCGCCGCCGCGCTGCGCAGTGCGTTCGACGCGCTCAACGCTGCCCGCGACCCCGAGCGCGCGCGCCACCGCGCGATCCTGTTGCTGTCGGACGGCCAGCCGACCAACCCCTCGCGCAAGCAAGGCATGGTCGAGGCGCTCGAAGCGGCCGACGAGCTCGCTCATTATGGCGTGCCGGTGCACACCTTCGCGCTCGGCCGCGAGGCGCTCGCGTTCACGCCCACCTACCGCGAGATCGCGGCGCGAACCGGCGGGCGCTTCGTGCCCGTCGAGCACCCAGCCGAGGTCGTCTCGCTGCTGCGCAGTGTGCGGCTCACCGGCCTCGATAAGGTGACCATCCGCAACCTCACCACCCAACAACTCGCGCGCGGCTTCCGCATGCTGCCCGACGGCTCCTTCCGCGCGAGCGTGCCCGTGGCGCTGGGCAAGAACCTGATCGAAGTAACCGCCAAGGTCGAAGGCCGCGAACCGCTCAGCGTGCGCCGGCAGGTAATCGTGTACGAGGGCGCGGCCTCCGCAGACGCGCTCGCTCCCGCCGACCCGAAGCCGAGCAACGAAACCGAAGCCCAAGCCAAAGCCCGCGAACTCCGCGAACGCCGCCGCCTCGAAATCGAGTGGATCGACGACGAAGCCAACGGAGACGAGGCAGGCGAGAAACCGTATCCGCCACCCGACCCGCACTGACATTCCCTCCCCACCTGAAGCACCCTGTCGAACCCTGCACCCCAGCAGGTCTGCATAGGCCGCAAGCGAAGCGCGCAGCGAGCGACAGCGATCGAAGTAAACAAGGAAGATTTCGACGCGCGCTCGGTGTCCGAAAACACCACGGAGCCGGAGCCACCACCAATGTTCGACAATCGCATCACGCGTCTCTTGCGCGTCGAATACCCGATCGTGCAGGCGCCGATGGGCTGGATTGCTCGCGCGCAGCTCGCCTCGTCCGTCTCCAACGCCGGCGGGCTCGGCATCATTGAGACTTCCTCGGGCCAACTCGACGAGATTCGCGGTGAGATCGTGAAGATGCGCGAACTCACGACCAAGCCGTTCGGCGTGAACATCGCACAGGCCTTCGTGCGCGACCCGGGCATCGTCGAGTTCGTGGTCGCCCAGGGCGTGAAGTTCGTAACAACCTCGGCGGGCGATCCGACCAAATACACACGCGCGCTCAAGGACGCCGGCCTCACCGTGTTTCACGTCGTGCCGAGCCTGCGCGCGGCGCAGAAGGCGGTCGACGCGGGCGTCGACGGGCTGGTGGTCGAGGGCGGCGAAGGCGGCGGCTTCAAGAGTCATCAGGAAGTCGCCACCATGGTGTTGCTGCCGCTGATCCGCTCGAAGACGGACGTGCCGATCATCGCGGCCGGCGGCATTTGCGACGGCGCGACCATGGCTGCCGCGTTCGCGCTCGGCGCTGAAGGCGTGCAGATGGGCACGCGCATGGTGTCCGCGCTCGAATCGCCGATTCACGAGGGCTGGAAGCGAGCGATCGTGGCGGCGCAGGAGACCGGCACCGTGATGCTGAAGCCGCCGGGCCGGCCCGCGCTGCGCGCACTGCGCACCGAGCGCACCGAGCGGCTCGAGAAAGACCCGAGCACCGCGATGGAAGAAATGGGCGCCGGCGTGCGCGAGGTCTACTTCGGCGGAAACGTCGGCGCTGGCGTCGCGTTATCAGGCCAAGTCGCGGGCCGCATCGAGTCCGTGCGCCCGGTCGCGGACATTCTGCGCGACACCGTGAACGAGTTCTTCGCGACCATCGAGAGCCTCGGCAAACAGTACGGTCGCCCCTAATCACCCGATGGAGATCCCCGTGTACCAAGAGATCATTTACGACGTCGAAGGCAGCAGCGCAGTCATCCAGCTGAACCGGCCGGATCGTCTGAATGCGCTCACGCACAAGATGCTCTCCGAGCTGCGGCACGCGGTGGCCGCGGCGGAAGACGACCCGCGCGTAGTCGGCATCGTGCTCACCGGCGCGGGCCGCGGCTTCTCCGCGGGCATGGACGCGCAGGCGCTCGCCGCGGGCGCACGCGGCGAGGGCAACCTGCGCGCGAGCGACAACGAGTTCGGCGTCGAGCCGGGCGACTCGTCCATGGGCGCCGAGTTCTCGGTCACTTACGCGTACCTATTGAAAGTGCGAAAGCCGGTGATCGCCGCCGTCAACGGCCCGTGCGCCGGCCTCGGCCTCGCGATCGCCGCGCTCTGCGACCTGCGCTTCGCGTCCGAGACCGCGGTGTTCCGCACCGCCTTCGCGCAGCGCGGCCTGATCGCCGAGCACGGCGCTTCGTGGATTCTGCCGCGCTTGCTCGGCCCCTCGCGCGCGCTCGACCTGATGTGGCACCCGCGCAAAGTCGACGCCAAGGAAGCGCTCGCGCTCGGCCTCGTGAACCGCGTCGTGCCGAATGCGGACTTGTTGCGGGAGGCGAAGACCTACATCGACGAGATCGCGACCTGGTCCTCGCCGGCCTCGGTGATGCAGATGAAGCAGCAGGTCTACCGCGCGCTGCAGCAGCCCCTCGACGTCGCGATGAACGAGGCCAATGCGCGCATGGTCGACAGCTTCAAGCGCAAGGATTTCGCGGAAGGCGTCGGCAGCTTCCTGGAGAATCGAAAGCCCGCGTTCCCGCGGATCGGGAAGAGCTGAAGCCAGCCTAGTTCGCGCAGCGCGGAGGAATTGCGCTTCCTCCGCGCTGACAGTTCGATCTATTATTGGGGCCGGCCAGAACGGAGGCTCCTCGTGCGCTTGCTGGGATTCGCGCTGCTCGGATTGCTCGCATCGCCCGCCGCCGCGGAGCCGCCCTCCATCCGCGCACTGTTCGCGAACCCCACCTTCTCGAGCCCGCGGCTCTCGGACGACGGCGAGTGGCTCGCCTACGTGCAATCCGCCGGCGATGAGCAGCTGGTGATCGTGCGCCCGACGCTCGGCGGCGAAGCGAAGCCAATCTTGCGCGTGGGCTACGCCGAGACGCGCCTCGGCTGGGTCGATTGGAAGGGCTCGGACTTGTTGCTGGTGAGCGGCAATTCGCGCGTGAGCCGAGGCCCAGCAGTCTCGCGTGTGACGCGGCTCTTCTCACTCGATCGCGCGGGCGGCGGACTGCGTTGGCTCGGCAAAGAATGGCGCGATCGGGGTTGGGGCTGGACGCAGTTCGAAGACGACATCGTGAGTTGGGCGCCCGCGGACCCGAAGCGCATTCAGGTCGCGCTCGGTGGCGAAGTTCAGTGGGTGGACGCGCGGACCGGCGCGCTCAAGGAGGCGCAGAAGCGCCACGGCTCGATCGGCGCCTGGCACGCGGACGCCGACGGCAATGTTCGCGCGGGCGAGAGCTGGGAGAACGAGCGGTACAAGTTGTTCGCGCGGACTGCGCCCGGCGAACCGCTGCTCTTGGTGCTCAACTACGTGGCGATCGAGAACGACGGGCCGACGTTCGCGGGCTTTCACGCGGACCCGTCGCGGCTCTATGTGCACGCTCCCCATGCGGGCCGCAGCGCCTTGTTCGAACTCGACATCGCGAGCCACGAACTAAGCGGCCCAGTGTTCGCACACGCACAGGTCGATGTTGGAGGCGTCGTCCGCGAGTCGCCCAGCACGAGCCGGGCCGTTGCGGTGGCGTACACGGTCGACCGCCCTGCGCTCCACTCCATCGACGAAGCGTTTGGGCGCGAGTTCTCAGGCTTGGAGAAGGCGCTGGCCGCAGAATTCGGCGCGCAGATGAGCATCGGCTACGAGAGCCTGGACGGCGGCGGCAAACGCATCGTCGTGCGCGCCTCCTCGGACACACAGCCGCCGGCTTATTATTTGTACGACCGCGAGGCGAAGACTCTCAGCCACTTGGTCGATTCGCGGCCCGACCTCGACGCTCGCTCGCTGGCTACCATGCAGCCCGTTTCCTACCCGGCGCGCGACGGCGCGCGCATCCCCGCCTACTTGACGCTGCCGCCGGGCAGCGCTGGGAAGGGCCTCCCGGTGATCGTGCTGCCGCACGGCGGCCCCTGGGCGCGCGACACGATTGCGTGGGATCCAGAGGTGCAGCTGTTCGCGACGCGCGGCTTCGCGGTCTTTCAGATGAACTTCCGCGGCTCGACTGGCTACGGGAAGGAACATCTCGAGGGCGGCTTTCGTGAGGTGGGACAGAAGATCCAGGACGACATCGCGGACGGCGTGAAGTGGCTGATCGCGGAAGGCGTCGCGGATCCCAAACGCATTGGGATTTATGGGGCCAGCCACGGCGGCTACGCCTCGCTGTTCGGACCCATCGCAACGCCCGAGCTGTATCGCGCTGCGGCCTCCTACGCGGGCGTCTCGGATCAGAACGAGCAGTTGATCTACTGGAAGCGTTATTTCGGAGCTTCCCGCGAGTGGTTGCGCGCGATGTGGGGAGGCGGGAGTTGGAGCGATGCCAAGCGTTTGGAGCTCGTCTCGCCTCGCGTACGGGCAGCCGAACTACGCGTTCCGATCTTGTTGGGCCACGGCGAGGACGACGACGTCGTGAACGTCGTGCAGTCGCGCAAAATGGCCGCGGCGCTGCGCAAAGCCGGCAAGCCCGTCGAGTACCTCGAGTTCGAGCACGAGATCCACGGCTTCCTGCTCGAAGCGAATCGCATCCGCTGGTACGAGGCGCTGATCGCGTTCTTCGAGAAGAACCTCGCGCCGCGCGCACTCGGCGGCGGCCCCGAATCGTCCCCGAAGTTGGAGGAACCCCGATGAATCGCATCGTTCGTTTTGTGCTGGCTGCGGGGCTCGGAATCGCGGCGCCCGCACTTGGCGAGGCGCCGCCTCCCGCGGTGTCGGTGCAGTCGCTGTTCTCGAACCCGACTATCGCGAGCCCCGCGCTCTCCAGCGATGGCAAGACTTTCGCCGTGATCCACTCGAAGGGCGACGCGCAGCTGATCCTGACTCGCGCGGTCGCCGGCGGCCCTACGACGGCGGTCGCGCGGCTCGACGATCCGGACACGCGGCTCAGGTGGCTGGAGTGGGCGAACGCGAAGCGCCTGCTCATGAGCGCACATGCGCGCAACCCGAACAGCATCGGCGTGCGCAGCCGCGTCACACGCCTGTTCGGCGTCGACGCCGACGGCGAGAACTTCGGCTGGCTGGGAAGGAAGTGGCCTTATCTCGGACAGCAGAAAGTCCAGGTGTTCTATCAGGACGACATCGTTCACTGGACCCCGGACGACCCCGACTTCGTGTTGATCCAGGTCGCCTCGCCCTACCGAGGAGAGTGGCCACGCGTCAGGAAGATGAACGTCAACACTGGCCACCTCGGCGCTTCGTACGGCTCGAAGATGGGCGTGCGCGAGTGGTTCGCGGACAAGAACGGCCACGTGCGCGCCGGCATCGCCTACACGGAGGACAAGTTCTACGAGTTGTGGACGCGCATCGACCCGAAGAGCCGCTACGAGCTCGCGATTCGCCACGACGCCTTCGTGCACGACGAGGAGTTCCTCGGCTTTCACGCCGACGACCCCGGGAAGATCTACGTGCAGCGCGCGCTTGACAGCCGCATGGCCGTCTACGAGTTCGACCTGCGCGAGAAGAAGCTCGGTGCGCTCGTCTTCTCCCACCCCGAGGTCGACGTAGACGGCCTGATAATTTCCCCGGCCGGCGACTGGCGTGTGATCGGCGTCCGCTACACGACCGATTCGCCGCAGATCCACTTCATCGATCCAGCGGCTGAGCTCGAGCGCGCGTCGCTGCACGCTGCGCTCGCGAAGCAGTTCGGCCAGGCCGTACAGATCTACCCACAGAGCCGGTCGCAAGACGGCAATCGCCAAGTGCTGCACGTCAGCTCGGACACGCAGCCGCCGACCTACTTCATGTACGAGCGCACGAAGAAGCAGCTGACGAAGCTGCTCGAAGAGCGGCCCGACATTCGCCCGGAGCAGCTCTCCCCCTCGCGGCGCGTGACTTATCAGGCGCGAGACGGACTCGCGATCCCGGCCTACCTCACGCTGCCGAAAGGCCGCGATCCGAAGAACCTCCCGCTCGTGGCGCTCGTGCACGGCGGCCCGCAGTCCCGCGACTTGATCCACTGGGATCCCGAGGTTCAGCTGTTCGCGAGCCACGGCTTCGCGGTGCTCCAGATCAACTTTCGAGGCTCCTCCGGGCTGGGCACGAAGCACCTCGAAGCCGGCTATCGCGAGTGGGGTCAGAAGATCCAAGACGACATCAGCGATGGCGTGAAGTGGGCGATCGCCGAGGGCTTCGCCGACCCCGACCGCGTCGGAATCTACGGCGGTAGCTTCGGCGGCTACGCCACTCTCGCGGGGCTCACGAACACGCCGGAGCTTTATCGCGCCGGCGCGGCCTACGCGTCGGTCACGGACATCGAGCTGCTGCTCAGCGACGACAAGTGGTACACGTGGGGCTACGACTGGCACGAGACGATGATCGGCGGTGAGAGCGGGGACAAGGACCGCCTGCGCGTCAACTCCCCGCTGCGCAACGTCGCGCGCACGCGCGCGCCCGTGTTGTTGGGCCACGGCGCCGACGATCAACGAGTTCA
>JANNRF010000010.1:0-16479 GCA_031401135.1 Deltaproteobacteria bacterium | reverse complement strand
GAATCGACGACGTGGAGCCGCACGTTGCTCGTCGGGCACACCTCAAGGGCCACGCCCTCGCGGGCGAGGCGCGCAAGCAGCGACGGATCCTCGGCGCTCCTCGTCCCGTGGCCGATGCGAGCGGCACCGTAGCGGTCGAGGCTGTTCCGCACGCTCTCGGGCCCCGCCCCCTCTCCCGGGGAGGGCCATGCAGCCCGGCCCCCAACCCCCCCGGCAGGTGCCCCCCCAAACCCCCGCGGCGGGTGGTTTTGTTGGGGACACGTCCCCACCTTCCCAGGGGGTGAGGGTTGCCCCGCGAGGGAGAGCGCCTACTTTCCGCGCCCGTTTTGGCCCCAATAAGGAGGGGCGCGTCCGGCTGACACGTCGGCGCACCGCCTGCCTACTCACTGCTCTCCGCAACACGAATGCATCGGGGCCCGATGGGCACTGCGCTGCGCCGAAAGTCGGCGACCGGAGCGCACGGCCAGCGGGTCTCTCACTCGGCAACGGCTCATCGCGGCCCGCGCCTACGGTTCAGGCATGGCAATGGAACTCTCGAAAGTCCGCAACATCGGCATCAGCGCGCACATCGACTCGGGGAAGACGACCCTGACGGAGCGCATCCTTTTCTACACCCAGCGGATTCACAAGATCCATGAGGTGAAGGGCAAGGACCAAGTCGGCGCGACCATGGACTTCATGGAGCTGGAGCGCGAGCGCGGCATCACGATTCAGTCCGCCGCGACGCACGCCGAGTGGGCGGGCTTCCACGTCAACATCATCGACACGCCCGGCCACGTGGATTTCACGATCGAAGTCGAGCGTGCGCTGCGCGTGCTGGATGGCGCGATTCTGGTGCTCTGCGGGGTCGCGGGCGTGCAGTCGCAGTCGATGACCGTCGACCGCCAGATGCGCCGCTACAAGGTTCCGCGCGTCGCGTTCATTAACAAGCTCGATCGCTCGGGCGCGAACCCGCGCCGCGTAGTCGAGGGCCTGCGCGAGAAGCTCAGGCACAACGCGGTGCTGATCCAGCTGCCGATCGGCCTCGAGAACGATTTCAAGGGACTCATCGACCTCGTGAAAATGAAGGCATTCCGCTTCGAGGGCGACAACGGCGAGCACATCGTCGAGGAAGAGATCCCGGCCGGGCAGGTGGACGAAGCCGCGACGGCGCGCGAGGAGATGCTCGACGCGGTCTCGATGTACTCGGACGAACTCACCGAGGCGATTCTCGAAGAGCGCGTCACCGAGGATCTGATCCACGACGCGATCCGCCGCGGCACGATCTCGCTCGCGCTGACCCCCGTCTTCATGGGCTCCGCCTACAAGAACAAGGGCGTGCAGCTGCTGCTGAACGCCGTGACGATGTACCTGCCGTGCCCGACCGACGTCGAGAACACGGGCGTCGACCTCTCGAACGAGGAAGCGCCGATCATCATCTCGGCGGATCCTAACAAGCCGCTGATTGCGCTCGCGTTCAAGCTCGAAGACGGCCGCTACGGCCAGCTCACCTACGTGCGCGTTTATCAGGGCACGCTCGAGAAGGGCACCACGATCACGAACATGCGCACGCAGCGCCGCCACAAGGTGGGCCGCCTGGTGCGCATGCACGCCGACGAGATGGAGGACATCGAGCAGTCGTCGAGCGGCGACATCGTCGCGCTGTTCGGCATCGACTGCGCTTCGGGCGACACCTTCACGGATGGCACCATCGACGTCGCGATGAGCGGCATGCACATCCCGGAACCGGTGATCTCGCTCTCGATCAAGCCGAAGGACAACAAGGCGCAGGCCAACCTCGGCAAGGCGCTCGGCCGCTTCGTGCGCGAAGACCCGACGTTCCGCTCGGCGGTCGATCAAGAGAGCGGCGAGACGATCATCAGCGGCATGGGCGAGCTGCACCTCGAGGTGTACGTCGAGCGCATGAAGCGCGAGTACGGCGTCGAGGTTATTACGGGCGCGCCGCAGGTCGCCTACCGCGAGACGATCTCGCAGCGAGCGGCCTACAACTACACGCACCGCAAGCAGACAGGCGGCTCCGGCCAGTACGCGAAAATCGCGGGCTACATCGAGCCGATCACAGACGGCTCGGCGGACTTCGAGTTCGTCGACGACGTGCGCGGCGGCAAGGTGCCGATCGAGTTCATCCCGTCAGTCGAGAAGGGCTTCCGCACGATGATCCCGAAGGGCCGCTTGATCGGCTTCCCGGTGATCGGCCTGCGCGTCGTGCTCGACGACGGCGCGGCCCACTCGGTGGACTCTTCGGACAACGCCTTCCAGGCGGCGGCGCGGGGCGCCTTCCGCACGGTCTACCCGCTGGCGCGGCCGATCGTGCTCGAGCCGCTCATGAAGCTAGGCGTCGAAGGCCCGATCGAGTTCCAGGGCGCGATCGTCAAGACGATCATGCAGCGCCGCGGCACCGTAATGGGTACGACGGAACAAGAGGGCTTCTGCCAGATCGAAGCGGAAGTGCCGCTCGCCGACATGTTCGGCTACGCGACCGACCTGCGATCGAACACCCAGGGCAAGGCCGAGTTCACGCTGGAATTCTCGAAGTACGCGCCGGCCCCGAACGACGTGAAGGAAAAGCTCGTCGCCAAGTTCTCGGGCCGCGTGAAGGGCGAGGACGACGAATAATCCCCCGTGCGAGGCGCGGGAGTAGAATCGGCAGCGCGCACAGCGCGGCGGGAGACGACACGATGTATCGCAAGTTCTTGACCGCGAGGAGCCCGCTGCGGGTGCTGGAGCAGGGCCTGCACGGCGGGCTCGGCAAAGGCAAGCTCGGGCTGGTGCTGGCCGGCGCTGGCGTCGGCAAGAGTTCGTTCCTGGTCGGCGTCGCGCTCGACGACTTGTTACGCGGCGATCGCGTGCTCCACGTGGTGCTCGACCAGACCGTCGCGCACACGCGCGCGCACTACGACACGGTGTTCGCGGAACTGCGCGCGACCACGCGCCTCGAAGACGGCGCGGCCGTGCAGTCCGAGATCGACCAGCTACGCGCGATTCGCGCGTACCCGGCTGCGGGCTTCGGCGCCGCGAAGCTGCGCGATGCGGTGAAGTTGTGCGAGGAGACGGGCGGGAAGCCGAGCGCGGTGATCGTGGAGGGCTTCGACGTCGCGCGCGCGAGCGCTGCCGAACTCGAGGCGCTGCGCGTACTGGCCACCGAGATTCCGGCGGAGATCTGGTTCTCGGCGTCGCTCGCGAGTGAGCGCATCGCGAGCCTGCCGGTAGCGTTCGCTCACGCTCGCGACTGCTTCGCAGTGGTGCTCGCCCTCGAGCCGGAGAGCGGCGCGGTCGCACTGCGCGCGCTCAAGGACCACGAGAATCCGAATCCCGAAGCGCTGCGCGTCGCCCTCGACCCGAAGACGCTGCTGCTGAAGCGCTCGTAGGCATCGCATGGACACCGCCTGGCTCTACCTGTTATTGGCAGGGCTCGGCTTCGGCGTCGCGCTCAGCACCAACCTGCAGGCACGCAAGCTCGGCCCGCTCGTCGCGCCGTACTTCCTGTTCGCGTGGGTGATCGGTGAGCTCGCGCCGCACGCGATCGTTGCCCACGGCCTGATGACTGCGGCCTTCGTCATGGCGGGCGCGCTGGAGGCGCCGGCCGGATCCGCCGCGCTCGCGCTCAGCCTCGGCAGCGTCGCGCTGTTATTGCGCGCGCACTCGCGCGGAGTGAGCGGCGGCGCCGAGGTGGAGCGCGCGCTCAGCGAGGTCGGTCTGCGCGCGCAGGGCGACGTCTCCGCGCTGCACGGCTTCCCGCTCGCGTTCGCGTTCTCGCGCCCGGACGTCGAGAAGCTGAAGCACATCCCCTATGGCGACGTGCTCCCGGGCGACAAGGGCGGGCGCAACCTGCTCGACGTGATCCGCCCGCGCGGCGCGAAGCCCGGCGAGAAGCGCCCGGTGCTGCTCCAGATCCACGGCGGCGCCTGGATGATCGGCGACAAGCGCGAGCAGGGGCAGCCGCTGATGACGCACCTCGCCAGCCATTATGGCTGGGTGTGTGTTTCGATGAACTACCGGCTCTCGCCCAAGGCGACCTTCCCCGACCACATCGTCGACGTGAAGCGCGCCATCGCCTGGATTCGCGCGCACATCGCCGAGTACGGCGGCGACCCCGCCTTCGTGTGCGTGACGGGAGGGTCCGCTGGCGGGCATCTCACCGCCCTAACAGCACTCTCCGCGAACGATCCGCGCTTCCAGCCAGGCTTCGAGAGCATCGACACGCGCGTGGCCGCCGCGGTCCCGTTCTACGGCGTCTACGACTTCCTCGACCGCAAGGGCATCCGCGGCTCGCAGTCGATGGTGCCGGTGCTCGCGAAGCATGTTTTCAAATCGACGCCCGAGCAGGACCCGGAGTTCTGGGACGCGATGTGCCCGATCACGCGTATCACGGAAGACGCGCCGCCATTCCTCGTGATCCAAGGCAGCCACGACACGCTCGTGTTCGTCGAGGAAGCGCGCGAGTTCGTGCGCGCGCTGCGCGAGAAATCGAGGCAACCCGTCGCGTATCTCGAGATGCATGGCGCGCAGCACGCCTTCGACTTTTTTCACTCCCCGCGCAGCGCCCACGCCGTGCGCGGGGCGACGGCGTTCCTCGAGAAGGCGCGCGCGAGCGGGCAGGGCTGAGCCGCTGGGCGTCCGCTTCGCGGCCGCCAATGGCGCGTTGACTTTGCTCGGCTCCGCCTCGCTGCGCGCGGCGAAGCGCCGCTTGCCTAACGCTTCTGGAACTCGCTCAGGCGCTCGCGATATTTCGCGCGCACGGCGTGCGCCTCGGGGCGCGTGAAGCCGAGTTCCTCGGCGATCGCGACGATCTCCGCGGATTCCGCCGCCGCCACTGTGCCGTCCGCCGCGGCCACCGCGAACAAGCATTCGAGCAGCTGCGCGCGCTGAACGCGCGTCGAGAGGTTCTTGAACTCGCGCGTGACGACGTAGTTCTCGGTGCCGCCGAGCAGGCGCACCTGCGAGCGCGCGATCTCGACCACCAGTTCCGCCTCGTCGGGCGCGAGGTTCGCGATCTCCGTGACGATGCGGCGCATCTCGGTCGCTTCCGCGTCGGCGAGCGTTAGGTCTGCGCCCGCGCCGCGTGCCAGCACGTAGGCGAAAGCCGCGAGGTAGCGCGCGAGCTGCGGGTCGAGGCGTTCGAGGCGCGCCGAAATCTCGCGGACCGTCTTCGTCTCGCCTACGCCAGGCGCAGCCGCCGCGTCGCCGCTGATTCCAAGCCACCGCAAGAACGACACGACTTCCCTCGCAATCGCGGCGCAAGCTAGGCGAGGTCGCCCGGGCGGGCTAGGCAAGCTCGCCGACGAGTCCGGGCTCCGGGCGGAGCTAGGCTGCGCACGATGCTTCCGCCCCACGCCGCTGCGCTGCTGTTACGGCACCACCCGCGCTGCTCGCTGAGCCGCGAGGCGAATGCGCTGCCGAGCCGTCCGCCGGCCGCCATCCTCGAGCCGTTGCGATGACGGAGGCGCGCGCCCCGCTCGTGCTCGAGCCCGAGGAAGCGGAGCTGCTGGCGCGCCTGCGCGCAGGCGACGCAAAAGCCTACGAGCGCTGGGTGCGCGAGAGCGCGCCGCGCGTAATGGGCGTGCTGCGCCGCTTGTTACGGAACGAGCACGACGCGCAGGAAGTCGCGCAGGACACGTTCTTGTTCGCGTTCCGCGGCCTCGCGAAGTTCGACGGCAGCGCGCGACTCGCGACCTGGCTGCATCGCATCGCAGTCAACTCCGGGCTGATGCGGCTGCGCACCCGCCGCCGCCATCCCGAGGAGTCGATCGAAGACTTGCTGCCAAAGTTCCACACGGACGGCGAGCACCAAGACGAGCCGGCGCCGTGGGCGCGCTCGGGCGAGGCGGCAGTTGCGAGCGCGGAGCTGCGCAAGGCGGTGCGCGTCGCGATCGACGAGCTGCCGGAATTGTTTCGCGAAGTGCTGCTGCTGCGCGACATCGAGGGCTTCTCGACCGCTGAAACCGCTGAGGGCTTAGGGCTCACCGAGGCCGCTACGAAGACCCGTCTCCACCGCGCGCGCCTCGCGCTGCGCGAACGGCTCGACGCTCTGATGCAAGAGCTACGAGGAGTGCAGCGATGAATTGCCGAGAGTTCACCGAGTTCCTAATGGCTTACATCGATGGCGAGCTTGCCGAGAACGAACGCAGTTCGTTCGACTTCCATCTGCACGGCTGCCAGTCGTGCGTGAACTACCTGGAGTCGTATCGCGCGACGATCGCGCTCGGTCAGCGCGCGTGCAGCGAGGATCAGGCGATTCCCGAGGATGTGCCGGAGGCGCTGGTGCTGGCGATTCTGGCGGCGCGGGGGAAGTAGCGGCGGCGCGCCGCTCAGATCGCTCGCTTCAGCCGCACGATTGCGCCGAGCGCTCTCTTCGCGAACGGCGTGAGACGCGTCCGCGTGTACGCGCCCGAAACCGCCTTCAGCGCTTCGCCTTGGGTCGGGTACGGGTAGATCACGCGCGCGAAGGCGCCGAGGCCGATGCGCTGCGTGATCGCGAGCGTGTACTGAGTAATCAGATCGCCGGCGTGGGCGGCCACGATCGTGGCGCCCAGGATTTCGTCCGTGCCTTTGCGCACGTGCACCTTTACGAAGCCTTCCTCGTCGCCGTCGGTCACGGCGCGGTTCGCGCGGGTGATCGGGACCTGATAAGTGTCGATCGCGAGGCCGCGCGCCGCGGCGTCCCGCTCGTACAGGCCCACGTGCGCGATCTCGGGCGCGGTGTAGGTGCACCACGGCATCACGAGCTTCGAGAGGCGCTGCTTGCCGAGCGGGCCGAACGAGAACAGCGCGTTTTGCACCACGATCTTGGCAGCGGCGTCGGCGGCATGGGTGAATTTCCAGGCCATGCAGACGTCGCCCGCGGCGTAGATGCGCGGGTTCGAGGTGCGCAGGAAATCGTCGACCGCGACGCCGAGCTTCGCGTCGTGCTGCACGCCCACGAGATCGAGGCCGAGGCCCGCAACGTTGGGCGCGCGCCCAGCGCCGACCAGGATTTCGTCCACCGCGAGCACGCGCGCGCGGCCAGCCTTGTCGAGCATGTGCACGAGTTTCTCGGCGCCGCGCTTCTCGACGCGCTGAATCGACATCTCGAACCAGAGCTCGACGCCGTCGCGCACGAACGCGTTCTGCACGATCGCCGCGGCGTCCGCGTCTTCGCGCGAGAGAATCTGCGTGGCCATTTCGAGGATCGTGACTTCGCTGCCGAGCCGGCGGAACGACTGCGCGAGTTCGCAGCCAATCGGGCCGGCGCCTATTACGGCGAGCCGGCGCGGGCGCTCGGTGAGCGTGAAGACCGTCTCGTTGTCGAGGTACCCCGCCTCCGCGAGCCCGGGGATCGCAGGCGCCAGCGCGCGCGCGCCGCTCGCGATCACGGCTCGGCGAAAGCGCAGGGCCTGGCCATCCACGTCGAGCGTGCCCTTGCTCGTGAACTTGGCGTTGCCAAGGTGCACGTCGACGCCGAACTCGCTCGTGTAACGCTTCGCGCTGTCCTCGTGGCTGATGCGCGCGCGGATCTCGCGCATGCGCTCCATCGCCGCGCCGAAGTTCGGGAGCCCCGAGAGCTCGCCGCCGAGGCCGAGCTTCGCCGCCTTGCGCGCATCGTGGACCAGGTGCGCCGCCCTGATGACCGCCTTCGAGGGAACGCAGCCGACGTTCAAGCAGTCGCCGCCCATCAGGTGACGCTCGATCAGCGCCGTCTTCGCGCCGAGGCTCGCAGCGATTAGGGCGGTCACCAGGCCCGCGGTGCCGGCGCCAATCACGACCAGGTCGTACACGCCGTCGAAGCGTGGGTTCTGCCAATCCGGCGGGTGAACGTTCGCGACGAGCTGCTCGTTATGGCGATCTCGCGGTGCAACGTGGACGGACACGGCGGTTACTCCTTGGCGGCGAGGTCGGCGCCGCTCGCTTCATTGAGCGCGCGGCGCGCGATACGCGTCACGACGATCGTGACGATCACGGTGGCGGCGAAGCCGATCACGGTGAGGGCGGTCTTGCCGCTCGAAGCCCCGCCGCTCGCAGCCGCCGCGGCAACGTCGCTCGCGAGGCTGCCCGTGTACACGTACAGCAGCGTGCCCGGCAGCATGCCGAGCGCGGCGATCAGGTAGTCGCCAAGCGAGACGCGCGTGAGGCCGAGCGCGTAGTTCAGCAGCGAGAACGGAAACGCGGGCGAGAGCCGTAACAAGAACGCGATCTTGCGGCCCTCGCGCCCGATCGCGCGGTCGATCGCCGCGAAGCGCGCGTTTCCGGCGATGCGCTTCTCGATCGCGGCGCGCGCAAAGTAGCGCGCGATCAGGAACGAGCCCGTAGAGCCGAGCACGGCGGCGACGAAGACGAACAGCGTGCCCTTCACGACGCCGAAGATCGCGCCGCCGGCCAGCGTGAGGGCCGCGCCTGGCAGGAACGCGATCACGCCGATGGCGTAGGCGGCGATGAACACGATCGGGCCGATCGCGCCGAGGCCATCGATCCAGGCGCGGAAGTCGCCGATGCGATCGCCGGCGAAGCGTCCGAGCAGGAGCAGCGCAGCGAGCGCGGCGACTCCGGCGGCGAGCTTCGCCCAGGGAATGCCGCCGCTCGTCGGCGCCTCGGTCATCGCGGCAGGGGTCTGGTTCATGCTGCGCTCCTTCGCGCGTGTCGCCGGTTCGGATGCTCTGCGCCGCGAGCGGTCACGCGCTCGTCAGCGCGCCGCCGCAACTCGAGCCCGCGCCCGCAGTGCAGCCGAAGCAGTGCCCGGCCGTCGCGATCGGCGAGCCTGATAACTCGCGCAGGTCGCTCAGCTCGAACAAGCTGCGCGGCCCGTGCAATGGCAGCGCGAGCGCCTGGTTGAAATCGCAGTCGTAGAGCGAGCCGTCCCACGCCACCGAGAGCGTCGTGCGACACATCAGTGCGTCGACCGTGGCCGGATTGAAGTGGCTCACCAGCAGCGCCATGTACTCGGCGTGCCTGCCCTCGCGCGCGAGTTCGCGAGCGAAGCGCTTGATCGGCATGTTGGTAATCGTGAGCAGCCGGTCGAAGGCGATGCCGAGCGCGCCGAGTTCGCGGCGGTAGTCGGCTTCGAGCTGCGCCTGCGCGCCAGGCAGAAACGCGCCCACGGGGTTGTAGACGAGATCGAGCGTGAGCCCTGCGCCGGGCTGCGCGTACCCCAGCGCGTTCAACCTGCGCAGCGCCGCGAGGCTGCGCGCGTAGACGTTCTTGCCGCGCTGAGCGTCGACGTTGCCCGGCGTATAACAAGGCAGCGAGGCGACCAGCAGGGCGCGCTCGTCCGCCAGGAACTCCGCGGTGTCTTCCTGCCCGGGCTCGAACAGCACGGTCAGGTTGCAGCGATCGAGCACGCGCCGGCCGAGCGCGCGCGCCCCGCGCACGAGCGTGCGGAAATGCGGATTCAACTCGGGCGCGCCGCCCGTGAGATCGAGCGTGTTCAGCTGCGGATTGTGCGCGAGCACTTCGAGCACGCGCGCAGCGAGCCGCGCGTCCATCGCCTCCGTGCGCTTCGGCCCCGCCTCGACGTGGCAGTGATGACACGCGAGATCGCAGCGCAGGCCGACGTTCACTTGCAGCGTGGTCGTCTCGGCGCGCGCGAGTACGGGGAAGCCGTGTGCTGCGAGCGTGAACGCGAAGTTGTCAGGTGCGGCGGTCATCGGCCCTCGGAACACGGCGGCGAAGCGGATGCGCCCATCCAGACGCCGCGCGCGCAGCGGAAGTTACTCTGGCCCGCCTCACGAAGGGGAAAGGGATGGCGGCGCCGGTTGCATGGATCACGGGAGCCTCGGCGGGCATTGGCGCGGCCTTCGCGCGCGAACTTTCGCAGCGCGGTTACAAGCTGGTGCTGGTCGCGCGCCGCCGCGAGCGGCTGGAAGCGCTCGCGAGCGAACTTGCCGCGAAGCACGGCGCCGAGGTGGAGTGCGTAGCGGCGGATCTGATCGACCCGCGCGGCCTCGAGTCTGTCGCAGCGCGCATTGCCGCCGAGCCGCCCGCGCTGCTCCTCAACAATGCGGGCTTCGGCACCGCGGGCCCGCTCGCCGAGCTCGATCCCGCCCGCGAGCTCGAGCAGATCCGCATCCTCGTGCTTGCCGTCGTGCGGCTCACGCGCGCCGCGCTGCCGGGCATGCTCGCGCGTGGCAGCGGCGCGATCGTGAACGTCTCCTCGCTCGCGGGCGAGGCTGCGGGGCCGTTCAACGCCACCTACTCCGCGAGCAAGGCCTTCGTCACGAGCTTCACGGAGGCGGTGCACGAGGAAGTGCGCGGCAGCGGCGTGCGCGTGATGGCGCTCGTGCCGGGCTTCACGCGCACGGAGTTCCAAGAAGTGGCGAAGGTGGACCCGAGCACGATTCCGGCGGCGGCTTGGCTCGAACCCGAAACGGTTGTGACCGCGTGTCTGCGTGATCTCGAACGCGGCGCGGCGCGGTCGATCCCCGGCGCCGGGTACAAGCTGGTCGCCGCGGTGGAGGGCATCGCTCCGCGGGCGATCGTGCGCCGCCTGGTCGGCGCGGTCTGGCGACGAGCGCAGGGGCGGTGAGCGAACCGGAAACTGCGCGACTGCCCCACGGGTAAATCTACAAGCTGTGGATTTCGCTTAGCGATTGGCTGGCTACGGTTCTGAACTGAACTTCATGTCAGTTTCGAATCGGGCCACGACCATCGACCTCGCAACTCGCCGCGGCGCCCGCCGCGGCACCGCCGTTACCCGCACGCGCCTGGTTGCCGCCGCCACCGAGCTATTCGCCGAGCGCGGCCTCCACGCCGTCACGAGCGCGCAGATCGCGCAGCACGCGGGCGTCGCGACGGGCACGTTCTATCTCCACTTCCCGGACAAGCTCGCGCTGTTCCGCGCGATCGTGTTCGACGCGCTCGCCGATTTGCGCGCGCGCCAGGACGCCGCCGCCAGCGCGCACAACGCGGGCTCGCGCGCAGAACTCGCCGCGCGCACGGAGGAGTTCCTCACGTTCGCGGAGGAAAAGCGCGCGCTGATGCGCGTGCTGTTCGCGCGCAGTGGCGAGAGCGCCGGCATCGCCGACGAGATCGTCGGCGTGATCGCGCCCGCGATCGAGCGGCGTTATCAGGCGCTGCAAGCCGCAGGCAGCATGACGCGCGAGATCCACGCCGCGGCTGCCGCGCAGATGCGCGCCGCCGCGCTCGTGCGCATCGCCGCGTGGTGGACCGACGACCCGTCACGCGCCACGCGCGCCGAAGTCGCCAGCACGCTGCTCCGTCTCGACCCGGGCGCGCTCGCGCCCGTCGAGAATCCGTAACAACCCACCGCGCCCAACAAGGAACTCCATCCGCCATGGCCCACATCACCCACGACTCCGCCTACAACACCGTCGACCGCGACGACTTCCTGACGATGATCGAGCCGGCTCGTTACGGGACGCGCTGCGAGGCCTTCGACGAGATCATCTCCGCCACGCGCGACCACCACTGGGATCCCACCGACCCGATCTACATCGATTTCGACGCGGCGCCGCTCGACACCGCCAAAGAACTGATCATGCCCCGCGAGTTCGTGATGGAGCTGAACTGCGCGGTCGCTGAGCGGCTCGACGAGGGCCAGCAGATCCGACTCGCGAACGAATCCACGCGTTTCTCGATCTCCTCGATCCTGCACGGCGAGCAGGGCGCGCTCTCGCTCTCCGCGAGCCTCACGCAAATCCTGCGGGATCCGGGCGCGCAGGAGTACGCCACCAATCAGGCGCGCGAAGAAGCGCGTCACGTCGCGGGCTTCTCGAAGTACGTCGCCGCGCGCTGGGGCACGCCGATGGCGTGCGGTTCGACGCTCGCGAGCCTGATGAACGACATCGTGGGCGCGCCGGAGGTCTACAAGAAACTCGTCGGCATGCAGATGCTGATCGAAGGCCTCGCGATGGGCGCCTTCGCGACCTTCCACTCGATGACGAACGATCCGCTGCTCCGCCGGCTGATCCAGCTCACCATGAGCGACGAGGCCTTCCACCATAAGTTCGGAAAAATCTGGGCGGACCGCACGATCTCGAAGCTGAGCGAAGAGGAGCACATCGCGGTCGAGGACTGGGCGGCGAAGTGCTTTCACACGCTGCTCTTCAACCTGATCAACGCCGAACAGAAGCAGGCGATCTACCCGCAGTTCGGCCTCGAGTGGCAGTGGGTGCGCGGCGCGATCCAGGAGGCGTTCACCGACAAGGACCGCCGCGCCGCGATGACACGCGGCACGAACATCTTCCGCGTGCTGATCAAGACGCTTCTCAAGGCAGGAATTATTACGGAGCGGACGCGCCCCGTGTACGCCGGCTGGGTGGACATGGCCGAGCTGCACCGCGAGAGCGACGAGGTGGTCGGCCACGATCTCGCGATGGCGACAGTCGACGAGCTGCGCGAGATCAACGCGCAACACTCCAAGGTGATCAGCCGCGCGCTGAAGCCGGGGCGGGTGGCAGTGAACGCTTAGGGCGTAGCTCCGAGCGCTCACCGAGGCCCCTGTTCGATCTCCGCTCGGCTCCCGCGAGCCCAAGGCTCGCGTGGCCTCGCTGCGCGCGGCGAAGCGCCGCTTGCCCTAATTCCCAAGCCCCAGGCTGCGCTCGCTCCAGCGCCCGGCGGCAGCGCGAAACACGAGCAGGCGCGTGCGCGTGCGCAGCGTCGCGAGGTCGCCGCTCGCGCTGAGCGTCACGGGCGCTTCCTGCAGCGAGAGCGGCGCCTCGAAGAAGCCGCCGCGCAGAGGCGAGAGCGCGAGCACGCGGCGCTCGGTGGCGAGCGCTGCCACGTGATTCGCGACCGCGCTCGCGACGACGCGCTCGCGCGGCCCGAGGCTCACTTCCAGCCAGTTGCCGCTGCCGCCATCGAAGCCGAGCGCTCGCTCGTTCGTAATCACCAGCGCAACGCGGTCGCCGAGCTCGGGCCCAGATGCGACGCGCTCGCCAGCGCGCAGCCGCACTTCATGGACGCCGCCCGTGTTCGTCGTGACGGCGAGCAGCCGGCGTTCCGTCAGCGCGACGCCAATCTCGCCATCCACCCAAGTGCGCAGTGCGTGCTCGCCCACGCCTAGCGGCGCGCGGTGCTCGCTGCTGCTGGCGGAATCCACCGCCACGAGTTCACGCGCGAGCGAGATCCACTGCACGCGATCCTCGCGCGGCCCGAGGCCCGGCTCGGCGAACGCGACGCCGCTTGCGATCCACGAGATCACGAACAGGTCACGAAGCCCGCGCGCCGCGAGCCGTAGCGTCAGTGCTCGGGGGAACCTCACATGACACCGCATCGCGTCGCCCTTTCCGTCAGCCTCGCCGCCGCGCTCGCGCTAGTGCAACCGGGCCTCGCTGAAGACGCTGCGCAGGCGCCGCTCGATTCGACTGCGACTGCCGCTGCGCCCGAGCAAGCGCCCGCCCAGCCTAACGAGCCCGCTCCCGAAGCCGAGCCGCCTGCGCTCGCACTCTCGCCCGCAGACTACGTGCTCGCAGAGAAGCCCGACGCGCTGCGCGGCATCTCGCGCGTCGCGATCACGACATTCAGCGTCGAGTACATGACGTTCCTCGAGGCGAAGACAGAAGGCGACTGGGGAAACCTGATCGCCAACAAGCCCAACAACGTGTCCGTGAAGATGACCGGCCACGACCCCGCTGGTTGGCAGGCGGTGGTCGACAGCTTCTACGAAAAGCTGGTCGCGGACCTAACAGCCGCGGGCATCGAGGTGGTGCCGCAGGAAACGCTGCGCGCGCAGCCCGACTACGCGACGATCGCAAAGGCCGCCATGGAAGTCCCCAAGGAGATCGCCGGCCGCGCCGGCAAGGGCACTTATTACTCCGTAGGCGGCCTACCGGCCGTGATCCAAGACGAAGTCACAGTCTTCCGCCAAGGCTTCCAGCTCAAAGGCGGCCTCTTCGGCGGCAAGCCCCCGGAAGACCTCTACACCGGCGCCGGCACCAAGCTCGCGAGCGCCTTCAGCAACGGCCGCGTCATGCCCGCCGAGCGCTCGCTCGCCAAAAAGCTCGACGCCCACGTGCTCAAAGTGCGCCTGACCGTGCTGCCCACCCAGGTATCCGCCGACCACAGCTTCTGGGTCGGCGGCCACGTCGACACCAACGCCGCCGTCTCGCTCGTCCCCTTCGTCAACCGCTACCTGTTCTACGCCCCGAACGGCAAAGAAGCGCGCCTCTCGATCAAGCAAGACCTCGTGAGCACGCGCTCCACCGGCCAACTGAAAGACGTGACCTCAGTCGGCTCGAAAGCCGCCCAGGTCGCCGGCGTCGGCCTGCGCGTAGCCGGCGCCCTCTACGGCCTCTCGACACCCGGCGCGATCGGTAAATCCAAGGACTACGAGTTCGCTGTCGACAACACCACCTACCCAAGCGTCGTCGCCGAAACCCTGACAACCGCGCACGAGCTGTTCATGCAGCAACTGATCGCCGCGCGAGATGCATCCGCGGACGACTGATCAAGCGCGCGCCAGCACCCAAGAAGAGTGAATCCAGCGGGCCTCAACGGCCCGCCGGATTCACCACGCCCTACCTAGAACGAACGCGCGTGAGCGCATGCGCGAACCTCGCGGCAACGAGCGCCAGGCGCAGGGCGGGGCCGCGGCGGCGGAGTAAAAACGCAGGAGCGGCCCAACGCAATGCAAGCCTTCAGGAAGCGCCCGCGACCCTAACAACGTCGCATCCAGCCAAGGCCGCTCCGAGCCATCCGCCGCCGCGGCCCCGCCCTACGCCTGGCGCCAGCGCCAACTCCCGCACAAGTCCGCCGGCGACCAGTCCCCGGAGTCGCCGCTCTCAACAACGCTCAAGCCGCCGCCGCCGTCTCCCCATCCTTGAGCGCCGTCGCAATCTCCGCAATCACGCCCTTCGCATCCCCAAACACCATGACGGTGTTCTCCGCATAGAACAGCGCATTATCAATCCCCGCGAACCCCGGGTTCTTCGACCGCTTGATCGCAATCACCACCCGCGCCTTGTCCGCATCAATGATCGGCATCCCAAAAATTGGGCTCGCCTTCTCCGTCCGCGCCGCCGGGTTCACGACATCGTTCGCCCCCACCACCACGCACACGTCGCACTGCGGCATGTCGGGGTTGATCTCGTCCATCTCGAGCAGCGACGAGTACGGGATGTCGGCTTCGGCGAGCAGCACGTTCATGTGGCCAGGCATGCGCCCCGCGACCGGGTGAATCGCGAACTTCACGTCGATGCCGCGTTTCGTCAGCGCGTCGTACACCTCGCGCACGCGGTGCTGCGCCTGTGCCACCGCCATGCCGTAGCCCGGCACGATCACCACGCGCGTCGCGTTCGCGAGATAGTCCGCCGCGTCGTGGGCCGTCGCGCTCTTCATCACGCGCTCCTCGGCCGCGCCCGTTGCGGCGGCCTGCACTTGGCCGAACGCGCCGAACAAGACGTTCGTGAACGAGCGGTTCATCGCTTTGCACATGATCACGGAGAGGATGAAGCCCGAGGCGCCGTCGAGCGCGCCGGCAATTATCAGCAGCTGGTTCTCGAGCACGAAACCCATCGCGACCGCCGCGAGGCCCGCGTAGGAGTTGAGCAGCGAGATCACGGTGGGCATGTCGGCGCCGCCGATCGGAATGATCAACAGCACGCCGAACGTGAGCGAGAGCGCGATTACGACGGGGAAGAGATAGGCGCGCGTGGGATCGAGGATCAGCCCGACGCCCGCACCGATCGCGATCGCAAGCAGCAGCAAGTTGACCGCGTTCTGGCCGCGATACGTGATCGGCCGCGTCGGGATGATTTCCTGCAGCTTGCCGGCCGCCATCAGCGAGCCGGTGAAGGTGAGGAACCCGAGCAACACCTCCACCACGATCGCGCCTGCGCGGAACGAGGTGAGTTCGCCCTCGTTCAGCCAGATCACGTACTTCGCGGTGCCGACGAGACCGGCCGCGAGGCCGCCGAACGCGTGGGAGATGGCGGTCCGCTGCGGCACCGCCGTGAGCGGCACGCGCGAGAGCGGGTAACCAACCGCGATGCCTAACAGCGCGGCGGGCACGATCCAGTTGAAATTCACGATCTCGGGATGCAGCAGCGTCCCGAAGATCGCGAGCGACATGCCGGCCACGCCCGCCGCTACGCCGCGGCGCGCGGTCGCGGGGCGATTCAGCCAGCGCAGCGAGAAGATGAAGAGCGCGGCCGCCGCGAGGTAACTGAGATGGGTGACGATCTCGTTCACGACTTCGGCCCCTTCTCGCGGAACATCTTCAGCATGCGGTCCGTGATCAGGAAGCCGCTCACGATGTTCGTCACCGAGGCGAACACCGCGATCGCGCCGATGATCGTGGTGAACGTGTCCTTCTGTTCGCCCGCGATCAGGATCGAGCCGACCACCGCGATCGCCGAGATCGCGTTCGTCAGCGACATCAGCGGCGTGTGCAGGAGGCGCGACACGTTCTGGATCACCGCGAAGCCGACGAAAGTCGCGAGCATCAGGGCGAACAGCATCGAGAAGATGAGGTCTTGGTCCACGAGTGCGCTCCTGCGCGCGGGCCGACGCAGAGGTGGAGCGGCCCGAAGCGAGGCTTAGCTACCAGCG
>JANNRF010000009.1:0-16476 GCA_031401135.1 Deltaproteobacteria bacterium | reverse complement strand
TCTTGAACAACTCGCCCACCGCGCCGTCCTCATGGGCCGGAACTTTGTAGTAAGTCCGGATCACGACATCGCCGTTCGGTTCGAAGCGATACGTCTCGATCGACAGATGTGGCGGACGCTGCGGCTCCGCGGGAAACGAGTTCTCGAGCAGCCACGCGACCTCATTGCCGCACACATGCAGCGTGCCGGGCGTCACTCGGAAGCGAACGCTCGGCTGGAACAGGTCGAACGCGTTCAGCGCGCACGCTTCGAAGCCGCGCTTCTCGGGCGTGCCTACCGGGTCGAGCATGCGGAACTCACCCGGCGCCACGGCTCGCCAGTTCGCCGCCCACGCGGCCTTGCTGCCGGCGTTCCAGAGCGCGACGTAATTCGTCGCCCAGTCGATCAGTTGCTTGCGAGTCGGTGTCGGCACGTGCGTTCTCCTTGCGGAAGGAGCCGCGGTTTACCACGCCGCGCTTGACCGCGGCGGCCGACTCGGAGGCAGCGCTCCGCCCTGATAAGTCTCGCGCCGCGGCGGGCGCATCGGCAGCACTCAGCGCAGGCACTGCGCTACATGCCCCGAACACGTGACGCACGCGAGCCCCAATGAGCGCTGAAGCCGCCCCGCACTTTGCGGGCCCCGCGCGCTGGCTCGCGCTCGGCGGCGCGCTCGCGACGCAGGCGATCGGTCTCGGCGCGACCTTCAGCGCCTTCGGCTTCGTACTCGTGCCGATCGCGAAGGACTTTGGCGCCGATCCCAGCGCTGTGAACCTCGGCATCGTCGCGTTCATGCCGGCGCAGGCGGTCTTTGGCCTCGCGCTAGGCCCGCTCGTCGACCGCTTCGGCCCGCGCATCGCGATGCTCTGCGGCGCCCTCGTCGCCGCGCTCGGCAGCGCGCTGATCTGGCAGGCGCAGTCGCTGCTCGTCGCGGGCATCGGCTTCGTGTTGTTGGTGGCGCCGGCGAGTGGCGCACTCGGCGCGCTGCCCGCTTCGAAGCTCGTGGCAGATTGGTTCCCCGAGATGCGCGGCACGGCGCTCGGCATCTGCGGCGTGGGGCCCTCGATCGGCGCGCTCGCGGCGCCGTTCCTGATTGCCACCGCGGTCGAGGCCTGGGGCTGGCGCGGCGCCGTGCTCGCCTGCGCCATCGCGTTTGCCGCGATGATCCCACTCGTCGCGCTGAGCGTTCACGAAGCGCCCGGCAGCCGTACTGCGCCGCAAGGCGGAGCACACGCGCCCAGCGCGGCCGGCTTCCTGCGCGACCGCAATTTCTGGGCCATTACGGTCTGCTTCGGGCTGGGCTTCTCCGTAATGCTCTCGCTTGGCAACGCGTACCCGGCCTACGGCAGCGAGACGCGAGGGATTTCCGGCCAACACGTGAGCCTCTTGCTCGGCGCCTCCGCGATCGTCGGCATCGCCGCGAACCTCGGCTTCGGTTGGCTCGCCGATCGGTTTGCCCGCGTCCCGCTGATCTGCGCGGCGCTGATTCCGCTCGCGCTCTGTGCGGGAGCGCTCGCGCTGACACCGCCTGTGGGCTGGTTGCTCCCGCTCGCGCTCGCGATCGGCATCGCGCAGGGCCTCACTGCACTCTGGACCGCCACGATCGGCGACCGCTTCGAGCCCGCAGTGTTCGGCAGCGTGATGGGCGCGATGGGCTTCTGCATGCTGCCGCTCACGATGAGCGGCATTCAGCTGCCGATCGTCGTGTTCGCGCGCAGCGGGCGCTTCGAGCAGGCGTTCGCGGTGTTCGCGGGCCTAACAGTGGTCGCGGCCGTGGCGATCGCGTTCCTGCGCCCGAAACGCGCGAGCGCTTAGGGCGAGGCGCTCGTCACGTCGCGGCGAGCGCCTCGATCGTGCCGGTCGCGCTGCTCCGAGGCCACTGTTCGACTCCGCTCGGCTGCGCCTCGCTGCGCGCGCCTAAGCGGCGCTTGCTGCTTCACCACTTCGCCGCCCTTCATCACGAACGCGACGCGCTCGAGTTCCGTCACGTCCGCGAGCGGGTCGCCGTTCACCGCGATCAGGTCTGCGTAGAGTCCCGGTGCCACGCGGCCGACGCGGTCGCTCCAACCCAACAACTCGGCTGCGCTCGACGTTGCGGACGTGATCGCCTGTAGCGGCGTGAGCCCCCAGCGCACCATGTGCGCGAACTGCTTGCCGTTCCAGCCGTGCGGATAGACGCCGGCGTCGCTGCCGAACGCGACTTTCACGCCCGCGCGTACCGCGCGCTGGAAGTTCTCGCGCTGAAGCCGCCCGATCGAGCGCTCCTTGTCGAGGATCTTCTGCGGATAACCGAGCCGCGTGAACTCAGTGAGGATGTAGTCGTCGTTGTAGATGTCGGCGACGAGCACGGTGCCGTGCTGCTTCATCAGGCGGATGCCTTCGTCGTCGAGCAGCGAGCCGTGCTCGATCGAAGCGACGCCCGCACGCACCGCGCGCTTGATGCCTTCGGCGCCGTGGGCGTGCGCAGCCACGCGCTTGCCCCACATCGCGGCTTCCTCGACCAGCGCGTTCAGTTCTTCCTGGCTGTACTGCGGCGCGCCGACGGATTCTTCCTCCGAGAGCACGCCCGCGGTGGCAGCGACCTTGATCACGTCGGCGCCCCACTTGACGCGCTCGCGCACGGCTTTGCGGATTTCGTCCACGCCATCGGCGATGCCGGACATCCCGTCGAACCGCAGGTACGGCGAGAAGCCCGAGCGATCGACGTGCCCGCCGGTGGCGCCGATCGTGAGGGTCGCGATCTGCATGCGCGGGCCGGCGATCAGGCCCGAGTCGATCGCGCGCTTCAGCGCGACGTCCACCAGCTCGCGCGCGCCCACCTCGCGCACGCTGGTGAAGCCCGCTTCGAGCGTGCGGCGCGCGTAGATGTGCGCGGCGATCGCAGCGTCCACGTGGCTCTTGCGGAACAGCCGCTCGTAATAATCGCCGGGGTCGCCGCTCGCGACGTGCGTGTGGCAGTCGATCAGGCCGGGCAGCAGCGTGGCGGCGCCGAGCTCGATCACGCGTGTGCCTTCCGGGATCGCGAGGTTCACGCCTACCGCCGTGATGCGTTCGCCCTCGATGAGGACCACCGCGTTCGCTCGCGGCGGCGCGCCTGTGCCGTCGATCAACCACGCCGCGCGCAGCGCGATGCGGTTCGGGGTCGGGGCCGCTGCGGGCGGGCTCTCCTGCGAGAGCGCGCTGCGCGGCGCCAAGAGCGTCGCGAGCGCCAGAGCGAGAAGCATGAGTTCGCGCATGCAGCGTCCTCCTTGGAAGCGAGCGCCAATGATTAGGGCAGACGCTGCCGATTCGCGGCGCTGCCGGTCCGCCACATGTAACAAGAGTCCGCCATGCCGCCGCTCGTGAGCATCGAGTTCACTTCACCCGTCGCCGCGCTGGCCGCAGCAGTCGGCAGCGCGGCAAGCGGAGCCGCCGCGCGCGCGAACATCCCGCCGAGCCGGTGGCTCAGCGCGGGCATGCACTGGATCAGCCCCGGCGCGAAGTTGAGCAGCGCTTCGCCGAGCAGCGCGCGCTCGTCGCTTGCGGGCAGCGCTTCGATGCGCGCGCGGATGCGCCCCGCCATTCCGCGGAGTGCGGATTCCCCCGCGAGCGGCGCCACGATCGCGTCGAGGTCGCGCCAGCTCGCGCTCGCGAGCGTCGCGGCATCGCGCTCGCGCGCGGCGGCGCTGAGCGCGAGTAGTTGCATGTCGCGCAGCCGCACCTCGCCGAGCACGCGCAACTCGCGCGCGCAGCCGAGCCGATCGAGCAGCGCGCGCACGTCAGCCTGCGGCGCGAGCCGATACTCGCTCGCCTGGATCGCGATCTCGACCACGCCGTCGCCGCGTTCGAAGCCGTCGAGGATCAGGCTCAGTTTCGCGATGCGTTCACCGGGCGCGCGCTGTGCCGGCTCGCGCGCTGGGTCGGCCAGCACACGCGGCAGCAGCGCGCCTAATGCCTGGCCGAGCGTGAGCAGGTGCGAGCAGCCGAGCGGCCCGCCGAACAGCGCGGCGAGGCGCTTCGCGAAGCCGGCGTCGAACGCGCTGCCCACCAGTTCTTGCAACCGCGGCGCCGGATCGCGGCAGCACTCCCCGCCAGTCGCCGCGCTGCGCTCCATCGCCACCACGGGCTGCGCGATTTCGAGCCTTGTGATGCGCCCGCTCGGATCGTCGAGCCACGCGCGCCAGTGCATGTGATGCACGAAGCCGGCGGTTTGCAGTTCGCCGCCGGTCGGCACGAAGCCGCACTTGCGCAGATCGAGGATGGTCCCGTCCGCGCGCAACGAGGAGGGGTCTTCCTGAAACACGTCCAGTGCGAGCGTGCGCGTGTGGAGCGGCAGACCCGTCGGCGCAAACGAATCCCGCGCAGCTGAAGACGCCATGAGGGGGCGCAGCATACGAAGCGGCGGTTGCTAATGCTCACCGGCTTTCACGAGGAGCCAGGGATATGTGGCATTGGAATCTGACGCGCATCGCACTCGTCGCGCTCGCGCTCGGGAGTGGCGCAGCCACGCGCGCGGCCGAGAAGCCCTTCCTCACGCTCGCGGTCTCGCATGCGCCGGTGGATTCGGGCCTGCTCGCGCAACTGCTGCCGAAGTTCACGGCGGACACGGGCATCGAAGTGCGCGTGCGCAGCGTCGGCCTCACCCAGGCCTTCGCGCTCGGCAAGCGCGGCGAGGCCGATGTGCTGCTCGTCAACGATCGCGCGGCGGAGAACCTGTTCGTGGCGGATCGCCACGCCCTCGAAGCCCGCGACGTCATGTACGGCGATTTCCTGATCGTCGGTTCGCGCACCGATCCGGCGAACATCGGCGACGCCCCGAGCGCGCCCGGCGCGTTCAAGTTGATCGTCGAGAAGAAGGCGCCCTTCATTACGCGCGGCGACGATTCGGGCACGCATCGCGCGGAGCAGCGGATCTGGTCTGCCGCGGGGCGCGTGCCGGACTCGGGCAAGGGCGAGTGGTACCTCGCAGCGCCGGGCGGCCTCGGTGCGGTGATCGGGCTCGCCGCGGAGAAGAGCGGCTACGCGCTCGTCGATCGCGCCAACTGGCTCGCGCTGGCGGACCGCCGCGCGCTGATCGAACTCGTCAGCCGGGATTTGTTATTGCGCGACAGCTACAGCGTGCTGGTCGTCAACGACCTGAAGCACCGCGGCGCAAAGTTCGCGTTCGGCAAGAAGCTGGCAGACTGGCTGACCGGCCATCAGGGTCGCGTGCTGATCAGCGCGTTCCGCGTGGCGGAGAAGCAGGTCTACTTCGTCGAGTAGGCGGGGGGTGCGGTCAGGCCGGCCTGCGTTCCGCCAGCTTCGCCTTCAACAGCTCGAACGCGATCGGCAGGATCGACACGAACACAATGCCGAGGATCACGCTCGAGAAGTTGCGCTGCACGAACGGAATGCGGCCGAAGAAGTAGCCGCCGAGGGTGCAGAGCGAGACCCACGCGATCGCGCCCGTCACGTTGTAGACGGCGAACTCGCGGTACGGCATACGGCCGATACCGGCGAGGAACGGCGCGAACGTGCGCACGATCGGCACGAAGCGCGCGATGAAGATCGTCTTCTTGCCGTACTTCGCGTAGAAGTCTTCGGTGCGCTTCACGTACTTGGGATTGAACAGGCGCGCGCGCTCGGTGAAGACCGCCGGCCCGAGGTAAGCGCCGATCGCATAGTTGACGGCGTCGCCGAGAATCGCGGCGACGATCAGCAGCGCGAGCGTGAAGCCGAGCTCGAGCGGCGAACCTGGCGCAGCGATCAGGGCGCCCGTGGCAAAGAGCAGCGAATCGCCGGGCAGAATCGGCATGACGACCAGCCCGGTCTCGCAGAACACGATCCCGAACAGCACCACGTAGAGCCACGGGCCGAGCCGCGCGGCGAGGTCTACGAGATGCGTGTCGATGTGCAGGACGAAATCAATCAGGGTCTGGGCGAGCTCGAGCATGGAGTCCTTCATCGGCGGCGGGCGCGGCGTCCGTGAGGCGCGCGCAGGCTGACGACCGGCGCGGGGCCGAGCAACTCGCCCGTTCCCGTCGCGGAGCGCTTGCCACCCTCCTAGACTGGCCGAGCCGCCCACCGGAGCCTCCCGTGATCGAGATCTCGAACGTTTCGCGCTTCTACACCCGAGGCGCGGACGAGGTGCACGCGCTGGATGGCGTGAGCCTCTCGATCCCGAAGGGCAGCTTCGTCGCGTTGATGGGCCCGTCGGGCTCGGGGAAATCGACGTTGCTCAACATTCTCGCGGGGCTCGACCGGCCTTCGAGCGGCAGCGCGACCGTGGCTGGGCAGCGCCTCGACGCGCTCGACGAGGATGAGCTCGCGGCGTTCCGCGCGGCGCACGTCGGCTTCGTGTTTCAGTTCTTCAACCTGATCCCGGTGTTGAGCGCGGTCGAGAACGTCGAGTTGCCCCTGCTGCTCACGCGGCTCTCGAGGGCGGATCGACGCGAACGCGCGCTCACCGCGCTGCGCGTGGTCGGCCTCACCGAGCGCGCGAACCACAAGCCGCGTGAGCTCTCCGGCGGCGAGCAGCAGCGCGTTGCGATCGCGCGCGCGTTCGTCTCCGACCCCGAGCTGATCGTTGCCGACGAACCGACTGGCGACCTCGACGCGAAGAACGCCGAGGCGACGCTCGAGCTGCTGCGCACGCTGCGCCGCGATTTTGGCAAGACGGTGGTGATGGTCACCCACGACCCGCGCGCGGAGAAGTACGTGGACGTGGTGCACCACCTCGACAAGGGCGTGCTGCTCGAGTCGCGGCCCGGCGGGAGCGCGCAGCCATGATGAAATTCGCCCCCTTGATCTGGAAGAACCTCGGCCGTAACAAGCTACGCAGCGTCATCACCGGCATCGCGATTGCCTTCGCGGTCGCGATGGTGTGCGTGCTGCGCATGCTGCCCGCGGCGCTGGACGGGATGCTCGACTCGATGTCGGCGGGCACGCGCATCTCCGTGCACAACAAAGCCGGGCTCACGTACTCCCTGCCGTACGCCTACGTGAACAAGGTGCGCGCGATGCACGGCGTCGTGGATGTCGCCACGTATCAGTGGTTCGGCGGCGTGGTGGACGAGGACAAGGGGGTCCAGTTCCCGAACTTCGCCGTGGATTCCGACCACGTCGCCGTCGTGTTCGAGGATTGGAAGATCGACGCCAAGGCGCTCGAGGACTTCGAGAACTACCGGGATGGCGCGCTGGTCGGCACGATGACGATGAAGCAGCAAGGCTGGAAGATCGGCGATCTGATCACGCTGAAGAGCACGATCGTTCCAGTCGAGGCGAAGCTGCGCATCGTGGGCGAGATCGAGCGGGGGCCGTTCGTCTGGTTCTCTCGCGAGTACCTCGAGCAGGCCATGCTCGCGCAGGGTTTGTCGTTCGACACGACGGGAACGCTCTGGGTGCGCATCGACGACGCGAGTCAGGTGAATCCGCTGATGGCGCGCATCGACGAGACGTTCCGCAACAGCGAAGCCGAGACGTCGTCCGAGACCGAGAAGGCCTTCTTCTCGAACATGATGAGCAGCGCGCAGGGCTACGTGACGATCCTGCTGATCGTCGCGGGTGTGGTGACGCTCTGCATCGTGTTCATCGCCGCGAACACCGCCAGCATGTCGGTGCGCGAGCGGGTGGGAGAGCTCGCGATCATGAAGGCGCTCGGCTTCCGCTGGCGCACGCTGTTCACGACGCTCGTGGTGGAGGCGGCGCTGCTCTCGACCGTGGCCGGTGCGGTGGGCGTGCTGCTCTCGATCGGCGCGACGAACGCGCTGCGCGCGATCACGGCGGGCTCCGCTAGCGCGGGACCGATGAACGCGTTCTTCGTGAGCAATGCCGTGCTCGTGCAGACGCTTTTCGTCGCGTTCTTCATCGGCATCGTGAGCGGCGCATTCCCCGCGTTCGGCGCGTCGCGCAAATCGGTGGCGCAAACCCTTCGCGAAGTGTTCTGACGATGGCGCTGCCGCTCTCCTACAGCTTGCGCAGCCTGTTCGCGCGCCGCCTGCGCACGGGCCTCACCGTTGGCGTGATCGCACTCGTCGTGGTCGCGGTGTCGCTGATCCTCAGTCTCGCGAGCAGCCTGCGGCGCACGCTCGTCAGCTCCGGCGATGCGCGCAACCTGATCGTGATGCGGAAGGGCTCGGACAACGACGGCAGCTCGCAGCTCACGCTCCAGTCGCTGCAAGACATCCGCTTCTTCGAAGGCATCGCGCGCTCGCCCGAAGGAGAGCCGCTGCTCTCGCCGGAGCTGGTGATGCAGCCGTTCTTCATCCCGAGAACGGGCGGTCGCGAGAACGTGCTGGTGCGCGGAGTCGAGTTGATGGCGCTCGCGGTGCACGACGACGCGAAGATCGCCGAGGGCCGCATGTTCGTGCCGTCGAGCGGTGAGGCCGTGGTCGGCCGCGGCGTCGCCAGGCGCTACCTCGGCGCGCAGCTCGGCGATCAGCTCGCGTTCGGGCGCAATAGCTGGAAGGTGGTGGGCATTCTCGAATCGGGTGGGTCGTCGTTCGAGAGCGAGGTGTGGGTGGACGCCCGCGAGCTCGCGAACGACGCGAAGCGCGTGATGCCGTACTCGGGCTTCCGCTTGCGGGTGGCGGATGGCGCGGACCTGGAAGCTCTGGCGCGGCGCATCGGAGACGACCCACGCCACGCGCTCGAGGCGAAGCGCGAGACCGAGTACTACGCGGAGCAAGCCGAGGCGTCGGGCCAGATCTACGTGCTGGTCGTATTCGTCGCGCTGTTCGCCGGCCTCGGCGCGATGCTCGGCGCGACGAACACGCTGTATGCGGCGGTGCAGGCGCGCGTCGCGGAGATCGGCACCCTGCGCGCGCTCGGCTTCTCGCGCGCCGAGATCCTGCGCTCGTTCGTGGTCGAGTCGCTCGCGACCGCGGCGCTCGGCTTCGTGGTCGGCGGCGCGCTCGCAATCGCGCTGGCGGCGGGTGTGTCGGCCGCGCTCGGCGGGATCAGCTGGCAAGCCGAGACGTTCACCACGAACGTGATTCAGCTGCGCGTCGGCGCGTGGGATCTCGCGGTCGCGGCGGCCCTGAGCATCGTGATCGGTCTCGTCGGCGGCTTCTTCCCGGCGCGCCGCGCCGCGAATTTGCGGCCGATCGAAGCGCTGAGGAAGGCCTGATGAGCGATGGCGCGCGCTCTGTTCGCGACGAGTTGTCTTCGCTGAAGATCGATCGTCTCGCGGCGCCGGCTAGGAGGCGCACGCCGCGCTTCCTGTGGGCGGTTGCGGCGGCGCTGCTCGTGCTCGGCACGGGCGTGCTCTACCGCCTAACACTCGGCGCGCCCACGCTCGTGCGCGTCGCATACGCGGAGCGCAGCGAGGCGGCCGCCCCGGGCGCAGCGAGCGCAGGCGTCGTGCTCACAGGTTCGGGCTACATCGTCACCGGCGACCGCTACATCTCGATCGGTGTGCGCGTGCCCGGCCGCATCGATGCGTACTTCGTCGACGAGTCCGATTCGGTGAAGAAGGGCCAGGCGCTCGTGCAGCTCGACCAGCGCGATTACCTCGCCGCGCTCGAGCGCGCGCAGGCCGCGCTCGAACTCGCACGCGCGAACGTCGCGCTGGCGCAGACCGAGACGCAGCGGCTGCGCTCACTGCGCGCGCAGGACATCGCCTCGCAGTCCGCGCTCGACGTGAAGGAGAGCCAGCTGCGCGTGGCGCAGGCCCAGGTGCGGCAGGCCGAGGCGGCGCTGCGCGAAGCGACCGTGACGCTCGACTACACCACGCTGCGCGCGCCGCGCGACGGCGTGATCCTCGCGAAGTTCAAAGAAGTGGGAGAGATCGCCGTGCCCGGCGGCTTCGCGGGCGCGGGCGACCTAATCAGGATGGCCGACCTCAGCGACTTGCGCGCCGAACTCGACGTCAACGAGATCGACCTCGCGCGCGTGAAGCTCGGCCAGCGCGCCGAGGTGACGCCGGATTCGTTCCCGGACGCTCACTACGCCGCCGAGGTGGTGAAGCTCTACCCGCAAGTAAACCGCCAGAAGGGCACGCTCAAGGTCGAAGTGCGCCTGCTCGAGCGCGACGACAAGCTGCGCCCGGATTCGAGCGTGCGCGTCGCGTTCCTCGCCGCGGAGGAGGCGCCTGCCGCGAGCGGCGCGGCGCCGAGCGCAGTGATTACGGTGCCGCGCGCCGCGCTGCACGACAGCGACCGTGTCTGGGTCGTCATGAACGGCAAGCTGCGCGAGCAGCGGCTCGAACTCGGGGGCGAACGCGGCGACGCCGTCGTCGTGCGCGATGGCCTCCTCGGCGGCGAAGCGCTGGTGATCTCCGCCGAGGGCGAACTCGCTCCCGGCCGCAGCGTGGTCGTCAGCGAGTAGTCGGGGACGTTCCTCGACGAAACACGCCCGGTCGCACCAGCAGCGCCGCCGGGGACGTTCCTCGACGAAACACGCCCGGTCGCGTTGGCAACGTGGTGCGCGAGTTTCGTCGTGGAACGTCCCCATTCGAGCTTGGTGCCTGCACGACCGGGGACGTTGGACGACGAAACTCTCGCGACGACGGCGCGGATCGGGGCGGGCGTGTTTCGTCGACCAACGTCCCCTAGCGCGCCTTGAGCGTGCAGCCGCGGCCGGGTTCGGCGAGCGCGGTGCGTTCCGCGAAGAACGGCACCCAGGCGCGCACGCCCGCAGCGTTCGGGAGCGGCTCGGATTGGACTCGGTCGAAGTTCATCTGCGGCGGCAGATCCGCGCGGCACGCAGCGTAATCGCGCCCGCCGAGGGCGATGCACGAGCACACTTCCTTCGCGACGTAGGCGGCGCCGATCCCGCTCAGCTCATTGAGCCTCGGCCACGCCACGGCCAGCACCGCGATCAGCACGAGCCACACCACGAAACCGATGATCCACTTCCTCATCGCGCGCCCCGGATCGGCGGAAACGCCTCGATCAGCTCGGAGACGTTCGCGCGCAGCGTGGTCCAATCGCTCGCGTGCAGTTCGCCGAGCCGCACCACGACGAGATCGCGGGCGGGCACGATCACCACCATTTGCCCCGCGCTGCCGTTCATCTCGAACGAATCGATGCCCGCGCGAAGCCCGGGGTGTTGCTCGGGGCCCGGCGGCGCGTTGAGCCAGAAGTGCGCGCCGTAGTTGCCATTGTTAGGCGCTGGCGCGGGCGTGCGCGAAAAATCGACCCAGCCGGGCGGCAGGATGCGGCGCCCCTCCCAGAGCCCGTCGCGCAAGTACAAGAGCCCGAGCCGCGCCCAGTCTTGCGCGCTCGCCCACACGAACGCGCCGCCGAAGGGCGTGCCCGCGCGATCGAGTTCCGCCACGAACGACCCCATGCCGAGCGGCTCCGTCAGTTCGCGCGCGATGAACTCGCGCACGTCGCCGCCGGCGCGTTCCTTCACCAGCCGCGCGAGCAGCTGCGTCGTGCCCGTCGAATAGGCCCAGTGCGTGCCCGGCTCGTGAAGCAGCGAGACGTCCGCGGCGCCGAGCGCGGAATCGCCCGAGATGTTTCCGAATAGCAGCTGGGCGCCGAAGCTGTTCGGCCCTTGGTCGCCGTCCGCGTTGTCGAGCCCGGTCATCATCTGCAGCGCGTTGCGCACCGTAATGGCTCGCCGCGGATCGTCGCCGCGCGCACGCCACTCGCGCGCATCGAGCGGTTCGTCGAGCGAGACGCGGCCGTCGCGCACCAGGATGCCGACCCAGGCGTTGACGACGCTCTTGCCCGCGGACCAGGAGCGGAAGCGCGTGCTCGCATCGAAGCCCACCGCGTAGCGTTCGATCACGAGCCGCCCGCCCTGGATCACGGCGACCGCGCGCGTGTCGTTGACGCCCGCTGCGCTCTTCGCCGCGAACAACTTGCCGAGCGCGACCTCGAGCGCGATGTGATCCGCGAGCTTCGCATCGCCGCGCGCCCAGCCTCGCGTCGGGTACGGCACCTCGAGGCGCTGCGGCGGTAACGGGTAACGCGGCGGCGCGTCGGCGAGCGCGGGCGGCGGGGCGCACAGCGCGAATAATGAGAGCGCGAGGCGGAGCTGAGTTTGCATAGGCGGCGCAGTGTGCCAGCGCGCGCGCGAATGCCCAGCGCCTGGTAGCGCCCGCGCGCTCAGGGAGCGGAGCCGCGCCCTCCGGCGCGTAGCGGATGCAGCGCCCGCCTCAGAGGCGCTCGAGCAGTGCGCCGAGCGTGCGCGCGTCGCCATTCGCCGCGTAGGCGATGCGTCCCTCGGCGTCGAGCAAGTAGACGAGCGCCGGGTGATCGAGTTGCCCGTTCGCGGCGTCGCGCGCGCGTGGGACGTTCCAGCGATCGAGCGCGGCGTTCACTTCAGCCACATCGCCTGATAACACGGCCGCGTCGTCGCCGAGTCGCCAATCCGCTGCGAGCGAGGCAAGCCGCGCGGGTGTGTCGCGCCAAGGGTCGAGCGTCACGATTACGAGGCGCGGCACGCGCTCGGGTTCGCCTCGCTCGCGCGCGCGGCGCTGCGTAGCGAGCGCCTGGGAGACGATCGCAGGGCAAACCGTCTGGCAGTGCGCGAAGGCGAACGTGACGAGCGCTGGGCGCCCGCGCAGCTGAGCGACCTCGACGCGATCGCCGCGTTGGTCGACGAGCCCGAGCGCGGGCGCGGCGCGGTCGAGGCGCGGATAGGTGTCGGGGACGCTGGCTGCGCTCTCGACGACGGGAGAGCTCGCTCGGGCGAGGCTGACGACGCGCGCGGCGGCGTAGCTTGCGCCGAGCATGAGAAGTCCGGCGCAGGCGGCGACGAAGAACTCGCCACCCTCGCTGGCGAGCAGCCGGCGCAGGCCGCTGCGAAGCGAGCGGCGAAAGGTCACGACGAACGCGGCGCCGAAGCCGAGGGGCTCGCCGATCAACAACAACCAGCCGCTCGCGCTCGGCAGGCCGCTCTCGCCGACGTTGAAGCAGACCCAGCGCGCGCGCGCGAGCCACGCGGGCGGATCCGCTGCCGTGGGCCAGAGCGCGAGCGCCCACCACGCGGCCGTCACGAGCAGCAGGAAGCCGAGCGCAAACAGCGCGATCCGTTCGGCCCGCGCGCCGCCCGCGCGCGTGGCCGCCTCGGCGACGCTCGTCGCAGACGCCGTCATCAGCCGATCTTCCACACGACCGAGAGCAGCTTCCAGTTCACGAAGTAATAAGTGATGAACGCCGCCAGGAAGACGCCCACCAGCACCATCGTGCCCGGCGCGATGCCGAGCGCGTGCGGCGCGAGCGCGCTGCCGTCGTCGGCGGCGCTGAGCGCGCGCGGCGGTGACACCAGTCCGAGCGGCAGCCCCTTGCCCACCGCGCCGCGGCCGGACTCGTCCGGCGCGAGGCGCTTCCCGAAGAAAACCGAGGCGACCGTCACGAGGATGTAGATGGCGCCGCCCGCGATCGCGAGCAGCCCGCCGATCGCCATCACGCCGATCACGAGATCGACCGCCGGCGAGAACTCCACACCGAACGGCGACTGCGAGAAGGTGATGTCCCAATGCCGGCGCGGCACGCCGAAGCTGCCGGCAAACGTCATCGCGATCGAGAAGATCAGCATGCCGCCCGCGAACAGGAACGGCTGGATGCGCGCCAGCGGGAAGAAGGCGATCTCGCGCCGGAAGATCAGAGGGATCACGTAATAGGTGACGCCCATGAACGCCATTGCCGTGCCGGAGACCACGGTGGCGTGGAAGTGCCCGGGGATGCGCAGCGTGTTATGGGCGATGATGTTGATCTGCTCGGTGCCGAAGGTGACCCCGGTGATGCCGCCGACGAAACCGAACACCGTGAGCGAGAGAATCAGCGAGCTGAAGCCGGGGTCGCTCCACGGCGCGCGCGAGAGCCAGCCGAACAGCCCCTGTGTCGCGCCGCGCAAGCGCATGCCCACCTCGATGCCGGCGGGCACCGTGAAGCCGTGGATCATGCTGGCGAGCACGGCCATGTACATGAAGTACGAGGTGTTCCAGATCTTCCAGGCGGGCCCGAAGCCGGGGTCCACGAGCAAGTGGTGCGCCGACGCCATCGAGATGAACAGGATGTAAAGCACGAAGGCGATGCGGCTCACCTTCTCGTTCAACACCACGCCGCCGACGGTCAGCGCCGCCAGGAAGTACCAGAGCGACACCATCGCGGCGACGTTGATCTGCTGCGAGGAGTGGCCGAGCCCCCACCAGATCAGCCGATAGAACGACGGGTCGATTTCCATCAAGCCCATCGACCACAGCCAGGTCGGGATGTAGACGAGCGCGCCGTGCAGAAGTGTTACGGCGGCGATGATCGCGGCGGTGAGCGCGCCGAACGTCACGAGCGGCAGCGAGCCTTCGTAAGCACGCTCGCGCTTGGCGATCACGATCGTCGCAAAGAAGTGCCCGACCACGAGCAGCGCGCCGACCGCGAACAGGATCACGCCGAAATAGAAGGGCGGCTCGGCGCGCAGCGGCACGTAGGACGTGAAGAGCACGTCCGCTTTGCCGGTCCACATCATCCAGTTGACGAGCAGTGCGCCGGCGGTCATCAGGGCGAATGCGACCCAGCCGAGCGCTGGCGCAGGAAGCCGCGCGGAGAGCAGCGGCGCCGCTGCGAAATAGAGCACGGCCATCTCGAAGAACAGGATGAAGAAAATCAGCATGTTCATGCCGTGCACGGTGAGGACGCGGTAGAACCAGACCGGATCGAGCAGGTGCACCGCTTGCCAGCGCGTGAGCAGCACGAGCAGCGCAGCGACGCCGCCGACGAGCAGCGCAATCGTCGCGGCCACTGCGTTCGCCTTGATCAGCGCATCGGCCTGCGGGTGAACGCGCAGCCCGGTCGAGGGACACGTGCGCATCGCGGCCGTCATCGCGCCGCCCCGGCCGCTGCATCCCGCGGAACGACGATCACTCTCCCGACCATTAGGTGATGGCCGACGCCGCAGAACTCGTTGCACAGGATCGAGAACTCGCCCGAGGCATTCGGTTTCACGCGCAGGGCGTAGTCGTAGCCGGGCACGACCTGGAAGTTCACGTTCACAGGGAACAGGCTGAAGCCGTGGTTCACGTCGAGCGAGGACAGGTGCAGCGTGTACTCCTCTCCCTCGTGGAGCCTCAGCACTGGCAGCCACGACCACATCGAGGCCTGCAGGTAGACCTCGCTGCCGGGCGGCGGCTCGACGATCGGATAGCCGTTGTCCTCGCCGACCTGATAATCCGCGATGAACTCCGCGACGCGCTCCGCATACGCCGCCGCCGTCACGCGATGCCGGATGCCCGCCGGGTTCTGGCCGCCGCGCAGATGCCAGAGCGGCATCATCGCGAACAGCACCAAGCACCAGCCGAAGGCGATCGCGACCCAGATCTTCTCGCTGCCGTGAATCGGCTTCCACCAGACGCCCTTGGGTGCCTCGAGCCCCGAGTGGTACATGCAAGCTCTCCTTGTTACGGCAGCGGCGCGTCTGTGAGCGAGGCCAGTTCGAGCAGGCCCCAGCCCGTGTAGAAGACGAACATCACGACGATGCAGGCGATCAGCAGCAAGAACGGGCGATCGAAGAGCCGCTGGCCGAGGGGCACAGGCTCGTTCGCGTCGGGCGCGCGCCGCGTGTCATCGGGCATGGGCCTCTCCTTCCCGCCGGACCGCGCCGGCGCGCGCTCCACTAGTGCAAGCAGCGGGCCCGCGCGCAGGGCGGAACGGCGCGTGCATTGGTTCAGCTCCGCTCGGGCGCGACGCGCGCGCGAAATGGAGGATTAGGTGAGCAACTCGGCTGCGCGGGGCGGGAACGGCGCTTCGGTCCGCAAATTAGGTTTCGCGAACGCTCGCCGACGTGTGCACCAAACCGCCCCGCGGCGGTGCAGCACGCCGCACTCGAAATGACCCAAGCCGCTCGCTTCCCCCGTTTGCGTGCCCTGGCGCTGCGCTCGCTCGCCAGCGCCGATGCCGCGCTGAATCGCGTGATCGGCAGCGAGGCCAACCCTCTCTACCAATCGGGCACCGTGGTCGTGGTCGCCTTCGCGCTGATGCTCATCAGCGGCGTCTACTTGTTGTTCTTCTATCGCGTGGGTGCGCCCTACGAATCGATCGAGGCGATCCAGGCGCAGGCGTTCGCGGGACGCTGGCTGCGCGCACTGCACCGCTATGCCGCCGATGCGGCAGTGATCGCCGCGGCGCTTCACGTGCTGCGCATGTGGGCGCAGGGGCGTAGTTGGGGCCCGCGCGCGCTCGCCTGGTGCTCGGGGCTGGTGCTGCTGTTCCTGCTCTTCCTGAGCGGCTGGACCGGCTACGTGATGCTGTGGGATACGCACGCGCTGCTGCTCGCCGCCGAAGGCGCGCGCCTGCTCGACGCGCTGCCGATCTTCGCCGAGCCGCTCGCGCGCGCTTTCTCCGGCGAGCGCGCGATGCCGAGCGCGTTCTTCTTCTTGAACCTGTTCGCGCACGTCGCCGTGCCGATCGGGATGGCTGGCTTGTTATTGGTTCACGTGGCAAAGCTGGCGCGCCCTCAGCTTGCGCCGCCGCGCCGCCTCGCGATCGGCATCACGCTGGCGTTGGTGGCGCTCTCGCTCGCCGTGCCCGCGCCGCTGTTGCCGCGCGCCGAACCGCTCGCGCTCGCGCGCGAGGTTCCGCTCGATGCGTTCTACGC
>JANNRF010000008.1:0-3095 GCA_031401135.1 Deltaproteobacteria bacterium | reverse complement strand
CCTCAGCCGCAGTCTTCTGCACCGCGCCAAGAACTCCGGCGTCGCGGCGAAGTTGCCGATCGCAGCCTCGTCGGCGACCGCGATCTTCAGGCGGCGGAACGCCCAGTTATCAGGCTGCGCCGCAACCGCATCCTCGAACCTTCAGGTCGATGTGCTTCACGACGTCGGGCGACGCGTTTCAAACTGAAAGCGTTCGCCGCAGCTTGAACGCGCAAGAGCCGGGCGCGGTCGCAGCGAGGCGCGCGGGCGGGCACGTGTGTTGCAGCCACATCCATCGGGGCGGCCCGAGGCGCCTCGAAGCGGAGGGAGACGTGCGCGCGCGGGGCGTCGATCGTGCGATACGCCTGTCTGGCGCGCCTGATGCGTGAGCATCGCGCCCTGCCGCCGGCGCGCGCGCGCCCGGATGAAACGCGCGCTGCAGACCCCCACGCATTTGTCGCCAGGACTCGCCGCGGCGTCCGGCTCGAGCGCTAGCCGATGTTAGGAGCCGACTTCTACGCGGCGCTGGTAGCGATCGTGGTCAGCCTGATCGCGGCGGCGACGGCGGTGCTCGCGGGGATGCTGCTCCGCCACTCGCTCGTCGCACTGCGGCTGCGCGCGCACGCCAGCCGCCGAGACACGCTGCTGCCGCTCGTGTGCCAAGCGGTGGACGATCCCGCGAGGAAAGCCGAGCTGATCGCTTTGCTGCGCCGCGGCGATCGCGCCGTGCTGCTGCCGCTGCTGCTTCAGCTCGCGCTCGATTTGCGCGGCGAGGAACGCGAACGCGTGGCAGAGATCGCGGAGATCGCAGGCATCGCCCGCACGCAGCGGCGGAGGCTGCAGCGCGGGCTCGCCACCGCGCGCGCCGAGGCCGCGAAGAATCTCGGCTTGCTGCGCGTGCGCGCGGCCCTGCCCGAGTTGTTGGGGCGGCTCTGCGCCGACGCAGAGCCGAGCGTGCGGCTCGCGTGCACGTGGGCGGTCGGCGAGATCGGTGGCCCGAGTGCGGTACAAGGCCTGCTCGCGCGCCTCGACGACCCGGCGCCCGGAGTGGTTCGGCGCGCCCAAGAGGTGCTGCTCGACGCCGCCCCCGGCGCAGCGCGGGAGATCGTGCGCCACGTGCGCGCGACACAGAGCCGCACGGCGCGTTACGCGGCCGTCGAGCTGCTCGGCGCGCTGCGCGATCCCGCGGCGAGCGAGCTGCTGCTCGGGTGGGCCAACGATTCCGACACGGAGCTTCGCACCAGGGTCGCCAAGGCCGCGGCCGCGATTGCAGACCCACGCTTCCGTGAGACCTTCGGCCTGCTGATCCGGGATCCCGCGTGGTCGGTGCGCTGTCAGGCCGCCACCGGACTCGGCGCCATCGGCGCGACGGACGCGATCGCGGAGCTGCGACATGCGCTCGTCGACGAAGCCTGGTGGGTGCGCTTCAACGCCGCGTCCGCGCTCGCGGAACTCGGCGGCGCCGGACGTGCCGCGCTCGCATCCGCGGCCGCGGACAGCGACGCGCGCCGGCGCGAGGTCGCGCGCTATGTGATGCAACGCGCGGGCATTGTCCCGCTCGCCGCGTGACGGGCGCCGGGCACGAACTCGCGCTCGCCGCGATCCGCCTCGCGGACGACGTGGTGCTCGTCTACTTCCTCGTGCTCAACTCGCTCATCCTCGGGCTCGTGATCCTCGGGTTCCGCGCGACGCGGCGCGACACCGCCCGAGTGCACACGGGCGACCTGCGCGCGCTGATGCAGTCCCCGCTGATGCCGCCGGTCTCCGTGCTCGTGCCGGCCTACAACGAGGAACTCGGCGTCGTCGATACGGTGCAGTCGCTGCTGCAGCTCCGCTATCCGCGCTTTGAAGTGGTGGTCGTGAACGACGGCTCGACCGACGCGACGCTCGCGCGCCTCGTCGAACGCTTCGAGCTCTACGTCGCGCAGCGCGGCTTCGACGAGCGCATCGCCTGCAAGCCGATTCGCGCGATCTACGAATCGCAGCGCTTCCCCAACCTCGTGGTCGTCGACAAGCAGAATGGCGGTAAGGGCGACGCGCTCAACGCCGGTCTCAGCGTGTCGCGCTACCCGCTGTTCTGCGGCATCGACGGAGACTCGGTGCTCGAGGAAGAGGCGTTGCTGCGCGTGGTGCGGCCCTTCCACGATCACCCGGACACGATGGTCGCGGTGGGCGGCACCGTGCGCATCGCGAACGGATCGCGGCTGCGCGCCGGGCGCATCGTCGACGTCGCGCTCGCGCCGGAGCTGCTGCCGCGCATCCAGGTCGTGGAGTACCTGCGCGGCTTCCTGTTCGGGCGCATGGGCTGGGCTTCGCTCGGCGGGCTGCTCGTGATCTCCGGGGCGTTCGGCGTGTTCGAGAAGCGCGCCGTCATCGAAGCCGGCGGCTACGCGACGGACAGCGTGGGCGAGGACATGGAGCTCGTGATCCGGCTGCACCGAAGCCTGTGCGAGAGCGGGCGGCGCTACCGCATCGGCTTCGTGCCCGAGCCGGTGTGCTGGACCGAGGCGCCCGTCAGTCTCGCTGTGCTGCGCCGCCAGCGCGTGCGCTGGCAGCGCGGCCTAATCGATTGCCTGAGCCGCCACCGCAGCATGCTGTTCAATCCGCGCTACGGCGCCGCCGGCATGCTCGCGATGCCGTACGCGCTGCTGTTCGAGATGTTCGGGCCGGTCGTCGAGCTGTTCGGCTTCGTGGTGGTCCCGCTGAGCTACGCGCTCGGAGTGCTGAACGTCGAGGTGGTCGAGGCGTTCTTCGCCGCCGCGGTGCTGTACGCCGTGCTGATCTCGATCGTCGCGGTGCTGCTCGACGACCTTGCGTTCCGCCGCTATCGCGGCGCCGGCCAGCTGCTCTCGCTCGCGTCCGCGGCGATCGTCGAAGCGGTCGCGCTGCGCCCGCTCTGCTCCTGGTGGCGCGTCAGCGCCTTCCTGCACCACTTCCGGCGGGATCTGTCGTGGGGCCACATGGAACGAACCGGCATCGCGGCCGCGGCCGCGGCGCCGCCGCGCTCGAGGAAGCTGAAGCTCCGCACCTCGAGGTAACCGAGGTTCCCCGGCAGGCGCTCGACCTTCTCGAACCCCCCGTTCTTGAGCCGGCCTTCCTCCGCGACGCCCGCCGCC
>JANNRF010000007.1:0-15711 GCA_031401135.1 Deltaproteobacteria bacterium | reverse complement strand
TGGTGATGCCCGGCGACAACGTCGAGATCACGGTGGAGCTGATCACGCCGATCGCGATGGACCGCGAGCAGCGCTTCGCGATCCGCGAAGGCGGCCGCACGGTCGGCTCGGGCGTCGTCGCCGAGATCATCGAGTAATTAGAAAACGGCGGCGAGCGCGCTGCCGGGTGGCGATTCCCTAACAGAAGGTGCGTAGCACAATTGGTAGTGCACCGGACTCCAAATCCGGAGGTTGGGGGTTCGATTCCCTCCGCACCTGCCAAGTCGCAAAGCCGCAAGTCCGAGGTCGCAGTGGACGCCAGCTCGAATCGATCGCCGGTTTCTTGGATCAACAATTTCCGTCAGTACCTGCAGGAAGTGCGGGTCGAGTTCGACAAGATCAGCTGGCCAAGCCAGAAGGAGTATGTGGGCGGGACCGTGGGTGTGTTGATCATCGTCGCACTCATGACGGTGTTCCTCGGCACCCTGGACGCGGTTCTGTCCCTCGGCTTCGACTGGTTGATCGAGGGCCTGCCTCGCTGGTTGAATGGCTGATCCGGTGCTTACCGGGTCGGAGAGCGTGATGTCAGATAAAAAGTGGTACATCGTGCACACGTATTCGGGGCACGAGGCGAAGGCCAAGAGCGGCCTCCTCGAGCGCGCGAAGACGTTCGGTCACGACGCGGATTTCGACGAAGTGCTGATCCCGGAGGAAAACGTCGTCGAGATCGTGAAGGGCGAGAAGCGGACCGCGCGCCGCAAGTTCTTCCCCGGCTACATCCTCGTGCACATGAACCTGACCGACGAGACCTGGCACATCGTCAAGGAGACGCCGCGCATCACGGGGTTCGTGGGCGGCGGCGACAAGCCGACGCCGATCGCGGATGAGGAAGTGGCGAAGATGACCGCGCAGATGCGCGAGGGCGCGGCGAAGCCGAAGCCCAAGGTGATCTTCGAGCAAGGCGAGACCGTGCGCGTGACGAACGGCCCGTTCGCGAACTTCACGGGCTACGTCGATGAAGTGCTCACGGACAAGGAAAAGGTCCGCGTGATGGTGCAGGTCTTCGGACGCGCGACGCCGGTCGTGCTCGACTACGCGAGCGTGGAGAAGGCCTGACGACGAACTGCTCCTAACAAGGAGCGCGCAGCGAACAAGTGATTTCGCTGCGAACACGGGGAGGGCGCTAGCGCCCGCCGGAACCCGACGAAGGAAGAGCAATGGCAAAGAAAATCACCGCAGTCGTGAAGCTGCAGTGTCCGGGTGGGCAGGCCAACCCGGCGCCGCCCGTGGGCCCTGCGCTGGGCCAGCACGGCGTGAACATCATGGAGTTCTGCAAGACCTTCAACGCGCGCACGCAGGACCGCCCGGGCCTGATCATTCCCGCGCTGATTACGATTTACTCGGACCGCACTTTCACCTTCGAACTGAAGACGCCGCCGGCGTCCGTGCTGCTGAAGCGCGCCGCAAAGGTGGAGAAGGGTTCGGGCGAGCCGAATCGCACCAAGGTGGGCAAGGTGACGCAAAAACAGGTCCGCGAGATCGCCGAGATGAAGCTCGCCGATCTCTCCGCGAACGACATCGACGCAGCCATCAAGGTGATTTCGGGCACCGCGCGCTCGATGGGCCTCGACGTGGTGGAGGCCTGAGATGACGAACGCCAGCAAGCGCTACGCGGCCAGCCTCGCGACCGTCGACCGTAACAAGACCTACGGGTTGACGGATGCGGTGGGGATCCTGAAGAGCTGGACGGCTGCGAAGTTCGATGAGAGCGTCGATATCGCCATGAATCTGGGTGTCGACCCGAAGCATGCGGAGCAGATGGTGCGCGGCTCGCTCGTGCTTCCGCACGGCACCGGCAAAACCGTTCGCGTGCTCGTGTTCGCGAAGGGCGAGAAGGAAAAGGAAGCGCGCGCCGCCGGCGCAGATTTCGTGGGCGCCGAGGATCTCGCCAAGAAGATCACGGACGAGGGTTGGCTCGAGTTCGACCGCGTGATCGCGACGCCCGACATGATGGGCATCGTCGGCCGGCTCGGCCGTGTGCTGGGCCCGCGCGGCCTGATGCCGAACCCGAAGCTCGGCACCGTGACCGCCGACGTGACGCGCGCGGTGTCCGAGAACAAGGCCGGCAAGATCGAATACCGCGTGGACAAGAACGGCATCGTGCACTGCTCGATCGGCAAGGCCTCGTTCAGCGCAGACAACCTGCTCGCGAACGCGACCGCCCTAATCGACGTGATCGTGCGCGCGAAGCCCGCTTCTGCGAAGGGCACCTACCTGAAGAAAATTTCGCTCTCGACCACGATGGGCCCCGGCATCCGCATCGATCCGGGCTCCGTCGTGCAGGCAGCGGCGTGAGGAAGCGCACATGTTGACCCGTGCACAAAAAGAAGAAGCCGTCGCCGAGTTGAAGAGCAAGTTCGCGCGCGCCAATAGCGTGATCGTCGCCGAATATCGCGGGCTCGATGTCGCGTCGCTCGACAAGTTGCGCGCAAAGCTGCGCGTCGATGGCCCCAACAAGTACGAGTACCAGGTCGTCAAGAACTCGCTGCTGCGAATCGCGGTAGAGGGCAACGACGCTGCCGTCCTGAAGCCGCACTTCAAGGGCCCGACGGCGGTCGCGATCTCGTACGCCGATCCGGTGAAGCTCGCGAAGACATTGGTGGACTACGCCAAGGAGAACGACAAGTTCGCGCTTCGTGGCGGCATGCTCGCGGGCAAAGCCATCGACCAGAAGGAGATCGCGACGCTCGCGACGCTCCCGAGCCTTGATGCGCTGCGCGCTTCGCTGGTCGGGCTCTTGCAGGCGCCCGCGCGAAAGATTCTCGGTGTGCTCCAGGCGCCCGGCGGGCAACTCGCTCGCTTGGCTTCGGCGCGCAGCAAGAAGTTGGAAGAAGCGGGCGGCGGCGAGTAGCCGGCGACCCTTCAAAGGGAGAGGGGCGGCGTAGCGCCGTCTCGAGATTTCGAAACCGGCGGGAGGGCCTCCAGGGCCCGCTTGCACCGCCAAGAGAAAGTGGAGTTCAGATCCATGGCCGATATCAACACGATCGCTGATCAGCTCTCGACCCTGACCGTCATGGAGGCGGCGAACCTCGCGAAGCTCCTCGAAGAGAAGTGGGGCGTATCCGCCGCCGCTCCGGTCGCCATGGCGGCGATGCCGGGCGCCGGCCCCGCCGCGGTCGTCGAGGAGAAGACCGTGTTCGACGTCATCCTGCTGAGCGCTGGCGACAAGAAGATCCAGGTCATCAAGGAGGTCCGAGCCATTACGGGCCTCGGCTTGAAGGAAGCCAAGGATCTCGTCGAGAGCGCGCCGAAGGCCGTCAAGGAAGGCGTGTCCAAGGATGACGCCGCCAAGTTCAAGAAGCAGATCGAAGACGCTGGCGGCCAGGCCGACGTCAAGTAATTGCCCGGCGCGGAGGGTGCCACCGGCTCCTCCGCGCCGAGCGCGTTCGCTTTGCACGCAAGCGCCGGGCGGGAGTGATCCCGCGGCCGCTCGCGTCTCGAGACTGAACGCTTTCTCGCGCCAGAGCTAGCCGAGTCGGAACCCATTATTGGGAGGGAACACATCACCGTGTCCCAGATGCACTTCTCCGAGATCGCACCTCGCCTCCGAAAAGACTTCTCGAAGATTCCGCGGATCCTCGAGATCCCGAATCTCATCGAGATCCAGAAGGAATCGTTCGAGCGCTTCCTGCAGAGGCGCATCGATCCCGAGAAGCGGGAGCGCACCGGCTTGCAAGCCGTGTTCGCGTCCGTCTTCCCGATTCGCGATTTCAACGACACGGCTTCGCTCGAGTTCGTGGGCTACACGCTCGAACAGCCGAAGTACGACGTGCAAGAGTGCCTGCAGCGCGGCATGACGTACGCGGCGCCCTTCAAGGTGACCGTACGGCTGGTCGCGTGGGATGACGCGGAAGGCTCGCAGACGATCCGCGACGTGAAGGAGCAGGAGGTCTACTTCGGGGAAATCCCGATCATGACCGACAACGGCACCTTCATCGTGAACGGCACTGAGCGCGTAATCGTCTCGCAGCTCCACCGCTCGCCGGGCATTTTCTACGACACCTCGACCTCGACCACCGTGAGCGCCGGCGGCAAGAAGATCTATTCGTGCCGCATCATTCCGTACCGCGGTTCGTGGCTCGACCTCGAGTTCGACCACAAGGACCTCGTCTACGCGCGCATCGATCGGCGCCGCAAGATTCTCGTGACCGTGCTGCTCAAGGCGCTCGGCTACAACGAGGAAGAGCTGCTGGGGTACTTCTACAAGCCCGAGACGATCCGCGTCGACGGCAAGCAGTATCTGAAGAAGGTCGATCCGGAGTTGTTGATCGGCCAGCGCTGCTCGCGAGAAGTGAAGTCGTCCGATGGGCGCGTGCTCGCGCGCAAGGACAAGAAGTTCACGCAGGCCGCCGTACGCCGGATGGTCGAAGACGGCATGGAGTGGTTGCAAGTCGAACTCAGCGATCTGGTCCGCGAAGACACCGTGAAGCGCGTGTCGCCCGTAGACGTGGTCGACGAGGCCACTGGCGAAGTGATCTTCGAGTGCAACGAGGAACTCACCGCGGCGCACCTCGAAGAGTTCAAAACGCGCGGGCTGAACGAGTTCCAGCTGCTCTACCTCGATCCGGTCGGCAGCGGCTCGGCGATTCGCGACACGCTGCTCGCGGACAAGACCGTCACCAAGGAAGAGGCGATCATCGACATCTACCGGCGCCTGCGGCCGGGCGATCCGCCGACGCTCGATACGGCGACGAACCTGTTCCACAACCTGTTCTTCAACCCCGAGCGCTACGACCTCTCGCGCGTCGGCCGCCTCAAGCTGAACCACAAGCTCAGCTTCGAAGCCGACAAGCGCGTGACCTACACCACCAAGGGCCCTAACAGCCCGGCGGAAGAGTGCTCGCTCGGCGAGTTGCGCACGCTGCGCCCGGCCGACATCAATGGCGCGGTCAAGTACCTCGTCGATCTGAAGAACGGCTCGGACCCTGATAAGCGCATCGACGACATCGACCACCTCGGGAACCGGCGCGTGCGCGTGGTCGGCGAGCTGCTCGAGAATCAGTACCGCATCGGTCTCGTGCGCATGGAGCGCGCGATCAAGGAGCGCATGTCGCTCCAAGAGATCGAGACGCTGATGCCGCACGACTTGATCAACTCGAAGCCGGTCTCGGCGGTGATCAAGGAGTTCTTCGGCTCGAGCCAGCTCTCGCAGTTCATGGATCAGACGAACCCGCTCTCGGCGGTGACGCATAAGCGCCGCCTCTCGGCGCTCGGGCCAGGCGGCCTGACGCGCGAGCGAGCGGGCTTCGAAGTGCGCGACGTGCACCCGACCCATTACGGGCGCATCTGCCCGATCGAGACGCCGGAAGGGCCGAACATCGGCCTGATCGCGTCGCTCGCGACCTACGCGCGGGTGAACGATTTCGGCTTCATCGAGACGCCGTATCGCTCGGTGAAGGACAAGAAGGTCTCGAGCGAGGTGAAGTATCTGTCCGCGCTCGAGGAGGAGCGCCTCGCGATCGCGCAAGCGAACTCGCCGCTCGACTCGAAGAGCCTGTTCGTCAACGAGACCGTGACCGCCCGTAAGATGGGCGAGTTCCAGATGCTCAAGACGGAAGACGTCGAGATGATGGACGTCTCGCCGAACCAGCTCGTGTCCGTCGCGGCTTCGCTCATTCCGTTCCTCGAGAACGACGACGCCAACCGAGCCCTAATGGGTTCGAACATGCAGCGCCAAGCCGTGCCGCTCTTGCGCACGGATGCGCCGTTCGTCGGCACGGGCATGGAGTCTGTGGTGGCGCGCGATTCGGGCGTCACCGTCGTCGCCAAGCGCGATGGCACCATCGTGGGCGTCGACGCCAGCCGCATCGTGATCAAGCCGGTCGAGGAAGAGTCGGAAGGCCCGAACGTAGACATCATCAACCTGGTCAAGTACCAGCGCTCGAACCAGAGCACCGCGATCAACCAGAAGCCGATCGTGCAGGTCGGCGACACCGTCCGGAAGGGCCAGGTGATCGCGGACGGCCCGGCCACCGATCGCGGCGAACTCGCGCTCGGGCGCAACGTGGTCGTCGCGTTCATGCCCTGGGGCGGATACAACTTCGAAGACTCGATCCTAATCAGTGAGCGCGTCGTTCGCGAAGATCAGTTCACCTCGGTGCACATCGAGGAGTTCGAGTGCGTGGCGCGCGACACCAAGCTGGGTCGCGAAGAAATCACGCGGGACATCCCGAACGTCGGCGAGGAAGCGCTCAGGGACCTCGACGAATCCGGCATCGTGCGGATCGGCGCGGAAGTGAAGTCTGACGACATCCTCGTCGGCAAGATCACGCCGAAGGGCGAGACGCAGCTCTCGCCCGAAGAGCGGCTGCTGCGCGCGATCTTCGGCGAGAAGGCGGGCGACGTGCGCGACACGTCGCTGCGCGTGCCGCCGGGCGTTGCGGGCATCGTGATCGGCGCTCAGGTCTTCTCGCGCCGCGGCGTCGAGAAGGACGAGCGCGCGCGGGCGATCGAAGAGGCTGAGTCCGAGCGCCTGCGCAAGGATCAGGAAGACGAGATCAAGATCATCCGCGACAACGCGCACGGCAAGATCGCGGAGCTCGTCGTCGGCAAGAAGGCCGCAAACCGCGTTGCTGACGATCGGCGCGGCGAAGTGTGGCTCGAGGCCGGCGAGACGATCGTGGCGGAGCGCCTGAACGGCGTGCCGATCCGCCGCTGGCGCGAAGTGCAAGTCACCGACACGGTCACGCAAGAGCGCGTAGACCGCGCATTCGGGCGCTTCGAGGAGCAGGCGAACGTAATTCGCGCGGTCTTCGACGAGCGCGTCGCGCGCTTGAAGAAGGGCGACGAGTTGCCGCCCGGCGTGTTCAAGATGGTGAAGGTCTACGTCGCCATCAAACGCAAGCTGTCGGTCGGCGACAAGATGGCCGGCCGTCACGGCAACAAGGGTGTGATCTCGCGGATTCTTCCGGACGAGGACATGCCGTACCTGATGGACGGCACGCCGGTCGACATCGTGCTGAACCCGTTGGGTGTGCCTTCGCGCATGAACATCGGGCAGATCCTCGAGACGCATCTCGGTTGGGCCGCGCGCGGGCTCGGCCAGAAGATCAACGTGATGATCCAGGCGCACGCGGGGCCTGACGCGCTGCGCGCGAAGCTCAAGGAGATCTACGACGATCCGAACCTCGCGAAGCTGCTCGACACCGCGTCTGACGATGCGGTGCGCTCGATCGCGGAGAACGTGAAGCGCGGCATCCATGTCGCCTCGGCGGTGTTCGACGGCGCTCGGGAAGACGAGATCAAGCGCGAGCTCACGCGCGCCGGGCAGGCGACCAGCGGACAGACGATTCTGTTCGACGGCCGCTCCGGCGAAGCGTTCGCCAGCGATGTGACAGTGGGGGTGCTCTACATCCTGAAACTGCACCACCTCGCCGACGACAAAATCCACGCACGCTCGATCGGGCCGTACAGCCTTGTCACCCAGCAGCCGCTGGGCGGCAAGGCGCAGTTCGGCGGTCAGCGCCTTGGCGAAATGGAAGTCTGGGCGATGGAGGCCTACGGCGCCGCGTTCAGCCTTCAAGAGTTCCTCACGGTCAAGTCGGACGACGTGCTCGGACGCACGCGCATGTACGAATCGATCGTGAAGGGCGACTGCCAGCTAGAGCCGGGATTGCCCGAAGCCTTCAACGTGATCGTGAAGGAAATGATGGCGCTCGGACTCAACGTCGAACTAATAGAAGACAAGAACCATCAGTGATGAAGCTGTCTTCCCCGAGACACGGTCGGTTCGCAGCTCGGCGGAGAGCGGATGCAGCCGACGGCGCTCTCGCGCCGCGGCTGATCCGCGTTTGTGTACAGCCTAATCAGGCCTAGGAGAGACCCTCTTGCGCGACCTCTACAGCCTTTTCGAGAAGCCCCGAGACCCGCTCGCCTTCAAGGCGATCAAAATCTCGCTGGCCTCGCCCGACAAGATCCGCGAGTGGTCCTACGGCGAAGTCAAAAAGCCGGAGACCATCAACTACCGAACGTTCAAGCCGGAACGCGATGGACTCTTCTGCGCGAAGATCTTCGGGCCGGTCAAGGACTACGAGTGCAACTGCGGCAAGTACAAGCGCATGAAGCACCGCGGCGTGATCTGCGAGAAGTGCGGCGTCGAAGTGATTCAGGCCAAGGTGCGCCGCGAGCGCATGGGCCACATCACGCTCGCCACACCCGTCGCGCACATCTGGTTCCTGAAGTCGCTGCCGTCGCGGATCGGGAACATTCTCGAGATCACACTGCGCGATCTAGAGAAGGTGCTCTATTTCGAGGCCTACGTGGTCGTCGACCCGGGCGAGACGGAGCTGCGCACGTGCCAGCTGCTCACCGAGGACGATCTCGCGCAGGCGCGTGAGAAGTACGGCCGCGATGCGTTCGAGTACGGCATCGGCGCCGAGGCTGTGCGCCAGATGCTGGCGAACCTCGACGTCGAGGGTGAGTCGGCGCGGCTGCGCGAGGAAATGCGCGAAGCCACCAGCGAGGCGAAGCGCAAGAAGTGCGCGAAGCGGCTGAAGGTGCTCGAGGCGTTCCGCGAATCGGGTAACAAGCCCGAGCACATGATCCTGGAAGTGGTGCCGGTGATTCCGCCGGATCTGCGCCCGCTCGTGCCGCTCGATGGCGGCCGCTTCGCCACCAGCGATCTGAACGACCTGTATCGCCGCGTGATCAACCGTAATAACCGGCTGAAGCGGCTGCAGGAGTTGAACGCGCCCGAGGTGATCATCCGCAACGAGAAGCGGATGCTGCAGGAAGCGGTTGACGCGCTGTTCGACAACGGCCGGCGCGGCCGAATCATTACGGGCCCGAGCAAGCGCCCGCTGAAGTCGCTCTCGGACATGCTGAAGGGCAAGCAGGGCCGCTTCCGGCAGAACCTGCTCGGCAAGCGCGTCGATTACTCGGGCCGCTCGGTGATCGTGGCCGGCCCCGAGCTGCGGCTGCACCAGTGCGGCCTGCCGTCGCGCATGGCGCTCGAACTCTTCAAGCCGTTCATCTACAGCAAGCTCGAGCAGCGCGGCTTCGTGACGACCATCAAGGCCGCCAAGAAGATGGTCGAGCGCGAGCGCCCCGAAGTCTGGGACATCCTCGCCGAAGTCATCAAAGAGCACCCGGTGATCCTGAACCGCGCGCCCACGCTGCATCGCCTCGGCATGCAGGCCTTCGAGCCGGTCCTGATCGACGGCAAGGCGATCCAGCTCCATCCGCTGGTGTGCAAAGCCTTCAACGCCGACTTCGACGGCGACCAGATGGCCGTGCATGTCCCGCTCTCGGTGGAAGCACAGATCGAAGCGCGCGTGCTGATGATGTCGACCAATAACATCCTGAGCCCGGCGACTGGCCGCCCGATCATCGACCCGAGCCAGGACATCGTGCTCGGTTGTTACTACATGACGCGCGAGCGCCCCGGCGCGCAGGGCGAAGGCCGCACCTACGCGAGCTCGGACGAAGTACGCGTCGCGTACGACTCCGGCGAGCTCGAGATCCACGCTGGCATCAAGGTGCGAACCAGCGCGGGCATGGTCGAATCCACTACGGGCCGCATCCTGCTCTCCGAGATCGTGCCCGCTGAGATTCCCTTCTCGTTCATCAATCAAGTGATGGACAAGAAGGCGCTCGGCGAACTGATCGACCAGGCCTACCGGCGCCTCGGCAACAAAGCCACGGTGCTCTTGGCCGACCGCCTGCGCACGCTCGGCTACGAGCACGCCACCAAGGCCGGCGTCTCGATCTGCCTCGACGACATGATGGTGCCGCCCGACAAGGAGCGCTTCATCCTCGAAGCGCAGGGCCTGGTGGCCGAGGTCGAGAACCAATACCTCGACGGCCTAATCAGTGACGGCGAGCGCTACAACAAGGTGATCGACATCTGGGCGAACGCGACCGAGAAGATCGCGGCGCAGTTGCTCGAGAACCTCGGCGTCGACAAGAGCCGCGACTCGATCAAGGGCGTTCGGGTCCCGAGCTTCAACTCCATCTACATGATGGCCGACTCGGGCGCGCGCGGTTCCGCGCAGCAGATACGCCAGCTCGCCGGCATGCGCGGCCTGATGGCGAAGCCCTCGGGTGAGATCATCGAAACGCCGATCACCTCGAACTTCCGCGAGGGCCTCTCGGCGCAGCAGTACTTCATCTCGACCCACGGCGCGCGCAAAGGCCTCGCCGACACGGCGCTGAAGACGGCGAACTCCGGCTATCTGACGCGCCGGCTCGTCGACGTCGCCCAGGACGTGATCATTAGGCTCGGCGACTGCCTTGCGGACGTGAAGCAGTCGACGCGCGAGAAGGACACGCGCAAGTTCGGCATCAAGATGACCTCGCTCGTCGAAGGCGGCGACATCATCGAGGGCATTGGCGAGCGCATTCTCGGCCGCACCTCGCTGATCGACGTGCTCGACCCTGTCACACACAAAGTCTTGATCAAGCACGGTGAGGAGATCACCGAGGACACGGTCAAGATCATCGAGGAAGCGGGCGTCGACGAAGTCTGGATTCGCTCGGTGCTCACCTGCCGCGTGCCCCGCGGCGTGTGCGTGAAGTGTTACGGGCGCGATCTCGCGCGCGGCACGCTGGTGAATCTCGGCGAAGCGGTCGGCGTGATCGCGGCGCAGTCGATCGGCGAGCCTGGCACGCAGCTCACGATGCGCACGTTCCACATCGGCGGCGCGGCGACGCGGCGCGTCGAGGCGTCGCACCACCAGACTTCGAGTGACGGCACGGTGCGCTACTCGAATCTGCGCACGGTGAAGGATCGCGATGGCCGCCCGATTGCGATGAACCGCAACGCGGAGCTCGGGATCTTCGACGCCAGTGGCCGCGAGCGCGAGCGCTACCCGGTCACTTACGGCGCGTACATCAAGGTGGCGGACGGCCAGAGCGTGAAGCTCGGCGCCATCCTGTGCGAGTGGGATCCATTCGCGAACCCGATTCTCACCGAGCAAAGTGGCACGGTGAAGTTCGACGACATCGTGGAAGGTTCCACGATGCAGGAGCAGGTGGACGAGTTCACCGGCCTCTCATCGCGCGTGATCGTCGAATCTAAGGATCCCGAGTTGCGCCCTCGCGTCTCGGTGATGAACGCCGCTGGCGAGGTCGGTTATCAGGCACAGCTGCCGGTGGGCTCGTACCTATCGGTTTCCGAGGGACACGAAGTCGCCGCCGGCGACGCGGTCGCAAAAATCCCGCGCCAGATGACGAAGACGAAGGACATCACGGGCGGCCTGCCGCGCGTGGCCGAGCTCTTCGAGGCACGCAAGCCGAAGGAGACCGCGATCGTCACCGAGGTTGACGGCATCGTCAGCTTCGGCCCCGACTCACGCGGCAAGCGCCGCGTGCTCGTCACGACCGAGGACGGCGAGCAGCGCGAGTACCTGATCCCGAAGGGCAAGCACGTCTCCGTCCACGAGGGCGATCGCGTGCGCAAGGGCGAGCCGCTCATGGACGGCTCCCCGAACCCGCACGACATCCTGCGCATCGAGGGCGAGCAAGAACTCGCGAAGTGGATGGTGGACGAGGTGCAGGAGGTCTACCGCCTCCAGGGCGTGAAGATCAACGACAAGCACATCGAGATCATCATCCGCCAGATGCTCCGCAAGCTGCGGGTCAAGGAAGCCGGCGATACCGACCTCCTGGTCGGCGAATCGGTGGACAAGGTCGAGTTCGCGACGGTCAACCTGCAGATGAAGGAAGAGGGCAAGCGGCTCGCGGTCGGCGAATCGCTGCTGCTCGGCATCACCAAGGCGTCGTTGTCGACGGAGTCGTGGATCTCGGCCGCCTCCTTCCAGGAGACGACCAAGGTGCTCACCGAAGGCTCGATCTGGGGGAAGACGGACCTGCTTCACGGCCTCAAGGAGAACGTGATCATGGGTCGCCTGATCCCCGCCGGGACCGGTCTGGCTCGCTACACGAACATCGGGATCACGATCGACGCGCCGGGTGGCGGTGCGATGCTGGAAGAGGCGAGCAGCTCGAGCCTTCCGGAACTGCCGCCGCTGGAGTTGCCGCGAGTAGCGGATGACAGCGACGCCGACGACGTCAGCGAAGAGCTGCCGGCGTAGGTCGGAGACCTTTCGCGGGGAATGACCAGGGCCACCGGCCAGCAATGCCCGGTGGCCCTTTGGTTTCTGAGAGCCAAACCCCGACCGAGGGCTCTCATTTCCTTCCGACGCGCGCGAAAGCTCGTTGACACTGCATCCCGTCACAGTATCTTGCCGCCCCTTCGAGGTATTTGGGTCGCCGCCCACGGCCACCCGGAGCGACGAGAAGCCCGCCCGAACCGCATCATTTCGTTCGCCTAACAGGCTGCGAGATGCCCAGTTCCGGCCTTCTCGCCTCCGCGGGTGTCGCTGAGAGGGGCTTTGCGCATTTTCGAGGGCAGAGTTTCATAACATCGCGCGAAGTGAGTGGATGCCTTCGCCGGAGATTGAATGCCTACCGTCCAGCAGTTGGTTCGCCAGGGTCGCGTCGCGAACCGAAAGAAGTCGAAATCACCCGACCTTGCAGCCTCTCCGCAGCGGCGTGGCGTCTGCATCCGGGTCTTCACGCAGACGCCCAAGAAGCCGAACTCCGCGCTGCGAAAAGTCGCCCGCGTGCGCCTCACCAACGGCAACGAGGTGAATGCGTACATCCCCGGCGTCGGGCACACGCTGCAAGAGCACTCCGTCGTGCTGGTGCGCGGTGGCCGCGTAAAGGATCTCCCCGGCGTCCGGTACCACATCGTGCGCGGCACTCTCGATTCGACCGGTGTCGCGGGTCGGCAAACCAGCCGATCGAAATACGGCGCCAAGCGTCCCAAGTAGTTCTTCAAACCGCGGCGGCTCGCAAATAGAGCCGCCGTTTTTCTTCAAGAGAGCCAGATGCCCCGACGGCGAGTCGTTGCGAAACGTGAACCGATTGCAGATCCGAAGTTCAATGACCGAATGGTCACGCGCTTCATGAACGTGATCATGCGCGACGGGAAGAAGAGCACCGCGGAGCAGATCCTCTACGGCGCCTTCCACGAGATCGAGAGCAAGACCCGCAATGATCCGATCGCGATGTTCCGGCGCGCCGTCGAGAACGTGCGGCCGCGGCTCGAAGTGAAGTCTCGGCGTGTCGGCGGGGCAACTTATCAGGTTCCGATCGAGGTCCGGCCGGAGCGCGCGACCTCGTTGGCAATGCGCTGGATCGTCGAGTCTTCGCGAGCCCGCGACGGGCGCAGCATGCGCGAGAAGTTGGCGAACGAGCTGATCGACGCAGCGAACGAGCGCGGCGAAGCCGTGAAGAAGCGCGAAGACACGCACCGCATGGCGGATGCGAACAAGGCCTTCTCGCACTACCGCTGGTAACGCGGCGGAGACGGCGCAAGCGCTGAGGCGCGAGTCGAAATCAAATGGCCCGGCAGGCTCCACTCGAGAGAACGCGCAACATCGGCATCATGGCTCACATCGATGCCGGCAAGACCACGACTACCGAGCGGATCCTTTACTACACGGGCGTTACGTACAAGATGGGCGAGGTGCATGAGGGCACCGCGACCATGGACTGGATGGAGCAGGAGCAGGAGCGCGGCATCACGATCACCTCGGCCGCAACCACCTGCTTCTGGAAGGATCATCGCATTAACATCATCGACACACCGGGACACGTCGATTTCACCGTCGAGGTGGAGCGCTCGCTCCGCGTCCTCGACGGCGCGGTCGCCGTGTTCTGTGGCGTCGGCGGTGTGGAGCCGCAATCCGAGACGGTCTGGCGCCAGGCGGACAAGTACCGCGTCCCGCGCATCGCGTTCGTGAACAAGATGGACCGCGTCGGCGCCAACTTCCCGCGTGTGCTCGAGATGATGCGCGATCGCCTCGCGGCGAATCCGATCCCGCTGCACGTGCCGATCGGCCAGGAGGACGGCTTCCGCGGCCTGGTCGATGTGATCGAGGACAAGGCGCTCGTTTGGGATGGCACCGAACTCGGGGCAGCATTCCACGACGAGGCGGTGCCGGAGTCGCTGCGCGCGACCGTGGCCGAATGCCGCGAGCGAGCGATTGAAGCCGCCGCCGACGTCGATGAGGCGCTGATGGCCCGCTATCTCGACGGCGAGCCGATCGCCGCGGATGCGCTGCGGAAGGCGCTCCGCCGAGCGACGCTCGAACTGCGCATCGTTCCCGTGCTGTGCGGCTCTTCGTTCCGTAACAAGGGCGTGCAGCCCTTGCTCGACGCCGTAATCAGTTACCTGCCTTCGCCGCTCGATGTCCCGCCCGTCGAGGCTCGCAAGCCCGAGAAGGATGGGGTGGTCGTGAAGCGCAAGGCGGACGACAAGGATCCCTTTGCGGCGCTCGCCTTCAAGATTGCCATCGACAAACACGTCGGGCAGCTCACCTACGTGCGCGTCTACTCCGGCCAGATTGCCAGTGGCGAGCAAGTGCTCAACGCAGCGAGCGGCAAGAAGGAGCGCGTGGGCCGCCTGCTGCAGATGCACGCGAACAAGCGCCAGGAACTCGATGCGGCGTATGCCGGCGACATCGTGGCGATCGTCGGCATGAAGAACGTTGCGACGGGCCACACGCTCTGCGATCCGAAGCATCCCGTGCTGCTCGAGAGCATCCAGTTCCCCGAGCCCGTGATCAAGATTGCGGTCGAGGCGAAGACTCAAGCGGACATGGAGAAGCTGAGCGCTGCGCTGCAGAAGCTCGCGGCCGAAGATCCGACCTTCCACGTTTCCGTCGATACCGAAACCGGGCAGACGATCCTGGCCGGCATGGGCGAACTCCACCTCGAGATCAAGGTCGATCGTCTGCTGCGCGAGTTCGGCGTCAGCGCGAACATCGGGCGCCCGCAGGTCTCGTACAAAGAGACGATCCGCCAGACCGCCGTGGTCGAGGGCCGCTACATCAAGCAGACCGGCGGCACCGGTGATTACGGCGTGGTGAAGCTCGAACTCTCGCCCGGCGCGCACGGCAGCGGCTTCGTGTTCGAGAACGCGCTGAAGGGCGAGGCGATCCCGCGCGAATACGTGCCGGCGATTCGGCAGGGTTGCGAAGAATCCGCGCAGAGCGGCGAACTCGCGGGCTACCCGGTCGTCGACATCAAAGTGCGGCTGCTCGACGGCCAGGCGCACGACGTCGATTCGTCCGAGCGCTCCTTCAAGATCGCGGCCTCGCTCGCCATGCGCGACGGCCTGCGCGAAGGCAAGCCCACGCTGCTCGAGCCGGTGATGGCCGTCGAAGTTGTTACGCCGGATGATTTCGTCGGCCCGGTGCAGGGCGACCTCAACAGCCGCCGCGGTGCGATTACGGGCCTCGAGGCGCGGCCAGCCGCGCAGCTCGTGCGCGCCGACGTCCCGCTCGCGCAGATGTTCGGTTACGTGAACTCGCTGCGGTCCATGACCCAGGGCCGCGCCAGTTACACGATGCAGTTCTCGCACTATGCGGAAGTACCCGAGGCAGTCGCCCGGAGCATCGTCCCGACCTATTAGGCGTCCAGTCCCGCCGAGCGCGGGCTGTTCAGGAGCGTGAAATGGCCAAGGAGAAGTTCGAGCGCAACAAGCCCCACGTGAACGTGGGGACGATTGGTCACGTGGACCACGGCAAGACGACGCTGACGGCGGCGATCACGCAGCGCCAGGCGAAGAAGGGCCTGGCGCAGTTCGTGGCGTACGACCAGATCGACAAGGCGCCCGAGGAGCGCGAGCGCGGGATCACGATCGCGACGGCGCACGTCGAGTAC
>JANNRF010000006.1:0-16191 GCA_031401135.1 Deltaproteobacteria bacterium | reverse complement strand
CTCGCGCGGCGCCCAGCTGCGGTAGAAGCCCGCGCTCGCGAGTTCGCGCGAGAGATCCGCGGGCAGGCGGCGCGCGGCCTCGATCTCGTCTGCGCGCGCGCGGATGCGCGGCGCGAGTTCGTGCGCGCGCGCGACGGGGTCCGTCTCGGGCGCAACGAAGGCGACGGGCGCTGCAGTCACGACTCGTCTCCGCACAGCAACGCCCCGCACCGCGGATCAGCTGCGCCGCGCAGCGGCGTCAGCTGCATCCGAGCACCCATCCCCGAAACCACCGTGCCCACCGCTCGCGAACCCCGCCTGCCGCTGCAACCCCGCATCACTCCGGCAGCCCCCACCTACGCGCGAGATTGTTCCTCTGCATCTCGGAAGACCCCCCAACGATCGGCATGCCTAATAGATCGCGGACATTGCGCTCCATGTCATGGCCTTCAGAGAGTCCGTAGGCGCCCATCACGCGCTGGCAGGCGAGGGCGATCTGCACGCCCGTCTCGGCCACGAACAACTTCGCCATCGAAGTCTCGACGCCGCACGGGCGCCCTTCCTGCGCGAGCCAGGCCGCGTGGTAGAGCATGTGCCGGCAGGCCTCGAGGCGGGTGCGCGCGTCGACCAGCGCGTGGCGGATCACCTGATGCGCGCCGATCGGCTTGCCGAATTGCACGCGCTGCTGCGCGTAGGCCCAGGCTTCCTCGACCGCCGCCTGCGCGATCCCGAACGTGACCGCCGTGATCTCGAGCTTCTCCACGTCGAGCGCGCGGCCCACCAGCATCTTCCAGCCGCGCCCAATCGCGCCGGGCCCGCCCACCAGGTTCTCGATCGGCACGGGCGCGTCATCGAAACTCACGTCGGACGACAGCGTGTAGCGGAGATTCATGTGCTCGATCGGCGAGACGGTGATGCCCGGGCCTTTGGGATCGACCAGCACGAACGAGAGGTTCTGGTAGCGCGCGTCGTCAGGGCCGGTGCGCACCAGGCAGTAGATGAAATCTGCGAACTCGGCGCCGGTGCACCAGCGCTTCGAGCCGTTCAGCACGAGCGAGCGGCCGTCCGCCGAGACGCGCGCCGTGGTGCGCACGCTCGCGAGATCGCCGCCCACGTCGGGTTCGCTGAGCCCGTACGCGAATAACAACTCACCGCGCGCGAGGCGCGGCAGCAGCGCGCGCTTCTGCTCCTCGCTGCCGTTCTCGCCGATGTTCATGCCGCCGTAGAACGCGCAGTGGATGAACGGCCCCGCCGCGAAGCTGCCGCCGCGACAGAGTTCTTCGATCACCGCGACCGCGGCCACCAAGTCGCGGCCCGCGCCGCCGTGCGCCTCGTCGATGGTGAGGCCGCACACGCCGAGCGCGGCGAGCTTTGCGAACAGCTCGCGCGGGAAGCAGTGCTCGCGGTCCCACTGCTGGCGCTTCTCGGGCGGCATCTCGGCCGCGACGAAACGCCGCAGCGTCTCGCGCAGCAGCCCGATGTGCTCGGGCTCGTCCGCGAAGTGGCTCGGCATGCGCGCTGCGCTCGCCCGGCCCTAACGACTCGCGGGGTAGGGCGTGCCCCAGCGATCCGCGAACGCGAGCTTGTCCACGGGCCGCCGCGAAATCGCGCCGTGCCCGGCGCCCAGCGGCCAGCCGACAGGCACCGCGGCCGCCGTCGCCCAGGGCTGCGGGATCGCCAGCAGCTCGCGCACCTCGGGCTCCACTTCGCACAACAAGGTGGTGAGCACACAGCCGAGCCCCTCGGCGCGGCAGGCGAGCAGGAAGTTCTCGACTGCGGTGTAGACCGAAGCGCCGCCCACCACCGACACACGGGGCTGCGCGGCATCGGTGATCGCCATCAGCTGCGGGTTGAAGCAGAAGATCGCGACCAGCGGCGTATCGCCGAAGTGCTCGGCGAGGTAATCGCCCGAGTCGATCATGCGCTCGGTCTTCGCCTTCAGCTCCGCGGGCGCGTTCGCGAGCAGCTTCCGGTGCCCCGCCGTGTACGCCTTCCAGCGCGCGTCGTAGAGCGCGCCAAGTTTTTCCTTGAGCCCGCGCTCGCGCACCAGCACGACGCGCCACGGCTGCACGTTGCCGCCCGTCGGCGCCCACGCCGCCGCTTGCAGCACGCGCTGCACCACGTCTTCGGGCAGCGCAGCCGCCCGCAGCCGCCGCACCGCACGCAAGGTCGACATGGCTTCGTACAGGTCCATTACTTCTCCAACCTCATCGCCCCTTGAATAGCGGCGGTCTTTTCTCGCGCAGCGCCGCGAGCGCCTCGTCGTGGTCTGCGCTGCGGAACGTCACCAGTTCGAGCGCCATCGAGGTGTCGAACGCGATGTTCAGCGCGTCCTTCACCAGCTTGTTGACCGCGTGCTTGGTGAACTGAACGGCGATGGGCGCGCCCGCCGCGAGCCGCGTTGCGAACGCCATCGCCTCGGCGTCGAGTTCCGCCGCCGGCACGACGCGGTTCACGAGCCCGATACGCTCCGCCTCGGCCGCCTTCACCGCGTCGCCAGTCATCAGGTACTGCTTCGCGCGCGCAGGGCCGAGCACGAGCGGCCAGATCGCGGCGCCGCCGTCGCCCGCGACGATGCCCACCTTCACATGCGGGTCGGCGATCACGGCGGTATCGGCCATGAAGATCACGTCGCAGAGGAGCGCGATCGAGGCGCCGAGGCCGATCGCGTGGCCGTTCAGCGCGGCGACGATCGGAATCTCGACATCGAGCAGGTCCCAGATCAGCTGCTTGCCGTCGCGGCGGATCTCGTCGAACAGCACGGGATCCTTGAACTGCGGGAACCAGTTGAAATCGCCGCCCGCGCTGAAGGCCGTGCCGCGGCCAGTCAGGAGGACTGCGCGCGCCGCGCGTTCGCGCTTCAGCTCGCGGAACAGCCGCGCCATTTCGCGGTGCATGCCGTCGTCGACCACGTTCATCGGGTTGGTCGGATGCGCGATCACGATGCGCAGCACGTCGCCGACACGCTCGAACTGGAAGTTCTGCCAGCCGAGATCCTCGATGCGGGGTTCGCCCATTCCTTGTGCCTCCGTTGTCGCCGCGCGCGCAGCCTACCCCGCTGAGTCTCCCCGCGCGCCGCGTTTCGAGCGGGCTAGCGTGCGACACCGCGAAGGAACCGCATGCCGCATCCGCCCGACGAGATTCGCGCCGCCTATCGCCGCTACGTCGCCACGCGCGATCGCATCGAGGCCGGCGAAATCGGCTGGGACGCGCTCAGCGAGTTCTTCACCGAGGACGCGGTGTTCATCGATCCCGCCTGGGGCCGCGTCGATGGGTTGCCCGCGATCACGAAGTTCCTGCAAGAGAGCATGGCCGGGCTCGACGATTGGTCGTTCCCCGAAGCCTGGACCGTGGTGGAGGACGACCGGCTCGTCTCGTTCTGGTGGAACCGGCTCGGCGGTCAGCGCGCGGACGGCACGCCTTATCAGGCGCCCGGCATCTCGATTCTCGATTACGCGGGCGGCGGCAAGTTCAAGCGCGAGCTCGACATCTTGAACATGGCCCAGGTGGGCGAGCTGATCCGCGAGAGCGGCTGGCGCCCGCCCGCGAATTTCAACATGCCGCCGCGCAACCCGCGCCGCGAGTGAAGGCGGTGAACGCGTGAGCGAGGGCTTGGCGCCGAAGGAGCGCTTCTCGCGCTACCACTTCGTACTGCTCGCGCTGTTAGGGATCGCGACGCTCTACGACGGCTTCGATTCCTCGATGCTGACGCTCGCCTCGGTGGACGTGTGCAAATCGCTCGGCATCTCGACCAGCGAGTGGGGCACGCTCTACATGTGGACGCGGGCCGGCATCGTCGGCTCGTTCTTCTTCCTGATGTGCGCGGACCGCTTCGGCCGGAAGCCCCTGCTGCTGCTCACGGTGACCGGCTTCGCGATCGCGAGCGGCGCGACGGCGTTCGTGGAAACGAAGTTCGAGTTCGTGCTCTGCCAGACCATCGCGCGCTTGTTCCTCACCGCGCAGTACGGGCTCGCGATCATCATGGCGGGCGAGGAGCTGCCTGCGTCTTTGCGCGCGCGGGGCATTACGGTGCTCACGGGCCTCGCCACCGTGGGCACGCTCACGATGGCCAAGGTGCAGCCGTTCTTTCTGCTGGTGGACAAGCCAAACGCGCCTCCGCCGGAGGGAAACTGGGCGCACGACGGCGCGCTCCTCGCGGCAGCCGAGATCGCGCGCTGGCTCGATCTCCCGTTCGATGGAGCGCACTGGCGCGGGCTCTACCTAATTGGTGCGTTGCCCTTGCTGGTGGTCCCGCTGCTCGCGCTCGGCGTGCGCGAGACGAGGCGCTACAGCGAAGTCGCCGCGACCCGCGGCGCCGCGTCGCTCGCTCAGGTCTTCGCCGCGCAGTTCCGCGAAGCGGGCCGGCTCTTCTCTCCACGTTACCGGCGCAGGTTCTCGATCGTCTCGCTGCTCTGGAATTGCGTTTATCTCGTAATCGCCCCATCGGTAGCGTTCTGGGCACTCTACGCGCGCAACGAAGTGGGGATGACGCCAGCGCAAGTCGGCGATGTGGTGTTCTGGGCGTACCTGGCCGGAACCGTCGGGCACCTGCTCTCCGGCCAGCTCGTGGATCGCGTCGGTCGCAAGCCGACCTGCGCGGTCTTCTTCGCGCTTGGCGCGGTCGCAATCGTGATGCTGTTCCAGACGAAGACCACGGCCGGTCAGTACTTCTGGCACATCTCCACGGTGTTCCTGCTGAATGCCGCGATCGGCGCGACCCACGTCTACGCCTCGGAACTGTTTCCCACAGCGCTTCGCGCAACCGGCTACGGCTGGACGACGAACTTGTTCGGCCGCATCACCGAGGTTGCGATCCCCGGCGTGATCAGCCTGATGCTCGCGGCCGGCTACACGATCAGCTGGTCGATCGCGATGGTCGGCATTGGCCCGATCCTCGGCGCGCTGCTGATTGCCAAGTTCGCGCCCGAGACGCGCGGGCTCACGCTCGAAGAGATCCAGACCAAGCTCGACGCCGAAAGCAGTGCGGCGGCCCCGAGGGCCGCCGCCTGATCTTCGAAACGCGCAGCGCAGGCCGCGCTTCGCGCTAGTCCTGCGAGCCACCGCCGCCGAACGAGTACGCGCTCTCGCTGTGCTCCGAGAGGTCGAGGCCGTTGTGCTCGGCCTCGTCGTCGACGCGCAAGCCGCCGAACGCGAACTTCAAGATCGTGAGCAATATGAAGGTCGCGACCGGCGCGAGCACCATGACGATCGCGACGCCTTCGAGCTGGATCATGATCTGGTCCATCTTCGTCTCGACGCCGGCGCCGAGCACCGTCGCGAACACGCCCGCTGCGATCGCGCCGAAGGTGCCGCCGACGCCGTGCACGCCGAAGGCATCGAGCGAATCGTCGTAGCCGAGCTTCGCCTTCAGGAAGGTGACCGCCGCGTAACAAACGATCGCTACGCCGACGCCGATCATCATGGCGCCGGCAGGATCGACGTTGCCGCAGGCCGGAGTGATCGCCACCAAGCCCGCAACCGCTGCGGTCGCGGCGCCCAGCGCAGTGGGCTTGCCGCGGTGCAGCCACTCGATCGCGGCCCAGCTGAGCGTCGCCATCGAGGCGGCGGTGCTGGTGTTCTGGAAGGCGAGCGTCGCGAGAGGGCTGGCGCTGAGTGCGCTGCCGGCGTTGAAGCCGAACCAGCCCACCCAGAGCAAGCCTGCACCTGTTAGGCAGAGCGTCAGGCTGTGCGGCGCCATCGGCTGCTTCCCGTAGCCCTTGCGCTTGCCGACCATCAGCGCGGCGACGAGCGCCGAGAGGCCGCTGGTCATGTGCACCACCATGCCGCCGGCGAAGTCGATCGCGCTCTTGCCGAACAAGTAACCGGGGCCCGACCAGACCATGTGCGCGACCGGGCAGTAGACCACCAGCACCCAGAGCGCCATGAACGCCACGAACACCGAGAACTTCATGCGCTCGACCACGGCGCCAATAATTAGGGCCGGCGTGATGATCGCGAACATGCCCTGGAACATGATGAAGATGTATTCGGGGATGAGGCGCGGCGGCGAAGCGAAGTTGGCGGTGACCGAATCGAGCGTCACGCCGTTCAGCATCACGCGCGAGAAGTCGCCGATGAACCGGCCGGAGCCGCCGAAGGCGAGGCTGTAACCGACCACGACCCAGAGCACGCCGATCACTGCTGCAGCGGCGAAGCACTGCACCAGCACGTTCAGCATGTTCTTCGCGCGCACCAGCCCGCCGTAGAAGAGTGCGAGGCCGGGCAGGGTCATCAGCAACACCAACGCGGTGGAGGTGAGGACCCAGGCGGTGTCGCCGGTGTCGATGGCGGGCGGTACTGCATCCTGTGCGAACGCGGGTGCGGAGAGGGCGCTGAGCGCCGCCAAGGCAGCGGTTGCGGTGGCGAGAGTGCGGGTGCGAGCGCGACTGGGCGTGATCATCGTGGCCTCCATGGGGGGGAAGTCGGAGCCGGATAGAGCAAGGCGCGTGCCACGCTCGGTGGGCCGCGCGCGGGCCCGTTGAGCCGAACCGCGCACACTGCGTGAGCACCGGCTGCTCGCGATCTGAGCAGCGCCGCTGTGCCTGCCCGATGCATGTGCGCTTCAACGAAGGCGTCACGGCCTATGCTGCGCGCTTTGCGCGAGCGCTCGTGGCCCGCGCCGACCTCGACGAAGGAGCGCACTTGGACTGGCAGGCCGCCGACTACGAACGCCGCTACCCAGGCGCGCGCATCCTGCCTTATCAGGGGCGGTGGCCGCGCATCGACGCCAGCGCGTGGGTCGCGCCCGGCGCCAACGTGGTGGGCGAGATCGAGATCGGTCGCGATTCGAGCGTCTGGTACGGCTGCGTGCTGCGCGGCGACGTGAACGCGATCCGCATCGGGGCGCGCACGAACATCCAAGATCTGAGCGTCGTGCACGTCACCAAAGACCGCTTCGCGTGCGAGATCGGCGACGAGGTGACGGTCGGACATCGCGCCGTAGTGCACGGCTGCCGCGTCGGCGACGGCGCGCTCGTCGGCATTGGCGCGGTAGTGCTCGACGGCGCGCAGATCGGCGAGCTCGCGTGGATCGCAGCCGGCGCGCTCGTCGCGCCGGGCACCGCGATCCCGCCGCGCATGCTCGCGCTGGGCAGCCCCGCGAAGCCCGCGCGCGAACTCCGCCCCGAAGAACTCGCCGAGCAGCGCGAGCGCACGCTCGAATACGTGCGCACCGCCCTCCGCCACCGCCGCTGAGCGGGGACGTTCCACGACGAGTGAGTCGCCTTCGCACGCGCGCGAGCACACTCGGACGCTTCCGCGCGAACCGCGAGATTTCGTCGTGGAACGTCCCTCGTCGAGATGGGCGCTATCGGACGCGGGTGAGGTATCTCCTGCGACTTACGGGAGGCCAACGTGGCGAGCGTCAAGATTTCGGATCGGATCCCTGCGTCGGCGGACAAGGTGTGGGATCTAGTCGGCGACTTCGGCGGGATTCAGCGCTTCTCGGCGGGCATCAAGAGCTGCACGACCACCGGTGCGGGCGTCGGCGCGGTGCGCACGCTCGAGCTGCCCAACGGCGTCTCGCTGCAAGAGCGCTGCGAGCTGCTCGACTCAGCGCGCCGCACGCTCGACTACTCGATCATCGCCGGCCCGCTGCCGCTCTCGAACTACCTCGCGCGCATCCAGCTCTTCGAGGACGGCGCCGGCACGCGCATCGAGTGGAGCAGCAGCTTCGAGCCGAAGAGCATCACCGAGGCGCAAGGCATCTCGATGGTCGAGGGCATCTATAAAGGTGGGATCGCGGGGCTGAAGAAGGCGTTGCTCGGAGCTTGATGCGTGCGTGTTGCGCGGGTTGATTCGGGCGCGGTGCATGGCGGATGCAGCGGACAGCGCGGGGCGCTGCCGCTGATCCGCTCGGCGCGGAGTTCGTTGCTGGGGTGCGCTTGAACGCCTGGTTAGATCGACGCGTCTGTTTGGCCTGAGGAGTCACGCGCGATGTCCCCCGATCTTCTCGCCCAACTCGGTCTCGCCGCTGGCGCCGCAGCCAGCTCCGGCCTTCGCGTTTACGGCACGGTCGCAGCGCTCGGCTGGCTCCAGCGTCTCGGCGTGCTCGCGCTGCCGGGCCAGCTCGAAGTGTTAGGGGAACTCCCGATCGTGCTGCTCGCGAGCGCGCTCTACGTGGCGGAGTTCGTGGCTGACAAGGTGCCCGCGTTCGACTCGATCTGGGATGCCGTCCACACCTTCGTGCGCGTACCCGCGGCCGCGCTGCTCGCGTTCGCGGCGCTCGGCGGGGTGCCCGAGAGCTGGCGTGTGGGCGCGGCGCTGCTGGGCGGCGGCGTCGCGCTCTCGGTGCACGGCATGAAAGCCGGCGCGCGACTCGCTGTGAACGCCAGCCCCGAGCCGTTCTCGAACTGGGGGCTGTCGTTCGCGGACGAACTCTCGTTCGCGGGGATCGTGTATCTCGTGATTGCGCATCCCGCCGCGTCGATCGCGGTCGCGGGCGCGCTGCTCGTGCTCGGCGTGGTGTTCGCGTTTTGGATTGCGCGCGCGATCAAGCAGCTCCTCAGCCGCAAGCCTCGCGCAGCGGCGAGCCGCGCAGCCTAAGCGCTCGCTCTCCCGCTCGGCGTGCGAGCGCGCAGCCGCGCGATCGCGAGCGCGACGAGGCCGAGCGCCCAGCCGAGCGCGACGTCGCGCTCGCTCACGCGCGTCACCACCGCCTCCGCGACGCGGCTCGTGTAGGTCGCGCCGTGATCGAGCGCGCTGCGCTCTGCGCGCTCCGCTTCGCTCCACTCCAGCCCTGAAACGCGCAGTGTCCAGGGCACGACGCGCTCGAGGAAGGCGTTCTCCCGAACCGCGACCGATATGTCTCGCGCGCGCCAGGCCGGGTCGTCGCGATGCTGCTCGGCCGTCTCGACGTAGCGGTCCCGGCGGAACACGTGCACGCGCAGCTCGTGGAGGAACGCGTCGCTCACCGGCGTGTGCTCGGCGAGGAATGCGTCGTAGGGGCTCGCCGCGTTCTCGCTCGCGGCGGAAGTGGCTCGCACATTCTCAGCGAGCAGTTCGCCGGCTTCGCGGGAGCGCAGGTGATCTGCCATCGCCCACTCCCACATCTCGAGCCGCGACGGAAACGCGCCCACGCCCGGCAGCTCGTGCAGCACGCCGTAGTCCACCATGCCGGCCTGCTGCCCCGCGAGCGCTCCGAGCCCAGGCACATTGCGCGCGAGCCACGCGATGCGCCCGGACGTGTTGAGGCACGCCGCGCCGAGCAGGAGCCACGCCAGCGCGAGCACCGCGATGAGGCGCTGCACGCTGCGCGGGCTCGCGCGCTCGCTCGCCCACGCGGGTCGCACGCCGAGGGCGAGCAGCGCAGGCGCGCCCGCGGCGGCGATCGCGTTCACGCCGATGTCGCGCAGATCGCCGACGCGATTCGGCGCGAGCCACTGAATCAGCTCGTCGAGGGCGCCGACGCTGGCTGCGAGCAACGCCGCTGAGGGGGCGAGCAGCGCGTCGCGTCCCCCGTGTGCGAGCGCGCGCAACGCGAGGGCGCCGAGCACGCCGTACTCGACCACGTGCAGCGCTTCGACCGCGTTGCCGCGCAGCTGCCACGCCGTGCCCGCGTAGATCGCGACGCCCAGCGCGAGCGCGATGCGCGCGCGCAGCCCGAGCTGTGCGAACGCGCGCCACGCGAACCCGGACGCGACCGCGACCGCTGCCAGCACAGCCACGAGAAACGCCTGCGCGCCGAGCGTCGCGACCACCCACGCCTCGAGCGCGCGCGCGAAGGGCACGGTCGCGAAGATCAGCGCCGCCCAAGCGACGAACGCGATCCGCGCGGCCACCTAATTAATCCCGCTCGCTGCTGGCTCGCTGCGCGCGGCGAAGCGCCGCTGGGCGTGCGCTTCGCGCCCGCAGGCTAGCGCAATGACTCCGCTCGCCAGCGGCGCGCTGCGCGTGGCGAAGCGCCGCGTGCAACAGCCCCCGAGCCACTTCGCTGCGATCGCGCGCGCCAGATTCCCGTCGAGGTCGCCCTTGTGCGCCTTCATCAGCGCGCCCATCACCTTGCCGAGTTCCTTGGTGCTGGTCGCGCCGCTCGCCGCGATCGCTTCCTCGACCCAGCGCGTTGTCGTCGCTTCATCCGCAAGGCTCGGCAAGAACGTCTGAATCACCGCCAACTCCGCCCGCTCGGCTGCCGCCATCTCTTCGCGTCCGCCCTTGGAGAACGCCTCGATGCTCTCCTGCCGCTGCTTCTCGAGCTTGCGCAGCACGGCCACGCAGGCCTCGTCCGCGAGCGTGTCCGCGCCGTCCTTCTTCATCTCGTAGAGGATCCCCGCGCGAATGTTCCGCAGCGCCGAGAGCCGCTCCGCCTGCTTCGCCTTGAGCGCTTCCTTCATCTCGTCGTTCACGCGCTCGACAATTCCCATCTGCGTCTCCGATCGATCAGGCTGATTGGCTGCGCACGCTAGCGATCTTCGAAGCCGGCTCGCGCGCAGGCCCTAAGCGTCCGGATCGTCCTCACGGAGCGACGAAGCCCCCACCGGATGGGGCGCATACTCCGGGCCCGTCGCCCATCCAGGAATCGCGGCCGCCGCCACCAGCCACGACGCCGCCAGGTCGTCATCGACCACGATCGAGCCCGCGTCGCGATCTCCCGTAATGCCTTCCCAAAGATCCGCGCCGCCCGCGTCCCACCAAGTCCGGTCCGTGTTCTCGAAATCAATCCCCAGCTTCGTCATCGCGCATCGGCCTCTGCGAGTGGCGCCAAGACCTCAGCCGCAAAGCGCTCGAGCAGCGCGAAATCGCGGCCTTGAATCACCACGTAGTTGAAGCCGAGTTCTTCGCGGCGGCGCAGCAGCGTGTCCTGGATCTCGCGCGGCGATCCCACCAGGTAGAGCGGGCAGGCGGCGACTTCCTCCGGGCTCATGCCGGATTGCTTGCCCAGAAACTCGCGCACTGGCTTGGCGTCGTCCGTAATTACCGTGCCGAACACCAGCGCATTCAGTTCGAGCGCCGCGAAATCGCGCCCCGCCGCGCTGGCCGCCTCCTGCACCCAGCGGATCTTCTCGCGCGTGCGCTCGAGCATGCCGTCGCGCGCGGCGCTCGCGGTGATCTTGCCCTCGGCCACCTTGGGATTGATACCCACGATGTCAGCGTGGCGGCCGGCGACGCCAAGAACTTTTTTGCCGCCGCCGCCGATCAGGATATTCGGCAGCGAGGGCAACTCGACTGCGCGCTGCGCGCCGTTCACCTGATAATGCTTGCCGTTGAACGTGGTGCGCTCGTTCGTCCAGATGCCTTTGATCACGTGCAGCGCCTCTTCGAGCCGCTCGACGCGAACGCCGGCGGCGTCGTAGCGCATGCCCGCTTCGGCGTAGTCCGTCTCGGTCCAGCCCGCGCCGAGCCCGAACTCGACGCGCCCGCCCGATAACAAGTGAGCGGTGGCCGCCGTGCGCGCGAGCACCACGGGGTGCCGGTAATCGACGCCGTACACCAGCGTTCCGACTTTCACGCGCGAGGTCGCGGCGGCGACGGCCGAGAGCGCGACCACCGGATCCCATTCGGGGAAGAAGAAGTGATCCGGCCAAAGGATCGACGAGTAGCCCCAGCTCTCGATCTGGCGCACCCGCGTGGCCCAGTCGTTAGGCGGAAGCGTCGCGAGCTGGACGCCGAAACGGAACGGCTTGAGTGCAGGCATGAAACTCTCCTCGATGAGCGCGAGACGTTACGGGAAGAGCCACGCGGCCGCGCGCTCGAGACACCAGAACACGCCGAGGCTGCCGATGGCGGTGGCTGGGATTTCGCGCACGAAACTGCTGAGCCGCGCGGGCACGCGCGCTCCGGGAACCCAACGCGCGAATCCAGCCAACACGATGAGAATCAGGGCGACGAGCACAAGCTGCGCGGCCTCGATGCCCACGTTGAACGCGAACAGCGCGAGCGGGATCGCGTGCTGCGGGAGCCCGAGTTCGCCGAGCGCGCTCGCGAAGCCGAGGCCGTGCAGCAGGCCGAACGCAAAGGGGAGGAGCGCGGGGCGGCGCGCGAGGCCGGTGGGCGCAGCGGCATTGAGTTTGCGCGCGAGATTCAGCGCGAGCGCGACGATCGTCGCCGCGATCGCGATTTCCACCACGCCGCGCGGCGCGTTCACGATGTCGAGCGCCGCGAGGGCGAGCGTGACGCTGTGGCCCGCGGTGAAAGCAGTGATCGCGATGAGCAGGCGCCGCGTCGCACCAAGCAGCAGCGCGAGGCCCGCGACGAACAGCACGTGATCGAGGCCCGTGACGAGATGCTCGGCGCCGAGCCCGAGGTAACTCGCGAAAACCGCGCGCGTGCTCTCGCGCTGCGGGATCGTGAGCGCGGGCGCACTCGCGGTGAGGATCGCGCGAATCTCGCGCCCATCGGCGAGCGCGACGCGCAGGATCGCGTCGGTGCCGCTGTTCGCTAAGCCCGCGACCGCGACTTCGCGGCCTACGAGCGAGCCCGCGCACGCGAGCCGCCACTCGACCACGAAGGCCTCGCCCTCCATGCGCGCGCTGGGCTCGCTCGCGGCGGGGCAGGGCAGCGCGGGTTCGAGCCGTGCTCCGCGCGGCACCACCGCGGGAAGCTTCCAGAGCACCGCGACCGCGCCGTCGCCGAGCTCGCGCAGCTCCAGGTAGGCGGGCGCGAGGTTGTGCGCTGCGGCAGGTGCAGAGTTCGCCCCGAGCAGCGCGGCGAAGAGAAAAGCGGGGACGTTCCGTAAGAAAGTTAAGTTATTGCGCACGTGAGTACCGACGACTCCTGGGCGCCTGCGCGGCGGGCGGAAGAGTTTCTTAACTTTCTTACGGAACGTCCCCGTTTTCATCGCGGCGGCTCGCTCGCGGCGTCGGCGGTGACGCCCGCACGCGAGCGCAGCTCCGCGAGCGCAGCTCGCACCGCCGCTTCTCCGCGTTCGGCGAGCAGCGCTTCGCGCACTTCGCTGCGCACCACTGCCAGCGGTGATTCGCGCTCGGGCGCGCGTTCCTGCACGAACACGAAGTGCACGCCGAAGCTCGATTCGAGCGGCGCGCTCCACGCGCCGGCCTCGAGCGCGAACACCGCGTCGGCGAACGCGGCGCCGAGTTGGCGCGCGAGCTCATCGTGGGAGAGCGCGGGCAGCTGCGCTGCGAACGGCAGCGCCTCGCCCAGCGCGTGCGCGTCCTCGGGGCGCGCGGGGAGGCGCGCGGCCACCGCCTCGGCGCGCTCGCGCGTTGCGAAGTAGAGCTGCGTGGCGCGCACGCGCGCGGGCTCGGTCCAGCGCGCGCGATTCGCAGCGAGGTGCGCCGCGAGCTCCGCATCGCTCGGCTCGGCTGCGCGCGCTGTGTCCGCGAACGCGAGGCGCATCTTCTGGACGAGCCGCCGCCGCACCACGAGATCGCTCTCGTGCATGCCGAGCGCGAGCGCTTCGCGCACGAGGTCCTGCTCGCTGCGGCCGCGCTCGCCCTCCGCGAACGCGAGATTCATCGCGAGCCGGCGACGCACAACGGTGTCGCTCTCATGGAAGCCGCGCACGAGCGCTTCGCGGTAGAGCAGTTCGTCGTCCGTGACGGAAGCGCCGAGCGCGTAAGCGGGGTGCGTCTCGGCGCGCTCGCCCAACGTGCGCTCGAGCGCGAATAGCGCCGCCCCCAATAACAGGAAGCGCAGCAGCGGGCGTCTCACTCCGGGCTCACCCAGATCGGCGACGTCCACGCGCGCTCCTGGATCACCGGTTGATGTTCCGGAGCGCAGCAGCCTTCGAGTCCCTCGCCGATGGTCTTGGGCTTCGCGCAATCGACACGCTTCGCGAGACAGATGCGCTGGCTCCAGCGGCACGACGGGTTCTCGAGCACGCGGGCATAATAGAACGCGCGCTCGCTCGCAGCGAAATCCGGGTCTTGCCACACTGAGCACAGACGCGCGTGGCCGCGGCCGCTTTGCTGACACGTGCGCGTGTCGACGCTCGCGCCGTTCGCGCCGCCGGCGACATCCAGCACGCGCTCGTGGGTGGCGCCCTCCGCGTCGAGCCAGCCTTTTACGATTTGCACGCGCTCGAGATCGCTGCCGGGTTCGCTGCGCGAGCCGGCATCTTTGGTCGCGAGCACGGCGAAACGCGGCGCTGCGCTGCTCGCGGCGGCGGCGTGCGCACGCAGTTCGCCGCCCATTGGCACGCCGTGCGCGTAGCCCTTCGCGACGAACGCCGGATCGCTGCACAACTCCGCGGGCAACTCGAAGCCGCCGAAGAAGCGCACCACGGACCGCGTGCCGCTCGTGCCGTAGGCCTCGCGCCGCTGCATTGCTGCGAACAGCGCGTCGCGCGTGTTCGCCTCGGCCCATAACACCGCGAGCCCGCCCGGCCCGAACTCGAGCGCGTCAGGCAACCCAGGCGGAAGCGCGCTCGCACTCGTGGCGCCCGCGCCGCCGTGGCCCACGAACGTGCGCTCGCTCGCGAAGCCGGGTGTGCCGAGGTGGGTGTCGGTGCTGGCGATCAGGCCGTAACGAAATGGATTCGCGCCGAGCCGCGCGTCGAGGGCAAGCCCACGCTTCAGCGCCTCGCGCACATACTGGGAGCGCTTCGGGGCCTCGGCGCCCACGAGCGCGTAGCGCCCGCCGAAGTTGTCGTAGGGCAGCTTCTCGAAGCCGCAGGCCTCATCCGTGGTGTCGCCGCCCAATAAGCACTCGGAATCGCCCTTGTGCTGCATCACCTCCACCAGCGGCTCCCAACGCGCGCGCAGCTTCGCCTCGCTCGCGTCGATCTCGCCGCCAATCGCGCGCGCGGACTGGAACATCAGCCCGCCGTCGAGGTTCGAGTTGTGCGGGATCGTGAGCACCTCGCAGCCGGGCGTGCCCTTCACGCATTCGCGCTCGAGCGCTTCCCAGAGCCGCGCTGCGTTCGGCCCCGTCTCCATCACGCTGATCGGCAGCCTGGGCACGTGGTTGTTACGAAAGATCACGTTGCGGTGCAGGTTCTTGCCGTTGTCGACGCCGCTCGTCCACTCGTAGCCGACGAAGCTCGTGAAGCGGCAGGCCGCGCTGCGATCGTAGGCTTCCTCCGCAGCTGCCTGCGTATCGCGCCATACAAGTTGAGCCGCTTCGAGACAGTGCTCGCCGTTCTCGCCGCAGAAGCCGAAGCGCTCGCCACCTGATGAGTAAGCCGCGTTCATCACGAAGAACGCGGCGCGTGGCCAGCCGCGGTAGAGCATGCACACGAGCGAGCCGTGCCCCGGCGCGCCCGGCGTCTTGCACACGTGCACCTCGCCGATCTGCTCGGCGTGATCCGTGACGACCGCAAAATCGAGCGGGCGATCGAGCTTCACCGAGCGCAGTGAGCTGCCGTCCTCGCGCCACGGCTGAATCGCGATCGCGTTGCCGCGCGCGAAGCGGTAGGCGTCGCGCGGCGTGGTGCGCGTGCCCTGCGTGCTGGCGTCTTGCGAGTAGCCCGTGTGCACATGCGTGTCGCCGAAGAACGGCGCGCGCAATGGCTCCGTCGCGGCGCACGGCTCGCGCTCTTCGCTCGCGGCGGCTGCCGAGGCCAAAGCGAACACGAACGCAACGGCGAGTCTCGTGAACATGGCGAAGTGGCAGCTCCCGCGCGGCGCGCGCGGCGACGCGCGGAGGCCGATGATAGGCTGCGCTTTTCGTGAGAGGGAGCCGTGATGGCGACGAAACTCAATCGCATCAGCGCGCGCATCACCGAGGAAAAGTCTCAGGGCGCCTCTCAGGCGATGCTGCACGCCACGGGCATGACCGAAGCGGATCTGCACAAGCCGCAAGTGGGCATCGCGGCCATGTGGTACGACGGCAACCCCTGCAACATGCACCTCGGCGTGCTCGCCGACGCCGTGCGCGAAGGCGTCGCGGCGTCCGGCATGATCGGCATGCGCTTCTTCACCGTGGGCGTGTCGGACGGCATCTCGATGGGCACTCACGGCATGAGCTTCTCGCTCCAGTCGCGCGACCTGATCGCAGACTCGATCGAGACCGTAATGAGCGCTCAGTGGTACGACGCCAATGTCTCGATCCCAGGCTGCGACAAGAACATGCCTGGCTGCCTGATCGCAATGGGCCGGCTGAATCGGCCATCGCTGATGGTTTACGGCGGAACGATCAAGCCGGGCTTCGGCAAGAGTGGCGCGCCGCTCGACATCGTCTCCGCGTTCCAGTCCTACGGCGAATACATCGCCAAGCGCATCAGCGAGGACGAACGCATCGACGTCGTCCGCCACGCATGCCCGGGCGCCGGCGCCTGCGGCGGCATGTACACCGCGAACACGATGGCCGCGGCGA
>JANNRF010000005.1:0-9371 GCA_031401135.1 Deltaproteobacteria bacterium | reverse complement strand
ACGCCCGCCCGCGCTTCTTCGCCTCCGCGCGCATGCGCTGCATCGCGTTCGTCTCGCTGTCGCGGTAGCGCTCTTCGCGCCACGGGTCGCCACGCATGTGGTAGCCGGCGCGTTCCCAGAAGCCGGGCACGTCGATGTCGGTGAACTCGAACCCGCGCACCCACTTGGCGCTCTTCCAGAAGTAGAGCTTTGGCACCACCAGCCGCACCGGGCCGCCGTGTTCGTCGCTGAGCGGCTTGCCGCCTTCGTGGGTCGCCAGCAGCACGTCGTCGCTCATTAGGTCCGCGAGCGGCAGGTTGGTGGTGTAGCCGCGGTCGGCGTGGATCAGCACGTATTGCGCCGCCGGTGCGAGCGTGAGCCCAGCGATCAGGTCGCGCACGCGCACGCCGCGGAAGCCGATATCGAGCCGCGACCAGGTTGTTACGCAGTGAATGTCGCTGGTCACTTCGACCTGCGGCAGCGCGCGCAGCTCTTCGCGCGTCCAGCGCTTCTCCTCGGCGACGAGGCCGAAGCAGCGGAAGTCCCATTTGCCGGGCGCGTAACGCGGCACTTCGCCGTAATGAAGGACGGGCCACTTCTTGGTTTCGGTCTGGCCGGGCGGCACGCGCTGGCTGCGGTCGGTCACGGCCCTGTCCCTCGAGCAGGCCGGAGCGGGTGCGCCGAGCATGCGAGCGGCTGCGATGTCGCGCGCGACCGCAGGGTCACAGGCTGGCCAGCCGCGCGAGGCCTTCGCGGTGGAGGGCGTACAGCGATTCCGAGAGGAACGCGCGCAGCTGCTCGACGCCCACTTCGGGAAAGCGCTCGCGCGCCTCGGCGACTGCGGCGCGGCCCTCCTCGATGCGTCCCGCGAGCCCGCAGGCCGCCCCCAACAAGTAGAGGAAGCCGTATCCGGACCGCAGCTGGAGGCACTTGCGCAGCGCCGCGATGGATTCCTGATAACGACCGCACTGGAACAGCGCCTGGGCGAGGTGGCCCTGGATGAAGTGCAGCGAGGGGTCGCGCGGCGAGAGGCGCTCGGCGTGGAGGAGCGCCGCGATGGCGTGCTCGGGCCGATCGCACATGGAGTGCGTGAAGCCGAGGCCGTGATAAGCGGCCGCGAGACTCGGATTGAGCTCGATGGCTTGTTCGAGCGCGCGCTCGGCGGCTTCGTAGCGGCGCGCGATCGCGTTCATCCAGCCCTGGGCGTTGAGTGCGTCGGGTTCGTTTGGGGAGAGTGCGACCGCGCGCGCAGCGGCATCGAGGCCCGCGCTGATCGTCGGCGCGATCTCGCTCGAGAATCCGTACGCGACTGCTTGCAGGTGCACGAGCGCGACGCCGCCGAGCGGCACGCCCCACTCGGGCGCGAGTTCGGCGGCGCGCTCGAACCAGCGTTTCGCCTGAAGGTTGTGGTCTCGCTCGATGCGGTAGTAATGCCAGACCGCGCGGTGGTAGCTCTCCCAGGCATCCAGGTCGCGCTCGAGATGCGCGGCCCGCGACGCCTCGGCCAGCATCACGTTTGGCAGGATCGCGCTTGCGATCGCACCGCAGATCTCGTCTTGCAGCGCGAAAACGTCGGCTGCTTGCCGGTCGTAGTGCGCGCTCCATAACAACTCGCCCGCGAGCCCGTCGACGAGCCGCGCCGAGACGCGCAAGCGGCCCGCAGCGCGCTGCACCGTGCCTGCCACGACGTAGCGCACGCCGAGCTCCTGCACGGCCTGCTCGGGAGTCGGCAGCTCGCCGCTGTGCGCCGCGGGCAGCGAGTTCGCGATCACCGCAAAGCGCTTCGAGCAGGCGAGCGCACCGGCCAGGTCGGCCACCAACCCGCGCGCGAAGAAATCGCCGGAGGCCGCGCTCGGGTCTGCGAACGGCAGCACAGCGAGCGCGGGCCGTCCGAACCAAGACTCGTCGCGCGGAGCCGCGGCGGACGTGGCGGGCCCCGTCACGCGGAACACGCCGATCGGGCGGTCGAAGTTCTTCATCACGAACTCGCCCGCGAACACCGTCGCTCCGCCGGCGCCGCCCTCGAGCCCTGCGTGCGCGCCCGCAGTCAGCACGATGCCGCCGGGGTCTGCGAAGCGCTGCACGCGCGCCGCCACGTTGACGTCATCGCCGTAGAGCTGGCCATCGCTGTCGCAGAGCACCTCGCCGAGGTGAAGGCCGATTCGCAGGGCGAGCCCGGAGGGATCGCGGCCGCGTGCGTCGGCGAGTTGCGCGCTCAGATCCTGGGCGCAAAGGAAGGCCCACGCGACGCTCGGGAGTTCCACCAGCAGGCTGTCGCCGACCGCGTCGACGAGCCGGCCACCGTGTGCCGCTGCGAGCTTCGCTGCGAGCGAGCGCATCGCGCGCACGCGCTCCGCGGTGCCAGCGTCGTCGCGCGAGATGTGGCGCGTGTAGCTCGCGACGTCCGCGGCGAGTAGTGCCGCGTGGCGTCGCGTCATGCCGGGGTGCGGCTCACTCACGGCGCGGGCGGCTTCCAGTTGCGCAGCTTGCGCTCCCACACCCAATTGCTCGCCGCGGATCGCAGGCTCCCGAGCGGCGCACGCGCGCCGCCAGTCGCCTCCGGCTCGCTTCGCTTCGCGAGCTGCGCATGGATCTCGCGGATCATCCCGGCGACTGCGTCGTCCTTCGGCTTCAACCGGCTCGGCATCGCTGCGAGGGTCGCGACGATTCCCTTCAGCAGCTGCTTCTGTTTGCCGAGCGTGAACGGGAACAGCCCGCCGAGCGCCTGCGCCGCCACCGCTCCGCGCGTGTCGATCCAGAAGGTGTCAAACGTCGACTCCAGGTAGTGCGGCTGAATCTCGATGCGGTTTCCGTTCGACGAAATCCAGAGATAGTCCTTCGCGAAGAAGCGCAACTCGAATGGGAAGCCGAGGACCTTCTCCCACCACTTCTCACGCTTCTGGGGCCAGAGCGTCAGCTTGTCGCCGTCGATCGGCATCACGACCTTGGCGCGTGCGAAGCTCGGGAACGGCGGGATTGCGGGCTCAGCGCTTGCCAACGCTCACCTCGGCTTGGGATGCGCGGCATTCAAGCACATCTCGGCCCGGTGCGAGCGCGCGATCGCGACGCGCATCGGCCGGTTGTTGCGCAGATCAGCAGCCAGCGCGCAGCCTTCGCTCGCGGGCGCTACTCGAGCGCCTCGGCAAGGGCGAGCGCGGCGATGCGTTCTTCGTCGTAGCCGAGCAGTTCGCGCAGCACTTGCTCGTTGTCGCCGCCGAGGGCGGGCGCGCGGGTGAAGATGCGAGCTGGCGTGCGTGAGAGGCGGATGCGCGAGGACTCGATCGCGCTCGCGCCGGCGGTCGGATGAGTGATCGCGAGGATGTGCCCGCGCGCGAGCAGCTGCGGATCGGCAGCGAGATCCGCGCTCGCTTGCAGCGCGTGAGCCGGCACGCCCGCGGCTTGCAGCTTCTCCGCGAGCTCGCTCGCTTCGCAGCGCGCGCTGGCGAGCGCGACAGCGCTCTCATTAGGGGCGCTCGCGTCGCAGCCGAGCACGCTCGCGGCAGCGCGCCACTCCGCGTCCGTGCGCGCTGCAATCGCGATCCAGCGCTCGCTGCCTGCGCACGGGAAGACGCCGTGCAGCGCGAAGGCGGCGTCCGCGTTGCCCGCGCGCGTCGCGTTGCGGCCCGTCGCCGAGGCCTCAGCTATTACGGGCGCGATGAAGTGCAGCGCGGCTTCGGCCTGCGAGACATCGAGGAACTGCCCCTCGCCCGTGCGGCGGCGGTGTTCGAGCGCGGCCAGCAGCGCGCACAGCGAGAAGCGCGGCGCGACATAATCGGTGTAGGCCGCGAACGGCCCCGACGGCGCGCGGTCGGGCCAGCCCACCAGTTCCCAGATTCCGGAGAACGCGGCGCCCAGGTTGCCGAAGCCGGCGAGCTTCGAGAGCGGCCCGCTCTGACCGAGCAGCGAGGTCGAGAGCATGATGAGGCGCGGGTTCGCGGCCGAGAGCGTGGCGTAGTCGAAGCCAAGCCGAGTCATTACGCCCGGCGCGAAGGATTCAAGCACCACGTCGGCCCAGCGCGCGAGATCGAGCGCCACTCCGCGTGCGTCGGGCTTCGTGAGGTCGAGCCCGAGTTGGAGCTTGCCCGCGTTCATGCTGTGAAAGATCGCGGAGCGCTCGCTGCCGAAGCGTCCGCCCAGGAAGGGGCGCGTGGTGCGGCACGCGTCCGGGTGCGCGGCCCCTTCGATCTTCACGACCGTCGCGCCGTAATCAGCGAGCGTGCGCGTGATGGTCGGGCCGGCGATCGCCCACGTGAAGTCGAGCACTTTGAGGCCCGCGAGCGGGAGCGCTTGTGCGGCATCGCGCGTCGCAGTCGGCGCCGGCACGGAGCTGACGCGCGCTTCCCGCGCGCGCGCCGCGCTCCACTCCCTGACAACTTGCGCGCCGTTCTCACCGAGCGCCGGCGCTGCACGCGACGGCGCGATCGGCGTGCGCGAGAGCAGTGCGAAGCGGCCGGGCAGCGCGACGCCATCGACGCGCTCGAAGAACCCGCGCGCCGCGAGCTGCTCGCTCGCGAGCAGATCCGCGGGCGTCATCGACGGCGCGATCAGCAGCTTGCGCTCGAGCGCGATCGCCAGCAGCTCCGCCTTGGTGCGCTTCGCCGTCGCCACGGCGATCGTCTCCTGCGCGCGCGAGAGCACCTCCTGCGTTTCCTCGCCGCGCAGCAGCTTCGCGCCGAACGTCACCCAGTTCTTCTGCGCGAGCTCCGCCTCGCACTCGCCGATCTCGTGCAGCCAAGCCATTAGGCGCTGCGTCGCCGGCCCCATCGCCGCGCCGAACGCGTGTGTGATCGAGACGAAGCCGTCGCGCGCGGGATACGAGAAGCGAATGCGCACATTGCCCATGCGCAGCCCGCCGCCGACGCGCGTGCTCGGCTTCTCGCCCACGGTGGAGGAGAGAATCTCCGCCTGCGTCGCCGCGGCGTACGCCTGCTGCGCCGACACATCGACGTGTTGCCCGCGCCCCGAGCGCGCGCGCTCCGCATGCGCGATCAACGCGCCCACTGCCGCCTCCGCGCCCGCGTGCAAGAACGCCTGCGGCGCTGTGATGCGAACTGGCGGGCGATCCTCGTCGCCCTGCATCAACAGCGGGCCCGCGGCCGCCGCGACGATTAGGTCCGTCGCGCGCCAGTGCGCCTTCGGCCCGCTCTGCCCGAATGGCGTGATCGAGACGTAAACCAGCGCCGGGTTCACGCGCGCGAGATCGTCGTAGCCGAGCCCGAGCGCAGCCAACACGCCGGGCGCCGCGCTCTCGAGAAAGAAGTCCGCGTGGCGCGCGAGTTCGAGCACGCCCGCGCGCCCCTCGGCGCTGGCGAGGTCCGCGACCAGGCTGCGCTTGTTACGGGCGTAGCTCGCCCAGAAGTGCGGGTCGTTTCGCACGCCGCTGCCACCCGCCGGCTCGACCAGCACGACATCGACGCCCAGGTCCGCGAGCAGCTTCCCGCACAGGAAACCTTGCTCGTCCGTGAGATCGAGCGCACGCAGCCCCGCGAGTGCTCCGGCGCGTGTCTCCACTTCGTCCTCCGGCCCCGTTCACTTCGCTCGGCTTCGCCTCGCTGCGCGCGTGTGCTTCGCACGTGCTCGCAGTCGGCTACGTTGCCGCGGCTTCGGGGTGTAGCTCAGCTTGGTAGAGCCCGATCTTTGGGAGGTCGGCGTCGTGGGTTCGAATCCCACCACCCCGACCACGAGTAATTGCGATCGCTCAGGATTTTTCGCCCCACTTCGCGTGAGCGACACGCGAGCGACCCGAAGCAACGCGGATCGGTGTCGCTTTCCGAAGCAGTGGGGCGCGAAGCGGACTCGGCGCGTCGAAGCTTGCGCGAGCGCGAAAATCGCGGCTAGCCGCGGGGTGCGCCCGCGGAGGATCACGCCGCTAGGGCCCGCCGCGCGCCTTCGGGCCGCATCGTCACGCAATCCCCGCACACGATGACGCGCTACGCCGAGATGCTCGCTGCGGACGACGCGCAGAGCTACGAGACAGCGCCGCTCGAGTCGCCCGCTCAGCGGGCGCGCGCGCGATCGGCGCTTCCGGCGGGCGCACTGCTGGCTTCCTCTGCGCCCAGCGACGCGATCACTCGCTGCCCTTCCTCGCGGATCAGCGCAAGCGTCGCATCGGTGAGACGCAGCGCTTCGCACGCCTGCGAGATCGTCGTGGCGGAGCTCCGGTCGACTTGCGAGTGAGCGCTCAGGCAATCGCGCGCCTCCGTCGATCTCTCTGTCGCCTTCGGGATCACGCTCGCTCCGAGCTCGGTCGCGACCTCGTTCGCGATCGCGACCGTCGCTGCGAGCGGGTGGGCATAGCCCTGGATCAACACCTGATGGTGCGCGCTCAGGGCGAAGCGAATGTCGGGCGGCAACGCCCAGTGGTTCGCCATCAGCTCGCCCGCGCGCTGGTGAACGCGATCCACGGCGGGCCAGATCGAGAGCAGCTCGGGCGGCGCACTGCGGGGTCCTTTCTTGTCCGAGAGGGCGAGCAGCGTGCCGGCGATGCCGACGTCGTGCAGCAGCCCGGCCATGAACGAGAACTCGCCCTCGATCGAGGTGTACTTGCTCACGATCCGGCACAGCCGCGCCGTCGCCGTCGCGTGGCGGCGTAGCCGATCCATCGTGTCCGCGTAGTCGGCGGACTTGAAGATGCGCAGGGCCATGGTGATCTCCATGACCAGATCGCGAATCGTGAGCAGCCCGAGCCGCATCGTCGCGTCGCGCAGCGACGTGATCTTGACCGCGTTCGAGTACACCGCCGAGCAGGCGACCTTGAGCACGCGGCCCGCGATCAGGCTGTCGCGCTCGAGCAGCTCGACGATGTCCTTGATCGCAACGTCGGGCCGCTGCGACAAGCTCATCAGCTCGACCGCGACCACTGGCAGCGTGGGCGGCCGGTAGCTCGGCGCCTCGAGGCAGGCGAGCAGATCCGCGACCAGCGTCTCTTCGTCGAGCAGGACGTCGTCGCCCGCGGCGATCGCCGCGCGGCCCTGCCCATAGCCCTCTTGGCCCTTCTGTTTTCCTCGTCGCGGCAGCTCCAAGCGACCTCCTCGCGTCTCGCCAAGCCGAGCGCATCGACCGGTGGAGACGAAGCTTGAGGCACGAGATCGCCGCGCGGATTCCTCGGCACCATGGAACGCGCAGCCTCGCGACAGCTCGGGAGGTTCGCTTGCGGCACCACGCTCGCGCCGACAAGCGGCAGCATCCCGCTGCTCGCCGTCACGAGCAGCCCGTTCGCAAGCGTCGGGTGCGCGCACGCTGGCGCGACCCCTGTCGTCGATGGCACGTTCCTTCCCCCACCTCGTCACTTCACCGTCTCCCAAGGAGCCCCCATGACTCGCGAAGCTTGGATCATCGACGCCGTCCGCTCGCCCCGCGGCATCGGCAAGCAGGGCAAGGGCAAGCTCGCGCATCTGCATCCGCAGCGCGTGCTCGCGCAGGTGTTGAACGCGCTGAAGGACCGCACCGGCTTCGACCCGAGAGATCTCGACGACGTGGTCGCGGGCAACGGCGCGCACGCGGGCGATCACGCCCACGACATCGGGCGCATGGCGGTGCTCGACGCAGGCTGGCCTATTACGGTGCCGGGCGTGACGCTGAACCGCTTCTGCGGCTCCGGCCAGCAGGCGGTGACGTTCGCGGCGATGGGCGTGCTCTCGGGACATCAGGATCTGGTGGTCGGCTGCGGCGTCGAGTCGATGAGCCGCGCCGCTCGCAACGGCACCGATGGCTTCCACGCCAATAACAAACACCTGCTCGAGATGCACCCGCAGATTCCGCAGGGGCTCTCGGCGGATCTGATCGCCACGCTCGACGGCTCGTCGCGCACGGCTTGCGACGCGCTCGCGGCCGAGAGCCAACGCCGCGCCGACATCGCGATTCGCGAGGGCCGCTTCTCGCGCAGCCTCGTGCCGATCAACAACGACGACGGTTCGCTGGCGCTCGATCGCGAGGAGTTTCCGCGGCCGGGCTCGACGGTCGAATCGCTCGCGGCGCTGCCGCCGAGCTTCCCGAAGTTCGTCGACTTCAAGATGGAGCAGTCCGAGAAGACGATGCTCCAGCTGATGGAACAGAAATACCCAGGCGTGAAGCTCCAGCACGTGCACCACGCGGGCAACAGCTCGGGTGTGGTGGACGGCGCGGGCGCGGTGTTGGTGGCTTCGCCTGAGTATGCGCGGGCGCACGGCCTGAAACCCCGCGCGCGCATCCGCATGACCGCCGTGGCGGGCGACGAGCCCCTAATCATGCTCACGGCGCCCGGCCCGGCGACGAAGAAGTGCCTCGCGCGCGCCGGCATGAACATGGGCGACATCGACCTGTTCGAGGTGAACGAAGCGTTCGCGTCGGTCGTGCTGCGCTTCTTCCGCGATACCGGCGCCGACCCGACGAAGGTGAACGTGAACGGCGGCGCGATCGCGCTCGGCCACCCGATCGGCGCCACCGGCGCGATGCTGATCGGCACGATCGTCGACGAGCTCGAGCGGCGGGACAAGACGACTGGGCTGGTCGCAATGTGCACGGGCGGCGGCATGGCGACGGCCACAATTGTGGAGCGAGTCTGATTTACTTCGCTCGGCTCCGCGGACTTCGCCTCGCTGCGCGCTTCGCTTGCGCCGGGACCCAATGAAATCCGACGATCTCCGCATCACGCACGTCCGGCCGCTGATCGCGCCGGCCGTGCTGATGGAGGAGATTCCGCTCGCGCCCGCTGCGGCGGAGTTCGTGCAGGCCAGCCGGCGCGCGCTGGAGGCCGTGCTCGATGGGCGCGACCCGCGCTTGTTACTGGTCGTGGGCCCGTGCTCGATTCACGATCCGAGCGCGGCGCTCGAGTACGCGGATCGGCTGCGCGCGCTGGCGGAGCGCGTGAAGAGCGCGCTGCTCGTGGTGATGCGCGTCTACTTCGAGAAGCCGCGCACCGTCACGGGCTGGAAGGGGCTGATCAACGACCCGGGGCTCGACGGCAGCTACCGCATCAATCACGGGCTGCGCCTCGCGCGCGGGCTGCTCGCTGAGATCGCGGCGCGCGAACTGCCGGCGGGCACCGAGTTTCTCGACACCACGTTCGGGCAGTTCTACGCGGATCTCGTGAGCTGGGGCGCGATCGGCGCGCGCACCGCGGAGAGCCAGGTGCACCGCGAGCTCGCCTCCGGCCTCTCGATGCCGGTGGGCATCAAGAACCGCACGGACGGCGATGTGCGCGTCGCGGTGGACGCGATTCGCGCCGCGCGCGCGAAGCATCTGTTCCCGTCGCTCACGAAGGAAGGCGCGGCGGCGATTCTCGAAACGTCGGGCAACCCGTACGCGCACCTGGTGCTGCGCGGCGGCGCGAAGCCGAACTACGACGAAGCCTCGGTGGGAGCGGCCGCGGCGTTGTTACGGGAGCACGCGCTGCCGGGCGCGATCATGGTCGA
>JANNRF010000004.1:0-2407 GCA_031401135.1 Deltaproteobacteria bacterium | reverse complement strand
TTTTCGAGAAGCGCTGCAATAACAAGGGGTTGGCCGAGATCGCCGCTGAAGGCGAACACGTTCGCGAGCGAGAGCGGCGGATCGAGCGCCGCGATGTCGACGCCCACCACGCGGCCCTCGAGTCCTACGCGATCAGCCGCGTCTTGCAGCCAGCCACCGGGCCAGCAGCCGAGATCCGCCACGCGCGCGCCGCGCCGAAAAATGCGCTGCGCGTCGTCGATCTCGAGCAGCTTGTACGCCGCGCGCGACCGGTACCCCTCCGCCTTGGCGCGTTGGTGGTAGACGTCTTTGCGGTCGTAGGGGGTGGGCATTCAGCCGCCGGCGGCTAGCGGCGCCGCGGGAATGCGAACCGCCGGATGCCTTCGAGCGCAGAGGCCACTGTTCGATCTCCGCTCGGCTTCGCCTCGCTGCGCGCTTCGCTTGCTGTTCGATCTCCGCTCGGCTTCGCCTCGCTGCGCGCTTCGCTTGCGGTGCCCGGCCGCTTGCTCAGTGCGGCGCGATCGCGCCTCGCACCTTCACGACGCCGTTGTTGTGGCCCGGGACGGCGCCGCGAATCAGCAGCAGGTTCCGCTCGACATCGACCCGCACGACTTCGACGTTGCGCGTGGTGACGCGCTCGTTGCCCATGCGGCCGTACATGCGCTTGCCCTTGTGCACGCGGCCCGGGTAGGAACGCTGACCGATCGAGCCGCCGCGGCGGCTGCCCTCGTGGGTGCCGTGCGTCCATCTCTTGATGTGGAAGTGGTGGCGCTTCACGGTGCCCTGGGTGCCGCGGCCCTTGGAGGTGCCGATCACGTCGACCCGCTGGCCCGCCTTGAACACGTCTCCGGCGTTCACCAAGCCGCCCACTTCGTGCTTCGCGAGCTCGTCGGCCTCGACCCGGCTCTCGAACACGAAACGCTGCACTGCGACGCCGGCCTTCTTGAAGTGGCCAACCTCCGCCTTGCTCAGCGTCTTCTCGCGGCGAGTGCCGGCGCCGAGCTGCAGGGCGGTGTAGCCATCGCGCTCGGCGGTTCGCTTCAGCACCACAGTGTTGGGTGCGGCGTCGAGCACAGTCACGGGGATGCACTCGCCAGTCTCAGTGAACACGCGGGTCATGCCGATCTTGCGGCAGACGAGTTCGATGGCCACGATCGATCTCCAATCAAACGATGAAATAGGCGCGGCGACGAAGAAGCGATTTCGCGTCCGACCGGGCCAAACGGGGCTGAAGGGCGGCGCATCATAAGAGGGGCTCCAGATGGTGTCGAGTGGCGAAACCGCCAAGAAGCGAGCCCATGCGGTGGTGCTGGTGCCCGGCGACGGCATCGGGCCTGAGGTGACCGAGGCGGCTTGTCAGGTGATCGCTGCGGCCGGGGTCGAGATTGCCTGGGAGATGGTCGAGGCGGGCGCGGACGTGGTCGCGAAGTACGGGACGCCGGTTCCCGAGACGGTGCTGCACGCCATTCGCCGTGCCGGGGTCGCTCTGAAGGGCCCGATCGGTACGCCGATCGGCGGCGGCTTCAAGAGCGCGAACGTGACGATGCGCCAATCGCTCGACCTGTATGCCTCCATCCGCCCAGTGAAGACGCTGCCCGGCGTGCCCGCCCGTTACACCGATGTCGATCTCGTGCTCGTGCGCGAGAACACTGAGGATCTGTACGCCGGGCTCGAGCACCGCGTGGCGCCCGGCATCGTCGAGAGCATCAAGGTCGTGACCGAGGCCGCCTCGCTGCGCATCGCGGAGTACGCCTTCGCGCTGGCCGAGCGCGAAGGGCGGCGCGAGGTGGCCGTGGTGCACAAGGCCAACATCATGAAGCTCTCCGACGGGCTGTTTCTCGAGTGCGCGCGGCGCGTTTCGAAGCGCCACGCCAAGGTCCGCTTCCGCGAGATCATCGTGGACAACTGCGCGATGCAGCTGGTGAAGGACCCGAGCCAGTTCGATGTGCTGCTGCTCGGGAACCTGTACGGCGACATTCTCTCGGACCTCGCCGCGGGCCTGGTCGGCGGCCTCGGCGTCGTGCCCGGCGCGAACATCGGCGAATCCTGCGCGCTGTTCGAGGCGGTGCACGGCAGCGCGCCCGACATCGCGGGCAAGCGCGTCGCAAACCCCACCGCGGTGCTGCTCTCGGGCGTGATGTTGCTCCAGCACCTCGGCGAGCGAGCCGCGGCGCAGCGCATCGAGCGTGCAGTACGCGCCGCGCTGGCCGAGAGCGCGAACCACACGCGCGATCTCGGCGGCAGCGCGAGCCTCGACGCGTTCACGCGCGCCGTGATCGATCGCCTGGAGTAGCCGCGCTTGTTACGTCCCGCGCTCGTGCTCGGCCTCGACGGCGCCACCTTCGCGGTGTTGCGTCCGCTCGCCGAGGCGGGGCGCTTGCCGAACCTCGCGCGGCTGATGGCCGAGGGCAGGGCAGCAAAGCTCGCG
>JANNRF010000003.1:0-5585 GCA_031401135.1 Deltaproteobacteria bacterium | reverse complement strand
GTGAACAACGCCGGCGTCGGCGGCAACGCCGTCACCGAAGAGTGCCCGGTCAGTTTGTACGCCGACGTGATGAACGTGAACCTGTACGGCGCCGTGCGCTGCATCCAGGCCGTGTTGCCGCAGATGCGCGAGCGCCGCAGCGGGACGATCGTGAACATCTCGTCGGTTGTTGGGCGCGTGGCGGCGATCGGGCAGCAGCCCTACTTCGCTTCGAAGTGGGCGCTCGAAGGCATGTCCGAGGGTCTCGCCCAGGAACTGGCGCCGCACGGCGTGCGCGTCGCGATCGTCGAGCCGGGCGTCACGAAGTCGGCGATCTTCGCGAAGAACGTCGATGCCCCTAATCAGACGGGCGCCTACGAGGCGCCCTACCGGCGCATGTTCCAGTTCTACGCGCGCGGGATCGCCGAGGCCAGCGACCCGTTCGAGGTCGCCGCCGTCGTGCACGAGGCGATCGCCAGCCGCGAGCCGCGGCTTCGCTACGCCGTTTCGTGGGGCGCGGCCGGCATGATCGAAGGCCGGGGCCGCATGAGCGACGCGGACTGGGTGGCGATGGGCGCGCTCGACTCCGACGCCGATTATTACGACGCCTTCGAGCGGCACTTCGGAGTGCGCATCCATCCGTGAGAGTCGTCTCGCCGGTTCGCGGGCAACGGCCGTGACCGCGCGGCTTTGACCCCGCGAGCCGGAACTCGCCCCCGCCGTACTCACGCGTTAGGCCCGCGCCTCGCGCTCCGCGCACAGCGCCTCGAAGCGCGCGAGTGCGCGCGCCTCGTCGGCGAGGTCGTAGCGTTCGAGGCGTGCGACGCGATCGCCTTCGGTGATGAGCACCGCGATCGCGAGCATCTCGAACGGACCGCCAGATTCATTCAGGCCGGCGGTACGCACGACGGACACGCGGCCGTGACGATTCCAGGCGAGCAGGCGCAGGTGCTCGACGCGCACGCCGGACCCCAGCTTGGCGAGCGCCCGCATGGATTCGACATGCGCGCCGCGCGCCAGCGCGCCGAAGCCGAGCGTGCGCAGGTCATGCATCTCGAAGTCTGCAGTCAGACACTCGCGCAGGGCGGCCCAATCCTCGCGCGCGACCGCGCTGTCCAGCGCCGCCACGGGTGCCTGCCCGCCAACCCCGGTGGCCTCACCGGCCGCGAAACGTTCCTCAGCCTCGAGGAACACAGCGCCGCGATCCTCCGCGTCGAACAGCACGAACGCGCGCAGCTTGCCTGCGGCGTCGACCTCGACGAGGCGCACGCGCACCAACTCGAACTCGTCGCTGCTGCGCGTGCCGCGGACGACGCTGGAGTGGATCGCGATGCGGTCGCCGAGGGTGGCGAGCAAGCGGCTCTCGACGCGCGCCCCGGCTTCCGAGCGCAGGTACAGCCCGGAGCGGATCCACACTTCGACATCGCCGCCCACCAGCGCTCGCTTGGTGCGGTCCTCGAAGCGGAAGTCCGCACTCGCGAGCGCGCGCTGCGCATCCCAGTCCTCTGCGGCGAACGTCTGCTCCCAAGACGCCTCGTAACGCGTCGCCGCGTTCGGCGGGATGCGCAGCGGGTCGTGCGCGGCGGCGCTCGCCCCTAATTCCTCGAAGCGCGCGAGCGCAGATCCGGACTGCTCGGGCTCATAGCTATCGATGCGTTCGAACTTCCCCAGCACATCGAGCGCGGCGACGAGCGCAGCTGGAATCTCGAACGCGCCGCCGTCGCGAGTGCCCCGCCAGGCGACCTCGAGCAGCGCGGCGCGGTCCGAAGTGCGCACGTGCGCGAGCTGCAGCCGCACATCGGGCGAGAGCTCCCTCAGCGAACGAATGAGATCGACATACGCGGCGCCGCCCAGCGTCCCGAAGCCGAGCTTCCGGTGGTCCTCGCAGCCAAACTCGGGACTGAGCAGCGCGGCAAGTGCGGACCAATCGCGGCTTCCGATCGTGCGACGGAATGCGCGCAGCGCCGCCGACGCGCGCTCGTGTAGTGCGGCTTCGCCGGCCTCCCAACGCGCATCGAGCTCGGCGTAGGCGGCGCCCTCGGCGTCGAGGTCGAACACCACGAGCCCGGTGCGCTTGCCCGTCGCGTCGACCTCCACGAGATCGAGCATCGCCACTTCCATCGGGCCGCTGTCGGGCGCCTGCGCGGTGAAGCGCACGCGGAAGAGCGCGAGGCGCTCGCCGCGCGTCGCGAGCAGCTCGGCGCGCCACTCGCTCGGCACGCCGTCGAAAAGAACGCGCTCGTTCGTGAAGAACGCGGCGCCCGAGATCGCGAGGCGCATCAGCTTGCGGCGATCGTCCATGGCGTGCGCGCCGTGATAAGTCGCACGCACGGCGGACCAATCGCGCGCGCGCCACGCGCGCGTGAACTCGCGCAGCGCGCGCGAGGCGGCGTTCTCGAAGCCGGTGGCGAGTTGTTGGGGAGGAGGCGTTGCGTCCGGGGCAGTGGCCAGCGCGTCGAAGCGCGCGAGGGCTTCGGCTTCGTGCTCCAGATCGAAGCGTTCCCAGCGCGTGATTAGGCCGTCCTGCCCGAAGGCCCAGACCTCGTTGAGGTTGCGCTCGTACGCGCCGCCGCCGACGCGCTCCGCTCCGAAGCTCGTGTGACGGACGCAGAGCGCGCCCTCGCTCACGCCGAACACGTCGTCGATGCGCCAGTCGACGCCGGGTTCCGAGAGATCGAGCAGCGCGCGCATGGAGCGCAGCACGGCCTCCGTGCCGTGCAGCGAACCGGTGCCGACGCTGCGCGCGTCGGCTACTTCGATGTCAGGGTCGACCGCCGCGGCGAAGCGAGCGAGGTCGAACGTTCCCGCGAGCGTCGCGACCGAGCGCGCCGTCGCCGCGGCGCGGTCGCGCGCAGGGCCATCAAGCAGCAATTCAGCGTGGCGCTCGTACAGGCGAGCGATCGCGTCGCCGAGGTGCTCGCTGCCGAATATCTCGAGGCGCTCGAAGCGCCCGCTCTCGTCGACCTCGCTGATGACGAGGGAATCGAGTTCGTAGTCAGCGACGTCGAAGCGGCCAGCGCCTGCGCCGTGCCCCGAGACAAACCGGCGGTCCAGCGAGAGGGAATCGCCGAGCGTCGCAATCGGCGCGCGCCGCCAGCGCGTTCCTCGCGAGCGCAGCATCTTCCGAAGCGCAGCAATCTCCCCCGCGCGTCCGTAGCTGGCGCCGTTCGGGTGATCGACCACCGTCTGGGACTCCGCGAGCAGGGCCTCGATCGCCTCGAGATCCCGCGCAGCAAAGGCGACCTCGAAGCGCGCCATCGCCGCGCTCGCTGCGTTGGGGCGGACGCGCTGCGAGTTCGGGCGCGTCATCGAGCCGGGCGCAGTCAGCTCGTCGAAGCGGGCGAGCGCCGCCGCGTCGTCCTCCGCCTCGAACTGGTGCCAGCGCGACAGCAATCCGGCGGAGTCGAACGTGAACAGCTGACAGAGGTTTCGCTCGAACGCGCCGCCGCTCTCGGCGTGCGTTCCGCGATTGGTCCAGCGCACGACGAGCGCCTCGGGCTCGAGCACGAGCACGTCGTCGATCCGCGCACTGTCGTCGCGCGAGAGATCCATCATCGCGGCGATGCTCTGCAGTACGGCCTCGGCGCCGTGCAACGTCCCGAAACCGACGGTGCGCAGATCCGAGAACTCGATGTCAGGCGCCACGACCGTGCCTGTGGCCGCGAGGTCCGGCTGTCCGAGCATCACGCGTGCCGTGCGCGCGGTTCCCTCGACCCGGACGCGCGCTGTTTCGTCGGGCACGAGCTCGGCGTAGCGCTCGTAGAGGCGGACCACGGCGTCACCAAAGTTTCGGGACGCGAAGGTCTCGGCGCGTGTGGTCCGCCCGCACGCGTCCACCTCGACGAGCGTGATCTCCTCGCTGAGCGCTGCACCGACGTCGATGCTCTCGCCATCGCGCTGAGCGCTGCTCGAGCGAACTCCCCGCACGAGCGCGAGTGAGTCACCGAGAGTCGCAAGAATCTCGTTCGTCAGCGCGGGATCCTGTCCCTGAAGGAGCGCGCGCCAAATCGCTAGGGGCGCTTCCGGACCCATCAGCGTCCCGGTCGGGTGATGGATGCTCTCGTAGCTGGCGGCCAGAAAGCCGGGGAGCGCCTCCAGATCGCGGGCAGCGATCACGGCCTCCAGGCGGGCACAATTCTCGGTCGCGAGGTTCGCTCGCACTCGGCGGCGCACAGGCCGCGTCAGCGGCTCGCTCAGCCTGGGCGCACGCAGGGCTGGCTCCGCGCGCACGCCCTCGCGCCGCGCGCGCTCCGCCAACAATGTCGCCCCCTTCGCCTCCCACAGCTCGATCGCGCGGCGCTCCTCGGCGCTCGCCTCGTTGTTACGGCCCGCCGCGCGCAGCGCCGCGGCGAGCGCGAGCCGCGCGTCGGCGTGATCGAGCAGCGCGTCGGTCGCGGACGCAATCTCCACCGCGGCCTCTGCGAGCGCGACCGCGGCCGCGTGCTCGCCGCGGCGCGCGAGCGCCTCGGCCCTAACGCCACGCCAGGCGATCCCGGCTTGCAGCCCGTCGCCCGCGAGCGCCTCGCTCTCGTGCGAGAGCGCCTCCGCCTCGGCGGCGCGGCCCTGCGCGAGCAGCGCGCGCGCGAGCAGCGCCGCGGTCTGCGCGGCGTCGACGCCGAGGCCGAGCTCGCGCTGCCCGTCGTAGGCACTGCGCAGCCGACCCTCGGCGGCGACGGCGTCGCCTTCGAGCAGGTCGATGCGCCCCGCGAACACGTCCGCCTCGAACAGCCGGTTCGCGATGCCGAGCTCTTCCACCATTTTGCGCGACGAAGCCACCATGCGGCGCGCGGCGTCGGTGCGGCCGCGCAGCGCTTCGAGCACGCCCTGACAACTCAGCGCGATGGCCTCGACCGCGGGCGCGTCTTGGGTGATGCGCAGCACGCGCACCACGTCGAGGCAGCGGCCGCTCGCGCGCGTCACCGGGCTCGGACCCCAGAGAGCGGCAAGCGGCGCGCCCGCGAGCACGGCGTTCGCGCGGCGGCGATCGCCGCCCGGGCGGCGCGCCGCGGCGAGCGCGCGATCCAGCGCGGCCTCGCCCGCGCCGACGCGCCCGAGCCGAAACAATGCCTGCGCGTGCACCTGATGCGCCTTCGCTTCGCCCGCGGCGTCGCCGAGCTTCGCGAGCGCTTCGGCCGCGGCCGCTACCGCGAGCGCGGTTGCGTTCAGCGACTGCGGGTCGGTGAGCGTGCTGCGCTGGCCGGCGAAGCAGGTGTGCCACGCGCGCAGGCGCTCCGAGTCGCCGGTGAAGCGGCCGAGTTCGTCGATCGCCCCAGCGGCTGGCCCGACATCGCCCGCGGAGAGCAGCGCCTCGCACCAATCGAGCGCGAGATCGGCGCGCGCCCCGTCCGAGGGATCGAGCCGATCGAGCGCGCGCCCTAACAGGCTGGCGGCGAGCGGCAGATCGTCGCGCGCGAGCGCGCGGCGGCCGGCGGCGGCGAGGTGCTTCGCAGCGCGCTCGCCGAGCTTGCGGCCGCGCGCGTCGATCGGGCCGAGCTCGCGCAGGCATTGGTGCGCTTGCTCGAAGTGCCAGCCGAGCGTCTCGTCCTGCGCGCCGTCCTCGCCCGCGCGCGCCTCGATCCACTCGGCGTGCCGCGCGTGCAGATCGA
>JANNRF010000002.1:0-11595 GCA_031401135.1 Deltaproteobacteria bacterium | reverse complement strand
CGCGGCCGGCGGGCGCCGCAGCGCGGCGACGCGGCCCGCGGCGTCGGCGACGCGGTACGTGAGATTCGAGCCGCCCGCAGCGATCAGCTCGAACGCGAACGGCGGCTGCGCCCCTGCGAGATTCGCCGCGAGCCACGCCGACACGCGCGCCGAATCGATGCCGCGCACTTCCTCTGCCATCGCCGCTCTCCGTTCCGGCGCGCAGCTTGCCTCACGCGAGCGCGGCCGTGCATCTGCGCTTCGCGCGCGGGCATCGTTTCGCAGCGCGCGCTATTTCGTGCCGCCATGGCGACTTCGGCCAGCACCTCGAGTTCCAAATCCTCCGCGCTCTCCGGCTGGGGCCTAACGCTCCGCATCTTCGCCGCGCTCGTGCTCGGCTCGCTCGCGCTGTTCGCCGCCTTCGGCACGGGCGAAGAAGGCGTGCGCGTCTGGATCCGCGCCACCGCGCGCGCCTCCGTCACGCTCTTCCTGCTCGCGTTCACGGCGCGCCCGCTGCGCCAGTTCTGGCGCAGCAGCACAACGGCGTGGCTGCTCGCGAACCGCCGCTATCTCGGCGCCTCCGCCGCGCTCGCGCACTTCCTCCACGGCATCGCGCTCGTCTGGCTATATCAGGCGTTCCCGGGCGTAGAGCAGCCCGATCTGACCACCCTAATTGGCGGCGGCCTCGGCTTCGCCTTCTACTTCGCGATGGGCCTCACCTCGAACGACGCCGCGGTGGGCGCGCTCGGCAAACGCGGCTGGAAGCTGCTGCACACCACCGGCGCTTATTGGGTGTGGTTCATCTTCACGCTCACGAACTGGGGCAACGTCCCGCTCGCGTTCGAGAAGCTCGGGATCGGGCATCAGCTGCTGTACAGCGCGATGGAGCTCGCGCTGGTCGCCGCGCTCGGGCTGCGCATCGCAGCGCGTCTCGCGGTGGGCGAACGCGCAGCCTCCGCGGGCTGACGCAGAACGCATCGACCTGTTGCGCTCCGTCGCGCTGCTCGCCGTTCCCCTCCCCGCACCGCACAGGCGTATGCTGGACGCTGGCGCCAAGGAGGACCTCCGATGCGCACCCCGCACCCCCGCTCCCTCGACGATCTCGTGAACGCGCAGGTGCTGCGCTGGCAGGCGCGCGAGCGACTCAAGCCCGCGCGCCGGAGTGCACCGAGCATCGCGCTCTCGCGCTTGCCCGGCTCGGGCGCGGCCGAGCTCGGCTTGCGCGTCGCGGACGCGCTCGGCTTCGGCTTCTTCGGCATCGAGATCGTCGATCAGATCGCGCGCGCGCGCGGGGTTCGCCGCGAGCTGGTCGCCGATCTCGACGAGCGCACGCGCGAAGGCATCGAGCGCTGGGTCTCGCTCACGCTGCGCCGCGAAGAGTTCCGCGAGAGTGATTATCTCGGCGAGCTGCTGCGCACCCTCGCCGTGCTCTCGGAGCGCGGGCAAGCCGTCGTGCTCGGCCGCGGCAGCCCGCACGTGATGCCCGCGGAGCGCACACTGCGCGTGTTGGTGGTTGCGCCGCGCAGCGCGCGGCTCGAGCGGCTCGCGAAGGCGCGCCAGCTCAGCGCGGCGGAAGCCGAGACGCAGCTCGCGCGCGAAGAGGCCGAGCGGCTCGCGTTCCTGCGGCGCGATTTCGCGGTCGATCCAGACGACGCGAGTCATTACGACGTCGCGGTCAACACCGAGACGCTGGGTATCGACGGCGCCGCCGAGGTCGTGCTCGCCGCGTTCCGCAAACGCTTCCCTGCTGAGGCAGCGACGCGGGTAGCGGGCTGAGGGCTGGCGGCACTTCGTTGCGAGCCGGCCCGTCTGCACTACCGCAGCGCGCGAACGAACTGCTCAGGCTCGATTCGCGCGGTCCTTAGAATCGCGCGCTCCCGCTCAGGGCACTTCCACTTGAGCGACCTCGCAGAACTCGGGCAGCTCCCAACCTTCTTCTTCGCGGCTCTCCAAGCACAGTTCGATCGCCTCGCGGACGTTCAAGAGCGCTTCAGCGCGGGTCCGGCCCTGGCTGATACAGCCCGGCAGCGCGGGACACTCGGCTACGACGTACCCGTCTTCACCCGACTTGAGGACCACAAGCAGTTCCATGGGCCGCAGCCTATCGCCGAGGACCAAGGCGCAAGCGAGCAGGCTCAGCTCTTCCTGAATCTCGGAATCACGTGCTTCCCGAGATTCCGAATCGACTCGAGGATCGCGTCCTGCGGCACGGTGCCCATCTGCAGCAGGAACATCACCTCGTCGGCGCCCGCGGCGACCAGCTTCTCCACGTACTCGATCGCGTCGGCGACATTGCCGTAGGCATTATTGGGGTTGTACATGCCGGTGGTCTCGGTCCCGACTTCGATCTTCTCTTCGTTGAGCCGCGCCACCAGCGCTTGCCCGGTTTGCAGCAGCACGTCGGCGTCGTCTCCGTCGATGAAGGTGCGCGGCTCGGGCGCCTGGCCCGTCGGGTCGTACCAGTGATTAATGGCCTCGGCGAAGTAGCGCTGGCCGCGGTGGCCGATTTTCTTGGCGCCGTCGCGGTCGTCGAGCACGATCGCGGGGCACAGCGCGGAGAGGTGCTCGACCGGGAAGTCACCCACCTGCGACGCGGGGGTGCGCCGTTTCACCGCTGCGCGATAAACGCGGTTCTTCCTCGCGATGTCCTCGGGCCCGGCGAACCCTAAGCACAGCGCGCCAACGCCCCACTCGCCGGCTTGGTTGAGCGTCGCCTCGCGCGTGCAGGCGAGAAACATGGGCGGGTGCGGCTCCTGCAGCGGCTTCGGATGAATCGGCCGCGGCGGAATATCCATTAGGTCGGAGTGGTGCTCGAACGGCTCGTCGCGCCACATCTTCGGAATCATGCGCGCGCTGGCTTCGAGCTGCGGCGAGATGTCGCCGACGTTGGTCTGAAACGCACCGCTCTCTTGTTGGGTGCCGCCCTTACCCACGCCCAAATCCACGCGCCCGTTCGAGAGGATGTCGAGCATCGCGATGCGCTCGGCAACCTTCACGGGGTGGTTCATGCGGAACGGCAGACACACGACGCCGTGGCCGATGCGGATGCGCGAGGTCTTGCCAGCCACATAAGCGAGGAACGTCTCCGGCGCGCTCATGTGCGCGTACCACTTCAAGCAGTGGTGCTCGACGGCCCAGACGCGGTCGAAACCGACTTCTTCAGCGAGCAGCGCCTGCTCGACGGATTCGCGCATTACGCGCTGTTCGCCTTTGCGCGATGGATCCGAGGTTTGCGCTTCGAAGATCATCGAGAACTGCATGCGAGCCTCCCGGCAGCGCGGCACAGTAGTGCGGCGCGCCGCCGCGCGCGTGAGGTGGAGCGATGGCCGGAGCGACACGCAGCGGGCTGAAGTATCCGGACGTCCGCAGCGACCTGAAAACCGGCGACCTCGTGCTGTTCTCCGGCACGAGCTTCACCTCGAGCGTGATCAAGTGGGGGATCGGGGGGAAGTGGTCGCACGTCGGCGTCGTCGTGCGCATGCCCGCGTTTCCGGAACGCGTCTTGTTGTGGGAATCGACGACGCTCGCGGATCTCGCCGACGTGGAGACGAATCGCACGCAGTCTGGCGTGCAGCTCGTCTGGCTGAGCGCGCGTCTCGCCACGTACCACGGCGAGTTCAAGCTGCGCGCGCTCGACAAGCCTATAACACCCGAGATGGACGCCGCGCTCACGCAGCGCCGCGGCCAGCTCGCCGGGCGGCCCTACGAGCAGAAGAAGCTAGAGCTGCTGGAGTCCGCGCTGGACGGCTGGTTCGGCTCGCTGAAGCGCGAGCGCCTCGGCAGCTTGTTTTGCTCGGAGCTCGTGGCCGAGGCTTATCAGGCGATGGGCCTCTTGCCCGAGTCGCCACCCGGCCAACCCTCGAACGAGTACACGCCCCGAGATTTCGCGCGCCGCAGCGCGAAGCTGCTCGGCGGCTACGCGCTCGGGAAGATCGTCGCGATTGGCTGAGCAAGCGGCGCTTCGCCGCGCGCAGCGAGGCGCAGCCGGGCGAAGTAAACGCGCGAGCCGCGGACGCGAAGCGGACGCCCTGCGCTTGCGGGGCGGGTCAGCCGCGGATCGCGTTCAGCTTCGCGTGCTCCAGCTCGCGCAACGCAGGCTGCATCAAAGCCTGCTGGCGCTTCGTACGGCGGTAGAGCAGCTGAAGAATCTCCTCGTCGCGTTCCGCGCCCGCGCCGAGCACGAACGCTTCCAGCGCGCGATCGGCAGCGAGGCCCGGCGCAGCGCGCGTACCTGTTAGGCGCGCTACCTCATCCGCGTCGTCGCGCTCGATGCCCGCACCGTGCGCGTCGAGTTCGCGCGCCCACTGCGCGATGCGCGTGGCGGTATCCACCTCGTAACTTTGCTTTGCGCTCGCGAGCGTCGCGAGCAGCTGCTCGAAGCCGGGCGCGTGGCGCGAAGGCGCGGGCTCGGGCAGCTCGGGCTCGCGCAGCGCGATGCCTGAGAAGCGCGCGATCGCCTCCAGGCAGATGCGCCCGTACACGATGTCCCAGCCCAAATACACCGGATAGTTGAACTGAGGCGGCGGCGCGGCGAGCAGCGGCGCGCAGGCGATCGGCGTGCAGATCCCGAAGCGCGCGGTGTGGTACCAGACGCTCTTCACATCGAGCGGCTCGCCCATTAGGGCGGCGTAGCGGTGGAAGGCGCGGTTCAAGTCGCCCATCGGCTCCGAGAGATCGCGGTTCAGCATGCCGGCGAGATCGGCGAGCGGGTCGCCGATGTAAGCGAGCTCGAGATCGATCATCGCGGTGACGCGGCCGTGCTCGAACAGGAACTGCCCGGCGTCGCCTTGCAGCATCGCGGGCTTGTTGCGGTGCCGCGGGACGTTGCGGTGCAGCCAGCGGATCACCCACTCGATACGCGGGTCGGGGCGGTTCTTGCGCTCGCGCCAGGATTTCTCCCAGCGCGGGAAATCGCCGAGGCCGAGCTGCTCGGGCCGCTGCGGGCGCTCAATTCCTAATGCCTCGAAGCGGGCGAGCGGGAGCCGGTGCATTGCGGCGAGGATGTCGATCCAATGATCGAGCACTTGGCTTCGCTCGGTCTCGTCGTTCGCGGTCGCGAGGTTCACGCGGCCCGGCGCGCGCGCCATCACGATCGCGAGCGGGTCGTCGAGGAAGCCGTAGACGTGCGGGACGGGGATGCCTTCGGCTGCGAGCGCGCACAGCACGCGGTATTCGTGATCGAGGCCGTAGACGCCGTGCTGCATTTCGCCGCGGTCGCCGCGCAAGTACACGCGCTTGATCTCGCCCGCGCAGTCGACGTCGAGGAAGAACGCGGGGCGCCAGCGCGGCTGCTTCTCCGCGTGCACGATGCGCCCGCCGACGAGGCGCTCCGCTTGCGCAAACGCGCGCGCCCACTCGGGGCCGACACCGAGCTGCGTCGCGAGCGACCCGGAATCCGTCATTGCCTCGTACTCCCTTTGCGGCGGGCGAGTGTCGCGCAGGCACGTAAGCGTCGCCGAGTCGCGGCCCGACTCGACCGCTCGGTCGGCTGGGCTACGGTGCCGCGTTGCCCGCCCAATCACCGGAGATCGCATGAGCGCCGCCACCCAGCTGACCTCGCAGGCCCCGAGCATGAACGACATCGTGGGTCCCGAGCGCTATCGCGACGTCGGCTACCCGCACGAGGCGTGGACGTGGCTCCGTAACAACGAGCCCGTGCGCTGGTACGACAAGACGGCGCAGTACGAACCGTTCTGGGCGATTACGAAACACGCCGACATCGTGGACATCGGCAAGAACCCGACGGATTTCATCATCGCGCCGCGGCTCGCGGTGTTCAACGTCGAGCAGCCGCCGCCGGAAGACGCCGCGCGCCACCTGCTGAACATGGATCCGCCGGATCACGCGCGCTTTCGGCAGCTCACCTCGAAGTGGTTTACGCCGCGCACGGTGAAAGTCTGGGAGCCGAAGGTTCAGCAGATCACGCGCGGCATCCTCGACACGGCCGCCCAGAAGCGCGAGCTCGATTTTGTCGCCGACGTCTCCGCGCCGATCACGATCGCGGTGATCGCCCTAATGCTCGGCGTGCCCGACAAGGACTGGCCGCTGCTGTATCGCTGGACGAACGAGACGATCGCGCCTGAAGAGCCCGAGTTTCAGCGCGGGCGCTCGATCACGGAGACCTCCGAGACCGCGCGCAACGAGTTGTTCCAGTACTTCGCCGCGCTGGTGGCGGAGCGCAGGGCGAACCCGAAGGACGACATCGTCTCGGTCGTCGCGAACAGCCAGCTCGACGGCCAGCCGCTGCCGGTGCGCGAGCTGCTCTCTTATTACTTCCTGCTGGTGGTCGCGGGCAACGAGACCACGCGCAACGCCATGACTGGCGGCGTTCAGCAGCTGATCGATTTCCCGGACCAGCAGGCGAAGCTGATCGCGCGGGCGGACCTCGTGGAAGGCATGATCGAGGAGACCGTGCGCTGGGTGACGCCGGTGAACCAGTTCACGCGCACCGCGACGCGCGACATGCAAGTGCGCGACAAGCTCGTGAAGAGGGGCGAGGCCGTGTGCCTGTTCTACGCCTCGGGCAACCGCGACGAAGAAGTTTTCGCGAACCCGTTCCAGTTCGACATCGAGCGCAACCCCAACAACCACATCGGCTTCGGGCGCGGCGAGCACGTCTGTCTGGGCGCGCACCTCGCGCGGCTCGAACTGCGCTGCCTGTTCGCCCAGCTGCGCGAGCGCCTCGTCTCGATCGAGCGCGCGAAGCCGGTGGAGCGCATGAACTCGAGCTTCGTCGGCGGCGTAAAGCGCGCGTGGGTCCGCTGGGAAGTGAAGGACGCGCCGCGGGCGTAGCGAGCGGCGCGCGTCTCAGCTCTTCGCGAGGGGCTGGAATACCGCGCGCTCGCCCGCGCCCAGCGCGCCGCGCCATAACGCCTCGTCGCGCACGGCGCGACGGTAGAGGTACGCGACGAGGCGTGCGTCCGCCTCGCCTTCGTTCGTGCGGATGAAGCGCTCGAGCGCGGCGTCGCCTTCGGCGACCGAGCGAGGGCGCGCGCCGACAAGCTTCGCGATCTCGTCGAGTTCCTGCGCTTCGAGCGCAGCGCCGAAGGCGTCGGCATTGCGCAGATGCGTGGCCAGGCGCAGCGCGAGATCCAGGCGCGAGCGCGCGAAGTCATCAGGGGCAGCGGGGCGATGCTCGCCGCGCAGGTTCTCCTCGAGCAGCGCGAACATCGGCGCGCGGTCGGTCGCGAGCGCAGGCGGCAGCTGCGGCGGCGCGAGCGCGACGCCGATCGCCTCCGCGAGCGCCTCGGCGGTGGCGCGCTTGTAACAAACGTCCTGCGCGTACCACTCCGCGTGGTCGGTGCGCGGGTGCATGTTCTGCACGACGCCGGCCAGCGCGAGCGGCGTGATCAGCATCGCCTTCACCGTGTAGTAGGCGAGTGTCGCGCGGTCGACCTGAATCCCTGACAACTCCTCGTAGCGTGCGAGCCAACGCGCGAGGTCGATGCCGGGGTTGTAGAAATCGCGTGTGCGGATCTGCGCGAGATCGAGCACGCGGTCACCGAGGTGCGCGAACTCCCAGTCGATGATGGCGGTGACGCGCGAGCCTGAGAACAGGAACTGCCCGGGGCCGGTGTCACCTTGCACGAGCGACAAACGCGCTGGCGGCGCGGGCGAGTTTCGGCGCAGCCAACGCGTCGCGAACTCGACGATCGGCACGGGGTGTTTCAGCGCGCGGCGATACGCGCGCTCCCAGAGCGCGAGATCGTGCAGCGCGCAGGCCTCCACGTTCGCGGGCGCCTCGATGTCGGCGGCCGTGAAGCGCGCGGCGTCGAGTTCGTGGATGCGCACGAGTTCGCGCAGGAAGTCTTCGTCGAGGGCATCGCGCTCGGGGCCGGGCGCGAGCTTCGTGTAGTCGAACTCGCCGGCCACGCGTTCCATCAGGATGCCGGCGGGGTCGGCGCAGAAGCCGTACACGCGGGGCACGCGCGCGCTGGCTGCGTTCAGTGCGCACAGCACGCGATGCTCGCGCTCGAGCGTGAACTCGCGCGAGATCAGCTGCTCCGCGCCGCGGTCCATGCGCGCATAACAAGCCAGCGTTTCGCTGCCGCGCGCGATCTCGAGGAACCACGCCGGCCGCCCGCCAGAGCGCCGCTCCCCCTGTCGCTCCGCGCGCACGATCTTGCCGCCGAGCGTGCGCTCGGCCCAGCTCGCGAAGCGTGCGAAGTCGGCGTCGTTCATCCCTTGGATCTTCGCTCGCCTTCGGCTCGCTGCGCGCTCCGCTTGCTCACGACCGGATCACGTACTCGCTCATGGGAATCACGTCGATCTTGTCGAAGTCGATGAAGCGGCCGCTGCTCTCCATCATGCGCTTGCGGTTCCTGTCGAGCTTGGCGTCGTCGCCGATGGCGTCGTAGAACGCGTGCTGACTGGTCATCGCCGCGGCGGGGAAGCACTCCTCGACGATCGCGTCGAAGCGCGGCGCGTTGTGGGTGAGCCCGCGGATCACAGAGTTCTGCACGTAACGGAACGTCGACTGCGTTTCCTTGGCGACTTTGGTGTGGCTGCCCTGCCAGATCTCGAGCCAGTGCTCGTGGGCGAGCCGCGGCGGGCGCTGGATCAGCGCGATCTGCGCGTAGCCGGGCGTGCGCTCGCCGTCGCGCGCGCGCTGCTTGGTGTTAGGGATCGGCTCCGAGCCCGAGACGAGGTAGCCCGCGAAGCGCGGCGCTGCGGCGGCGAGCGCGGCCTCGACGCCCTTGCGATCGAGGTGTGTGTGCAGCGCGAGCGTCAGCAGCGCATCGGGCAGCGGGCGCGTGCAAATCAGGCGCATGGGCGCCGCCGGCGCGACGGCGGAATCCGCGATGTCGATTTGCAGCTGCAACGCGCCGGCTGCGAGGAGTTGTTGGGCAGTCGTCGCGAGCAGCGCATCGCGGAACGCGTCGCCGCTCACGGCCTCGGGCTTCCAGAGCAGATAGACGAGCTTCTCCATGCGGGCCTCCTTACTTGCGCGGGAACGAAGTCGCGACGTTGGCGTAATGCACGCCGGCCGTCGCGCCGCCGTCCGCGAGAAACTCGGCGCCCGTGCAGTACGAGGAATCGTCGGACGCGAGGAACAACGCGAGCTTGGCGATCTCCTCGGGTTCCCCGATGCGCCCGAGCGGGTGCCCCGCGAAGTGGCGGTTGTAGGTCGCGATGTCCTCGTTATCAGGGTTCCCCATCGGCGTCTGGATCGAGCCGGGCAGGATCGTGTTCACGCGAATGCGCGCCGGCCCGAACTCGATCGCCGCGACTTTGGTGAGCCCGCGCATCGCCCATTTGCTGGAGACGTAGGCGACCATGCCATTGGTCCCGCGCGTGCCGTCCATCGAGGCGACGTTCACGATCGAGCCGCCGCCACTCGCGGCGAGCACCGGCGCGCACGCGCGCATGCCGATGAAGCAGCCGACTTGGTTGACCGAGATCACGCGCATGTAATCCGCGGTGGTGGTTTCGGTGAGCTTTGCATAGTGCTGGATCGCGGCGTTGTTAATGAGCGTCGTGAGTGGACCCAGTTCGCGCGCGGCTGCGAGCGCCGCCTCCCAGTCTGTTTCCTGGCTCACGTCCATCCGCAGAAAGCGCGCGCTCGCTCCGAGTTCTTTCGCGAGCAGCTCCCCTTCCGCCGCGAGCACGTCGCCGATCACGACGCGCGCGCCTTCCGCCACGAACAGCCGCGCTTCCGCCGCGCCCTGCCCGCGCGCAGCGCCCGTAATGATTGCGACCTTGCCGGTGAGCCGGTCCATCGTCTCGTCCCCCGAATCCCTGCACCGCTTCCGAGCGGCGGGTGTTAGCCCATCACGTGCGCGCTCGGTGATAGGCTGGGCGCGTTGCCAGGAGATGCCGATGCCCCGCGCACCCGAACGTGTAACAACCGTCAGCCAGCGCAAAGCGCGCGGGCGCGGGGGCGACGTGCTCGCGCGGCTGCGCGCGATCTGCCTCGCGCTGCCTGAAGCGCAGGAGAAGATCTCGCACGGCGAGCCGACCTGGTTTGCGGGCAAGGGAAAGGTCTTCGCGATGTTCGACAACCACCATCACGGCGGCGAACACATCTCGGTGTGGCTGCCCGCGCCGCTCGGCATGCAAGAAGCGCTGATCGAGAACGACCCGAAGCGTTATTGGCGCCCGCCGTATCTCGGACATCGCGGCTGGATCGCGGTGGTGCTCGACACGAAGCCCGACTGGGGCGTGGTCGAGGGCCTCGTAGAGCAAGGCTTTCGGCTGATGGCGACGCAGAAGCTGATCGCGCGGTTGCCGGCTCGCGACGAGGGCCAGGGCGAGGACGAGTGACGCGCGCGTGTCAGCCCGCGAGCAGCGCTCGCACGCGCCGTAACAACGTCGCGCGTTCCTTCGCGCTCACGACGCGCGAGCGCTGCCAGTCGCCGTCGATCTTGAGGTCCGCGAAATCGCCGGCCGCGTCTTCGTGAAAGTGCAGGAACGCCGAGGAGCCGCGGTAGAACGTGCCGGGCTTGGGTTCCCGGAGCGGCGCGAGCTTTCGCAGCTCGGCGACCAAGGGCGCGAGTCGCGCGATCGCTTCGGGGCCGGCGTGCTTCATCGCGAGGTCACCTTCTGCTCGTGCGGGCCAGGCTATCATTGCCGCGAATCGGGGAGGCTCGCGTGAAGCGCGTCTTGTTCGTGTGCGTCGAGAACTCGAACCGCAGCCAGATGGCGGAGGCGTTCGCGCGGCTGCACGGCGGCGACGAGGTGGAGGCGCACAGCGCGGGTTCGCGGCCGTCGGGGCGCGTGAACCCGAAGGCGATCGCGGCGATGGCGGCGCGCGGCGTCGATCTCGAAGGGCACGCGTCGAAGGGCCTCGAGGCGGTTGCGCACCTCGCGTTCGATGCGGTGGTGACGATGGGCTGCGGCGACGCGTGCCCACACGTGCGTGCGCGCATTCGCGATGACTGGGCGCTCGCGGACCCGCGCGATCTCGACGCCGCGGGCGTGTGCGCTGTGCGCGACGAGATCGAGCAGCGCGTGAAGGCGTTGCTCGCGCGGCTGTGAGCGCGGCGGCGGCGGTGCGCGGAGTTTCGTCGTGGAACGTCCCGGGGTGTTTCGTCGTGTTCGTCGTGGAACGTCCCGGCTTGGCTGGGCTCGGGGGCGCGTGTTTCGCGCGGGGCGGTGGGGCGCGCAAGTGCGGGCTGGGGATTAGGTTCGCGGCATGACGAAGCCGGTGCCGATTTATCAGGTCGATGCGTTCACTGAGGTTCCGTTTCGCGGCAATCCGGCGGCTGTGTGTCTGCTCGAGGGGCCGCGCGACGCGGCTTGGATGCAAGCGGTTGCGGCGGAGATGAATCTCGCGGAGACCGCGTTCATGTGGCGTCAGGGGGAGGCCTACCGGCTGCGCTGGTTCACGCCCGCGCTCGAGGTTCCGCTGTGCGGGCACGCGACGCTCGCGAGCGCACACGTGCTCTACGAAACGGCGCGCGAGAAGCCCGACTCGGAAATCGCGTTCGAGACGCTCTCGGGACGGCTGCTTGCCGCGCGCGAGGGCCACTGGATTCGTCTCGACTTTCCCGCGCTGCCGCCGCGCGGGGAGGCCGGCGCGCCACCGCCGGGGCTGCTCGCCGCGCTCGGACTCACGGCTGGGCGCGTGCACGAAGTGCCGCGGCCGAACGCGAGCGATGGCCCGAGCTGGCTGGT
>JANNRF010000001.1:0-7798 GCA_031401135.1 Deltaproteobacteria bacterium | reverse complement strand
GCGGAGAGTTCCTCGCGGGCGCGCGGTTTATCCCAGTACCGCCTCGACCAAGCTCGGGCCCGGTTCGGCGAGCGCGCGGCGCAGTGCTTCGACGAACTCGCTGTCGGTGTTGGCGGTGCGGCCGGCTACGCCAAAGCCTTTCGCGAGGTTCGTCCACTCGATCGTGGGCCGTGATAAGTCCGTGAGGTCGCGCGCCTTCGGGCCCGGCTCGGCGACGCCCGCGCGTGCGAGCTCGGCTTGCAGGATTCGGTACTTGCGGTTCGCGCACACGACCACCGTCACGTTTGCGCCCTCGCGCGCCATCGACCAGAGCGCCTGCACGGTGTAGAGGCCGCTGCCGTCGGCCTGGAACGCGATCACTTTGCGGTCCGGGCAGGCGATCGCCGCGCCTAATGCATTGGGCAAGCCCTGGCCAATCGCGCCGCCCGTGAGGCCCAGCATCGTGTGCAGCGCCGAGTTCGAGGCGCTCGTGACGTTCCACACGAGCCCAGTCGTAGCGGCCTCGTTCACCACGATCGCGTTCTCGGGCTGGAGCGAGGCGAGCGCGCGGCCCAAGTTGTTGGGGTCGAGCTTCTTGCCCTTCGGCGCGAAGGGCTCCGCTGCGCGCGCTGCGGGCGGCGCGAAGGCCGGCGCGCCGAGCGCATCCGCGAGCGCTTCGAGCGCGCTCGCGGCGTCGATGCCGGCGTCGGGGTCCGCGAGCGCGAACACCGGCGCGTTTGCCGGCGCGAGCCGCGATTCTTCGTTCGGGTAACCGAAGAACGCGACCGGATCGCGCGCGCCCGCCAGCACCAGGCACTTCACATTCGCGAGCGCCGCGCGGCCTTGCTCCGGGAAGTAGGGCAGGCCGGCGAAGTTCGGCAGCCCGCGGCCGCGCTCGAGGCGCGCGGGGAACGTCTCCATCAACACCGTCGCGCCGCACGCCGCGGCGATGCGCGATGCAGCGCGCAGTCCGCGCACTCCGAGCGCATCGGCGCCGAGCAGTATCCCGCCGCCGCCAGCACGTAACAGCCGTGCCGCCTCCCTCACGGCTTCACCGGAAGCCGCGGGCGCTGCGCGCCTGATCTTCGGCGTAATCGGCGCGCCGCTCGGTTCCCACTGACAGTCGGCGGGAATAATCAGTGACGCCACGCGGCCGGGCGGCCCCATCGCCACCTCGACCGATTCCGCGCTCGCCTCCGCCATCTCGGCCGGCGATTTCACGCTGCGCGTCCAGCCGACATTGCTCGTGAGCGCTGCGATGTCGGAGGTGAGCGGCGCGTCGAAGCCGTGATGCCCGGTGGTCTGGTCGCCGATCCAGTTGATTACGGGGGTGCGCGCGCGCCGCGCGTTATGCAGGTTCGCGATGCCGTTGGCGAAGCCGGGGCCGAGGTGCACCAGCGTTGCCGCGGGCCGGCCCGTCATGCGCGCGAAGCCGTCTGCGGCGCCGGTGCAGACGCCCTCGAACAACCCGAGCACCGCGCGCACGCCGCTCGTGCGGTCGAGCGCCGCGACCAGCGGCATCTCGGTGGTGCCGGGGTTCGCGAAGCACACGTCCACGCCGCCGCGCCGCGCCGTCTCGATCAACACTTCCGCGCCGTTCATCGGAGCCTCCTTGAAGCGCGCGAGCATCGCGCATCCAGCGCAACGAACGCGCGGAAATCGCCGGCCTAAGCACCCGAAAACCCCTGGAAGACCGCGGGTCATGCCCCTATCGTGCGCCCGCCGCGAACAGGCTGGAGCGATCCGGTTCTTTCGCAGCGCGGGGCCAGCGGTCGTCACCACGGCGCGCGCCGCCCCCAAGTCATGTCCCGTTTCTCGAAGCCTGCTCAGGAGATGCCATGTCGGTTGATGTCCTCGCTCTCGTCGCCAGTGTGCTCGCGATCGCCGCCGCCGGGCTCTGGTATCGCGCGGTGCTCGCGGCGCCGACGTCCACCGACAAGGCCAACGAGATCGCCGCCGCGATTCGCGCGGGCGCCGAGGCGTTCTTGAGCCGGCAGTACCGAACCATCGCGATGGTGGGCGTGCCGCTCTTCTTCCTGATCGGCCTCCTGCCCGCGCTCGGTTGGTGGTACGCGGGCGGCTTCGCCCTCGGCGCGCTCGCGAGCGCCGCGGCCGGCTTCATCGGCATGAACGTCTCGGTGCGCGCGAACGTGCGCGTGGCGAAGGCCGCCAGCAGCGGCTTCGGCCCAGCGTTCGATCTCAGCTTCAAGGGCGGCGCAGTCACCGGCATGATGGTGGTGGGCGCGGGCCTGCTCTCGTTGACGGTGCTCGTGATGGCGGCCCCGGAGGCCGTCTCGCGAACCCACGCGCTAATCGGCCTCGCCTTCGGCGGCTCGCTGATCTCGGTCTTCGCGCGCCTCGGCGGCGGCATCTTCACGAAGGGCGCGGACGTCGGCGCCGATCTCGTCGGCAAGGTCGAAGCGAACATCCCCGAGGACGACCCGCGCAACCCGGCCGTGATCGCCGACAACGTGGGCGACAACGTCGGCGACTGCGCCGGCATGGCGGCGGACTTGTTCGAGACCTACGGCGTCACCGCGACCGCGGCCATGCTGTTAGGGCACATCCTGTTCCCCGGCAGCGAGGCGATGTTCCTGTACCCGCTCGCGATCGGCGCCGTCGGCATCGTCGGCTCGATCGTCGCGATCTTCTTCGTGCGTATCAGCGAGCCCGCCAAGGGCGAGACGCCCGCCGTGATGCGCGCCATGTACATCGGCCTCGGCATCGCTTCGGTGCTGATGCTCGCGGGCGTGTTCCTGATCAACAGCCAGACCGCCATCCCGGCGACGGATCTGAACGGCCTCGCAATCACGGCGAACGCGCTCTGGTCGTGCGCGCTGATCGGCGCGGTTGTTACGGCGGCGATGATGGCGGTGACGGACTACTACACCGGCGGAAACTCGCCGCACGTCGTGCACATCGCGAACGCCAGCAAGGGCGGCCACGCCACGAACGTGATCGCGGGCCTCGCGGTGGGTATGCAGTCCACCGTGATCCCGGTGATCGTGATCGTCGGCGCGATCTATCTCTGCTTCGCGCAGGCCGGCCTCTACGGCGTTGGCATCGCGGCCATGAGCATGCTCTCCCTCGGCGGCATCGTGGTCTCGATCGACGCCTACGGACCGATTACGGATAACGCCGGCGGCATCGCGGAAATGGCGGAGCTCGGCCCGGCGGTGCGCGCGGTGACCGATCCGCTCGACGCGTTCGGCAACACCACCAAGGCAGTCACGAAGGGCTACGCGATCGCGTCGGCCGGGCTCGCGGCGGTGGCGCTGTTCGCGACGTTCATCGAAGACCTGAAGACCGCGAACATCGTCGCCAGCTTCATGCTCAACGATCCGAAGGTGATCGCGGGCCTGTTCATCGGCGCGATGACGCCGTTCGTGTTCGCCTCCTTCGCGATGAACGCGGTGGGCGAGGCCGGCCTCAAGGTGGTCGAAGAGGTGCGCCGCCAGTTCCGCGAGATCCCGGGCATCATGGAAGGCACCGGCAAGCCCGACTACCGCACCTGCGTAGACATCGTGACCAAATGCGCGCTGCGCCTGATGATCGTGCCGGCGCTGATTCCCGCGGTCGTCCCGATCGTGGTCGCGTTCGCGTTCGGCGCCGAAGGCCTCGGCGGCCTCTTGATCGGCTCGATCGTGTGCGGCGTGTGCCTGGGCATCTCGATGACCACCGGCGGCGCGGCCTGGGACAACGCCAAGAAGTACATCGAGAGCGGCGCGCTCGCCGGCGAGCAGAAGGGCAGCAACGCCCACAAATCGGCTGTTACGGGCGACACCGTCGGCGACCCCTACAAGGACACCGCGGGCCCGGCCATCAACCCGATGCTGAAGCTGATCAACATCGTGGCGCTGCTGCTCGTGCCGTTCCTGGCGTAGCAAGCGAAGCGCGCAGCGAGGCGCAGCCGAGCGAAGTACAACGAGAAGACCGCGGACGCGCAGCGTCCGGCGAAGCGCGCAGCGAGGCGCAGCCGAGCGAAGCCAACAAGGGAAGAAGGAGAGCCCCACGTCGGTGCGCGACCCGCGCGACAAGCTGCGTCCACAGCTGGGCCTGCAGGACGCGGTGTTCCTGGTGGTCGCCTCCGTGGTCGGCTCGGGGATCTTCCTAACACCCGGAGAGATCGCAGATCGCCTGCCGCACGCGGGCTTGATCTTCGCGGCGTGGATCGTGGGCGGCTTGCTCTCGCTCGCGGGCGCGCTCGCGAACGCCGAGCTCGGCGCGATGTTCCCGCACGCGGGCGGTGATTATGTCTACCTGCGCCGCGCCTTCCACCCGCTCGCGGGCTTCGTGGTCGGCTGGATCACCTTCTTCGCGATCTTCGCCGGCACGGTCGCGACGCTCGCCGTCGGCTTCGCCGATCGCGTCGGCGCGATCTACGGCTGGGCGCTCCCAAGCGTGCTGCTCCTTGCCGCGCTCACGACGCTGCTCTGCACCTGGCTCAACGTTGCGGGCGTGAAGTACGGCGCCTGGGCGAACAACGTGACGGGCTACGTGAAGGTGATCGCGCTGTTCGCGTTCGGCTTGATCGCGCCGTTCACGGGGCGCGGCGATGTCGCGAATCTTTCGCCGCTCATCAGCGGTGCGAGCGAAGCCGCTGGCATCGGCGCCTTCGCGCTCGCGATGTCGCCGGTGCTGTTCAGCTACCTCGGCTGGAACGCGGTGGTCTACGTCGCGAGCGAAATCCGCGAGCCGCAGCGCAACCTGCCGCGCGCGCTGTTCGCGGGCCTCGCGCTCTGCACAGCCATCTACCTCGTAATAAACGCCGTCTACTTGTACGCGCTGCCGCTCGCCGAGCTGCGCAGCGTCGACGACGTGGGCCGCGCGACGGCGACGGTGCTGTTCGGCGCGATCGGCGGGAAGCTGATCCAAGGCTTCGTGCTGATCTCGATTCTCGGCACGCTGAACGCGACGATCCTGGTTGGCGCGCGCATCGCTTATGCGATGGCGCTCGACGGGCTGTTCGTGCCCGGCGTCGAAAAGGTCCACGAGCGCTACGCGACGCCCGCGACCGCGCTTTGGCTGCAGGCCGCGGTGGCGATCGCGATCGTCGCGCTGCTGCAGAGCTACCCCGGCGCGCTCGACTTCACGACGTTCGCGATTCTGCTCGCGACGAGCGCCGACGTGATCGCGCTCTACGCACTGCGCGCGCGTCAGCCGAAGCTCGCGCGCCCCTATCGCGCCTGGGGCTACCCCGTCGTGCCGGCGCTCTACCTCGTCGCGAACGTCGCGATCGCGATTTCGCTCTTGTTCGGCTCGACGACATCCTCGCTGATCGCGCTCGCCGTTTCCGCCGCGAGCCTGCCGTTCTACTTCCTCTTCTCGCGTCTCCGCTCCGCCGCCTGATTGCGCGGCGATCTCCGGGCGATGCCATGAGCGACGCTTCGAAAGTGCAGGGTGTCGCGGACGACACCCCGCGACCGGATCTGCCTGCTGGCGATTTTTCCACGTGGCTCCGCAACACGCAGAGTGCGCTAGCCGCAAAGGGCAACGCCGACGTGCCGTGCGGTTCGTGCACGGCCTGCTGCACGTCGTCGTACTTCATCCAGATCGGACCTGAGGAATCCCAAGCCCTCAGCCGGATCCCGAAGGAGCTCTTGTTCCCGGCGCCCGGCCTGCCCGAGGGCAACGTTCTCTTGGGCTTCGATGAGAGCGGCCGCTGTCCGATGCTGCTGGATAACAAGTGTTCGATCTACGAGCAGCGGCCCCAAACCTGCCGGAGCTACGACTGTCGAGTGTTCCCGGCAGCCGGGATCGAGGCCGGTGCGGACGGCAAGCAGCGGATCAATCAGCGCCTGCGTCGATGGAGCTTCAGCTACGCCACCGAGCGCGACCGCCAGGAGCACCTCGCGGTGCAAGCGGCGGCAGCCTTCTTGCGCGAGCACGCGGATTGCCTCCCCGACGGAGTCGTCGCGACCAACCCCATCCAGCTGGCGCTGCTCGCGATCAAAGTCTGCGACGTGTTCGTCGGCGACGTTCCACCTGCCGCAAGCGCGCGCGAGATCGTTCGAGCGCGGCTGAAGTCTTCGTGACGTCGGCGAGCGCTTCGCGAGCCCTTACCGCCGTCGTGCCGGCGCTCTACCTGATCGCGAACGTCGCGATCGCGATCTCGCTGCTGTTCGGCTCGACGACCCCCTCGCTGATCGCGCTCGCCGTTTCCGCCGCGAGCCTGCTGTTCTACTGGTTGTTCCCGCGCGCCCGCGCTGCCTGAGCTTTCCGCCGGAGGGGTGAGATGATCGACTTCGCGCTCGAGCACACGCTGCGCCCCCTCGACGCCGAGATCGCTCGCACCACGCAGCCGCGGCACCTCGCAATCCTCAATAACTTCCGCGAGCACCTGCTCGCCGAACTCGCGGGCGATGTCGAAGCGATCATGAAGACGCAGTGCGCGGAGCCGCAGTATCACTTCTACGGCTCGGGCAGCGGCGACTTCGGGCCGAAGGGCGGGGCGGCGGTGCGCGAGTTCTACTCGAACATCTTCGCGCTCGGCTATAACAAGCTTCGCTATGTCGCCGACCGTTTCGTGGTGGACGACCGCACACTGTTCCACGAAGGGCAGATGGACATCGTGTTTCCGGGCCGCGCGCTGCACGCGATGGACCTGCCCTGCGACGACTTGTCAGGGAACTACGTCTTCTCGTACCGGCAAGCCGCTGTGTTCCACTACGACGTCACCGGCGTGTGCACCGGCGAGGACACCTACAGCGATGGGCCGCTCACGCCCGAGCGGCTGCGCAGGCTGACTCCTGCAGAAGAGGCGACGCTGCCGCGCGGGCCCTGACCGCGCGGATCAGTCGTCGGCGAGTAGCGGGTTCCGAGTGGTCAGCGCTGGGAAGCGGCCGAAGTCGCGATCCGCGGACCACAATTCGCGCACGCCGTGCGCGAGACAAATCGCTGCGATGCGCGCGTCGTGGACTTTGGCGCCCACGATGCGCCCAACCTCGATCAGCTTTCGCAGCTCTCGCCAGTGGGAGTCCGTCTCGCCGAGCAGGACCAAACTAGGCGACGCACGCCAGAACTCGACTTGGGCGATTGCCTCCGCAGGAGTCGATGGCGGCCGAAACACGCCCGGGTTCGTAACGACTGCGTAGAACTCGTGGATGGATGTCCACGCAATCGCCCACGGGCTCGGTCCCTCCGCGAGTTCGCGAATCACCGCGGACGCTCGGTCGTGCCAGGGGTTCTCGCCGCGATGGGCGTAGACCAGCAGATTGGAGTCGACGGCGATCACAGAGGCTCGCCGCCGCGATCCCCGTAGGACGCGAGGATGATCCTGTGCATGTCCTTCCAGTCGAGGCCGGGCGCGAGGCCGTTTCCCGTGACGCTTCCGTCCTTCAGCTTGAACGGCTTCTTCTTCTCCTTGCGCTCCTTCAACACGGCACGCAGCCCGGCTTCGATCAGAGCGCGCAGGGTGGAGCCCTCGCGCGCGGCGCAGGCCTTCGCTTCGGCGAGCAAGCTCTTGGGTAGCTCGATGGTCGTCTTCATACGGGCGACCATATCGGTGGGCCTGGGGAGCCACAACAGGGGTCCGGATCGCGCGCGCATCGCGGCTCGGCCGGGGCTCATCGCAGTTGCTTGCTCGCCCCGAAATTCCTCCGTAGCTTCGCGCGCCTACAGCGTTTTCCTCCGCTCATGCCCGAGGCTCCCGTGTCTGCCATCCGCCACGATTTCGACAAGCTGCGCCGGCTGCCGCCGTACGTGCTCGCTGAGGTGACGCAGCTGAAGCACGCCGCGCGCTTGGCTGGCGAAGACATCGTCGATCTCGGCATGGGCAACCCGGACATGCCGACCCCCCCGCACATCGTCGAGAAGATCG